>DMFQ01000112.1:11428-11917 GCA_003450555.1 Ktedonobacter sp.
GGACGGGGTATAAACGCAACGTCTATGAGAAAATGCTTGCCTGATAACCGCGCCGCCACGACGCGCATGTCCGAAGGAACGTGGTACGTAACAAATTGGCACTTGGCAGTCAGCTTTACCGCTATGGGTTGACGGTTGACAACTTCTCGGCATGGAGATGCCAAGATGGCTTCAATCTGAGCTTTCTGTGCAACTGAGCGCGGCCCTTGCCGCATGGAGCGCGGTTTGTGTATCGCGGGGTATGACTACGGGGATAGAGTAGCTATCTCTACCGCCCATAAAGGCAGTCAGGTTTCGCACGTACAGCGCCGTTCCGTACACCGCGTTCACCGCTAACGCCCGGATATTGCCAGCCCTGCCCGCCTCGACCGCTTTCGCTCGGACGGTCGCGACGCCGTACCCTGTCGCATTGCCTGCCGGAAGAAAGACGGCTTGTTCGGTTTGTACCTCGCCGTTCTGGCCGCCAAAGATAACGCCTGGGGGTAGCAC
>DMFQ01000112.1:11990-12395 GCA_003450555.1 Ktedonobacter sp.
CCACTAGCACCACCAAAAATAACGCCTAGGGGTAGCACTTCCGAAAGTACGGAACCGTTCGTCAGTGTCAGTACCCCTTCCGCGTATGTTGCCGGGAACGCCTGTATGCCAGTCGGGATAATGGGCGCTTGGGCTGTAAAGGTTCTCAGCGGCAAGAACTGAGCCGGAATAGTCAACCGCTTATACTCGTAGTAAGGATGCTGTGCCGAATAGAGCGTGACAGCCACTATGCCTACTAGACAGAACAGCGCACAGAGCAGCGGCAGGAACGCGTACGACTTCTTCTCTTTTTCCCTGACCACGTAGAGGTGGACAATCTCCATCTTGTCTTCAACCGCTTGCAAAACGTGCCTCCTACTGCTCCTTAAACCCGGTGCCGGTGTTGAAAAAGACAATGCGCTGGTC
>DMFQ01000347.1:0-3060 GCA_003450555.1 Ktedonobacter sp.
GCCTCTTGCATAGTTAATCCTCCAGGGCAGGGGCAAGCCCAGCCCGTCCGCTGCCATTTTTCGTTAGATGGGTAACGCCATGAAAGGTATCTCCATTTCCTGGGGAGTCAGGCCGCCATGGTGGCCCAAAAAGTGCATATCAAAAATACCTTCTTTGTACCACCAGGCGGTTTCGCCGGGATAGGGTAAGATGACCAGGTTTCCCACCCGGTTCAAAAACTGCTGGGATGGCTCTTGCGAACCGAAAAAGCGCTGCGCCAGTAAATCCGCTGTTTTGTATACCTCTGCTTTGCCCTCGAACTGCTTCTGCAAGTGTGCCAGAGCTTCATCGAGATACTCTGCTTTAACATATAAGAACATGTCTCTTGCTGAACCTGCTGGCACTAATAATCTCCCACTTTGATTGGTCTGTAGAAAGTGCTCGATGCTGGTTGCTTGCTTGTTGAGATACATGGTTGTCCGGGGATCGACCTCGACCTGCCCATGATCAGCCGTCACGATCAACAGAGTGTTGGAAACCTTGCCACGAATCTTTCGATAGAAAAGTTGATCCATTAGCAGCAAGAAGTTCTCCACTTCCTGCTCAAATTGCCTGGAAGCTGGTCCATATTGGTGACACAGCATATCGATGCGGTCAAAGTAGACAAAATAGTAATAAGGAGGAGCCTTGTGGGCCAGCACAATTTCCGCCAGGCGCGTGAGAACATCGCTAAAAGACCTGAAAGGTACAACATGCGCTCCCTTAAAAACGCAATTCGAAAATGTCGAGGGAGTGTAAGACTGGTGTTGGAAGACGTACGACACCACGCCCTCTGACTTGAGCTGCTGGTAGAGCGACTGCTCCGGATAGAATGCTTCAGGAGGGAACGGGGCCTGCTTTAAGGTATCGCGCTTTTTGTCCCTGGCGTAGGAGAAGAACAGGGGGAGAATAATATCATCGACAATGGGTTCATAATACTGCCACTCGTAGATGCCGCTCTGGCCAACATTCAGACCTGTATGAATGGAAGTGGTGTGGGCGGCTGTGGTCGAAGGAAATTGTGAGGTCATCTTTGAAATAACGCCGTGCTTGAGCATAGTCTTGAGAAACTCGTATTTTTCCGCGTAGCGCTCAAAAAAACGCCAGCCGAAGGCATCGACAAAGAACAAGATAACCCGATCGTATTTCGTGGGCAGATTCCCAAATACGTCGAGTGGAAGCGCGCTCTGCCCTGCGCCCGTGAGGAGGTACCGGATCGTCTGCGGTATATTGGAGAAACAGTAGTTGTCATAAAGGGGCTTGACGAATTGTTGTGAGAACTTTGAGGCGTTTACCGCTTCGAGAGAAGTTGTATTGAACATGTGAATGTCTTTCTGCTTCCCAGTGTGGAGGTGTTTCCGACCTACCGTGTTTCAATCGGTTGCTGATAGTATAACATGTTTTATTGGCCATATCCTC
Source organism: Ktedonobacter sp. (assembly GCA_003450555.1). Taxonomy (GTDB): domain Bacteria; phylum Chloroflexota; class Ktedonobacteria; order Ktedonobacterales; family Ktedonobacteraceae; genus UBA11361. The sequence continues at coordinate 1,439 of DMFQ01000347.1, forward strand.
TTGTTGTCACCCAGAAGAAGGTGATAGGATTGTCGAAAAAGGGAAGGAAGTAAATGTCTAATTCCCCCTTGTAATTTTTGTCTGATACAGCGTACACTACTTTTAATTCAAGAATGGTACAATCATCTTAGAAGGGAAAACCCTCAACTCGCTTAGACCAACTCTTGTTCGCAACGCCAGAAAGGATCAACAAGACATGGATTTTGAACTTCCTGAAGAGCATCAACTTGCCTATGAAAGTGCCTTTGCTTTTGCCCGGGATGAGATCAGGCCGCACAACACCGAGATAGAGCGCAGCGACGATTTTCCGCGCTGGATGTGGCAGCGTCTTGCCGGACAGGGGTATACAGGGATCGCTATTCCTGAAGAGTATGACGGCAGCGGTGGGGATTTCTTGATGGCCGCGCTGGTCTCTCGTGGTATCGGGCGAGCTAACGGGGCCATCGCCATGTCATTTGGGGCGCATCTAAATCTTTGTGCGCACAATATACTGCGCAATGGCACAGAGGAACAGAAACAGAAATACCTGCCCAAACTGGCCAGCACGGAAATGATCGGCGCGTTAGGTCTGACCGAGCCAAATGCCGGCTCCGATGCCATGGGGATTCAGATGACCGCGCGCGCTACCAGCGGCGGCTACCTGCTCAATGGGACAAAGATGTTCATCACCAATGGTCCCATTGCCGATCTAGTCGTAGTCTATGCCAAGACAAAGCCGGAGGCAGGCAGTCGCGGCATCACCGCCTTTATCTTTGAAACAAAGACACCTGGCTACCATGTTGCTCGCAAGCTGGAAAAGGTTGGCATGCGTGGCTCTCCCACGGGCGAACTGGTTTTCGAGGACGCCTTTGTGCCAGAAGAGAATGTATTGGGCAAAGTCAACGAGGGATTCAAAGTCGTGATGAGCGGGCTTGACCTGGAGCGCGCCTTTTTCGCGGTCAGCGCTATTGGCGGTTTAGAGGCGGCCCTGGAAGTGTCGATGAAGTATGCCAGAGAGCGCGAGCAGTTTGGCCAGCCAATAGCCAATTTCCAGCTGATCCAGGCCAAGATCGCAGATATGTATACCGATCTCGAGGCGGCGCGACTGATGGCACACCGCTGTATGTGGCTGGCGCAGCAGGGAAAGCGGGTCAGTAAAGAGGCGGCGGCGGCCTTGCTGTTCACCGCGCGGGCATCGATGCGGGCGGCGGACGAGGCGTTACAGATTCATGGCGGCTGGGGCTACCTGACCGATTTCGAGGTTGAGCGCATGTGGCGCAACGCCAAATTGGGCGAGATTGGCGCTGGCACCAACGAAATTCGCCAGTTGTTGATCGCGCGAGAACTCTTTGGCATGAGGTAAAGGAAGCGAGAGCAAGAGGGCAATACATGAAATCAGTGCGTATAGCCGGGGGACTCGGCTTTTATGGAGACTCCTGGAAGCCCATCAAGGCGAGTATTGAGCGAGGCAATGTACAGTACATGGCCTCCGACCACCTTGCTGAATTGACGCTGGCAATCCTGCAGAAAGATCGGCAGCGTGATCCCAGGCTGGGCTACACGCGCGATTTTGTGCCGATGCTGGCCGAGCTACTTCCTATAGCCGTGCCAAAAGGAGTGAAATTTATCCTTAACGCCGGTGG
>DMFQ01000347.1:3255-4665 GCA_003450555.1 Ktedonobacter sp.
GATTCAGTGTTGGAGCGACTGGACGAAATACAGGCGGCGGGCGTCTCACTGGCCCATATGGATACAGGGGAGGATATCGCTACAGTACGCGAGCGTTTGGTCTTTGCCAGCGCCTATCTGGGTGCGCGTCCGCTGGTGGAGGCCCTTGACGGCGGTGCCGATATTGTGTTAACAGGGCGTGTAGCGGATGCAGCGCTCTTCCTGGCCCCCATGATCCACGAACTGGGTTGGCATTGGGATGACTGGGACAGGCTGGCACAGGGTATAGTGGTTGGGCACCTGCTCGAATGCAGTGGGCAAGCAACGGGCGGCAACTTTGGTGGAGATTGGCGCTCCATGCCCGACCTTGCCCACATCGGTTATCCCATCTCTGAAGTCTGGGAGAGCGGCGAGGCCATTATAAGTAAAGCGCCGGGAACGGGAGGGCGCGTCAGTTTTGATACCCTGCGCGAGCAATTGTTGTACGAGGTGCATGATCCCCACCACTATATGACCCCGGATGTCGACGTGGATATGACGACGCTACATATGGAGGAGATTGGGCCGAACCAGGTGCGCGTGACAGGTGCGACTGGACAGCCCGCCCCCGATACGTTGAAGATCGTGGCTGGCTATGAAGATGGTGTGATGGGGCAGGCGCTAATCGGCTATGCATGGCCGGATGCGCTGGCGAAAGCGCGCGTCGCCGCTGAAATTATCCAGCAGCACATGGTAGAGGTGGGTCTCACTGCGGAGGAAACGGTGGTTGAATATCTGGGCTATAACTCTATCCACGGCCCCCTGGCCGACTCTACTCGTAGCGATGATCTGAACGAAGTGTATCTGCGCATAGCGATACGCTGCGCTGACAAAAAAGAGGCGGCGAAGTTGGGACGACTCTTCCCGCCATTGGCGCTTAGCGGCCCTCCATTTATCGGTGGCGCTGCCGGGATGATGGAGCCACGCGGGCTATTAGGTATCTGGCCCACCCTCGTTCCTCGTAATAGAATAGAGGAATATATCAGGGTCAGTGTGGAGGAAGCTTGATGAAAAAACAACTGGTTCATCTTGCCCATGCTCGTTCGGGTGATAAGGGTGACAAAGCTGACCTGAGCCTCTTTGCTCCTGATAAGGAGACATATGAACTTTTGACGAGAGAAGTGACAGCCGAGCGCGTGAAACGGCATTTTCAGGGGATTATCACAGGAGAGGTTGAGCGTTACGAGGTTCCCAATGTCCTGGCTCTCAAGTTTGTGCTGCACGGAGCGCTAAACGGAGGAGCCTCGCGCTCGCTGAGGAGTGATGCCCTCGGGAAGTCGTTGTCGTCGGCATTATTACGCTTGGAGATTGAGATATGATTGTTTTTTATGTACTTTTACTATCAGCGTCTATTATTTTTGGCTCCCGCGCGAAGAATAAGGTTTTGGGTCA
>DMFQ01000347.1:4702-5684 GCA_003450555.1 Ktedonobacter sp.
TTGGAGATTGATGCATGATTGTTTTCTATGTGCTTATGTTATCAGCTTCTATTATTTTTGGCTCCCGTGCGAAGAATAAGGTTTTGGGTCAGTTGTATGGTAGATGCCCAGGATGTGGCCGAGAAGGGTATCAGACAGGTGTGCGTTCGCAGCGTTGGTTCACACTCTATTTTCTCCCAGTTATCCCAATGAGCAAGTCGACGACATTACGCTGTAATCTCTGTGGTTATCAGTGGCAAGTAGATAATAAACAGGCCGACGCCTGGTTTTTGGCGTCGCAGAATCAACCCCAAGTGCCACAGATTCGCTAGAATAACTGAGAACTAGGATGATAATACAGTCGCGTCCTTTCAGTGACGAAAATGACCTCCAGACCCTGAAAACGTTCGTTTCCTCTATCATAAAAGAGGATATGCGGCGTAGCTACTGGCACGTGGGGGACCTACTCTGGGGCATATACAAAAATACTGTCTATGATCCCCGCGAGAATGTACAACTCTGGCAAAACGAGCAAGGAGAGCTGCTTGGCTTTGTTTGGATAAGTGCGCATGAAGTTATAATACAGGTAGACCCTCGCATAGATGGCAACGACAAGGATGGCCTGCTGGAGCAGATGCTGTCCTTAGGAGAGGAGCACCAGCAAGCATCAGAAGCAGCAGGGACTTCCCCCTCCTTTTGTGCGTTTGAAAATGACCTGCCGCTCATAAACGTATTTCTCAAACACGGATACCAGCGGCAAGAGTCGCATACACTACATATGCGTAGGGATCTCAACCAGCCCATACCCCCAGGAGTTTTACCTGATGGGTGGATCGTCCGCCATGTCGTGGGAGTAGAAGAGTTTGAACAGCGCGTCGCACTGCACAGGGAGGTGTGGCACCATTCGACGGTAACCCCTGAGTCTTATCGACGCATGAGAGGTATTCCGGGATACACGCCCGAGTTTGACCTTGTCGCGGCATCAGACGACGGAACCTTCGCA
>DMFQ01000347.1:5875-6099 GCA_003450555.1 Ktedonobacter sp.
GAGGGAAGGGACTGGGTAAAGCGGTGATGCTGGAAGGATTGCGAAGATTAAAGGCAACTGGCATGCAGACGGCTATCGTGTATTCAGTCAGCAGCAACGAGGCATCCAGGAAGTTGTACGAGTCGGTGGGATTTGAGGTGTATAACAGGTCATATGACTACGTTAAGAGGGTTTAGTGTATTTCTCAGTGAACTCCTCCATCGTCATCCCAAAAACAATCTCAT
>DMFQ01000423.1 GCA_003450555.1 Ktedonobacter sp.
AAGGGCTACGAGGGCGACCCAAGCCGAATGATCCGTAGAGGGCGACCTTGATGGTCGCCCGCCGGGGGTCTGGCCCTTTTCCACCAGGCAAGCGCGATGCACCCGGACGCGGGCGACCATCAAGGTCGCCCCTACGGATGACACTTGCGGTCTACATCGATGTACCCATTACAATATATGCGTTTCATATAAACGCCATTCTGGATCGAAGTTGAACTCGGCCAGCTTTTTATTGCCCGCGCGACCACGCCGCAAGACGACACGTGAATTTTTGCCGTCAACCAGTACCCAGCAATTATGCTCGCTGTCATAACGGCAATCCTGTAGCCAGTTTGTGCCGGTATCAATTTCTGCCTCGACGTGCGCCCCATCTCCCATCTTGTTGATCTTGACCAACAGCGCTCTCCCGCGAACGGTATCCGCGACGGTAAAGTGGCTCTCGTCCAAAACACGCACAGCATGGGGATGATCCAGGCCCTCTAAAACGGGGTGCCACGCGCCGGTCTCGCGCTCGATGACGACAACCATGCCCTGGTGAAACAGAGAGGCCAGGAATCTGCCATCGGGCAGCTCCGCTGCTGAATTGATGTGCGTCGTCTGCGCGAGCGTCCCGTACTGGATCGTCCGGTGATCTGCCAGTTTATCCACGACCCTGGGCTGACCGTTAGGCGTCAACTCAAAGCCGTGGTCGGTGGCCCACCAGCTCCAGAGAATCTCCCCGCTCCGGTTAAATTCCAATAAGAGATCTAAGCCCGTGCTCGCGACAAGATAGCCGCGCTGCGTGCGGGAGATGGAGTGCAGCGCATTGAAAAGAGGTGAGCTTACGATATTCCTTGCGTATGATACCCAGGTCGGTATCTACCTCGTGGACACCGGAAAAAGAAGTAACAAATACTCCATCCTCGGAAGTGACCATACCCGCGGCCATCTTGAGATCCAGCGTCTTCTGTGAGCTTCCCATATCTTCAATGAGACAGAGCAAGCCTCCCAGATCTTCCTGGGGTTTCTGATAACTCCCCAGCACTGTCAGGGGGCACAGAATATCCTGGTTCGTTTGCGTCCAGTGCTTTTTAAGTGTCGAATGCTTCGTTGATATGCAACTGAGTAACAATTTCATCTGTTTACGCTTGAAACCTTTCTGCTTCCCCAATACCTATCTCTGCAAGCCCCGCCGTATGAAACCACGCGAGAGGATCGCTGAGAGCGACAACCGCACCAATCACAATCACGGCTGGAGACTTGATCCCGGCCGCCCTGGCGCGTTCGGCGATGTTTTCAACACTGCCGCTAACTACCTTCTGTTGCGGGACAGTACCCTGCTGGATAACCGCGGCTGGCGTACTAGGCGCGAGTCCACCTGTGAGCAGTCGCTGGCTGATGTGCCCGAGGGACTCTACACCCATCATGATGACAAGCGTGCCTTCCATCTGTGCGAATTGCTCCCATTTCACACCAGCAGATGCCTGCGACTGTTGCTCATGCCCCGTCACGATGGTGACAGAAGATGCATGGTCGCGATGGGTAACGGGAATGCCTGCATAAGCGGGTACCGCAATGGCTGAACTCACACCGGGCACGACCTCGAACGAGATGCCAGCATCTGCCAGTGCCAGCGCCTCTTCGCCTCCTCGCCCAAAGAGGAAGGGATCGCCTCCTTTCAGGCGTACCACCAGGCACCCCTGTAGCGCATACGTGATGAGCAAAGCATTGATTTGCTCCTGTTTCATGGAGTGACATCCAGGTTCTTTGCCGGCAAATACTCGTGTGGCGTGGGAAGATGCTTCCTCAAGCAGCAGTGGGCTAATCAGGCGATCGTAAATCACGACATCAGCTGCGCGAAGACAGTCCAGACCTTTGAGTGTGATCAACCTGGGGTCACCTGGTCCTGCTCCAACTAAGTAGACCTTTCCGCGTGCAAACCGCTCTGACAACTGTGGTATCGTATCAAAATGCTGGTCAGCAGTTTGCTCCCATTGCTCTCTACGCCCTCCACTATCTGCGCTGCTGTTTCTTTCACGCATCACTGTTGACATGCTCTTCCTCTTTCTCCTGTTTCAATGCTGTCTCCAGTGCGCTTACCGCAACGTCGATTCCGTAATCCTGGAGCAGCGCCGCGATCAATGCTATTGCTTCCGTCGTATTTCCCTCGCTGAGTATGTGCAGCACATCCGAAGCGTAGTAATCTTTGAAGAAATCGTCACGCCTGTCATAGGGGACTCCGTTGTTGCGCAGGTGTGTGCGCGCCAGGCTTGCTAAGCGCAAGTACAGACCATACTCCGCTGGGAAGCTTTCCTCCAGGCTGTGACGAATGCGTTTGGCAAGACTGGGGCTGGCTCCTTCTGTCGAAACAGCGATGGTGAGCTGCTCGCGTCGCAGGATCGAAGGCAGAATGAATGAGCAATACTGCGGAACATCTACAATGTTGAGCAATTGCCCGCGTTCCTGTGTTTCGTTCCAGATGGTCTGCACAAGCTGGGGATCATTTGTGGCTGCAATCACCACGAAAGCGCCGGCCAGATCGCCAGGTTCATAGGCTGTATGCTGCAACGTGACCTGCTTATGCTCGCCCTGCCGTAAAAGTTCACCGCAAAACTCGGAGCTGATTACGCGCACCTTGGCGCCACTCGCGGAAAGCCCGGCCGCCTTCTCCGCCGCTATACGGTCGCCACCAACGACGATGGCCAGGCGGCCGCGTATATCAAGCATGACAGGATAGTAATTTGGCATCAATTTCTCCTCTGCTGAAACGTCTCAGGCGTATCAAGCAAGCGCTCGTTGCTGGTCGCGCAGGTATGCGAAGCCGACGCGATAACAGAAATCACCGAAGGACTCTCCGGGTAGGCGCCCTCTCTCTTCATCTCTCCACAGAGCTAGCAGAGGACGTATCGTAGCTGCCAATTCATTCAGGTGTACGGAGGGAGCATAGAGCGTGTTCATGCGCGTATTGGACATGTCGCCACCGAGATAGATATTGTAGATATCCTTCGTGCGACCAACGAAACCGATGTCCCCCATAAAGGGTCTTGCACAGCCATTGGGACAGCCCGTCATACGTATGCTTACAGACTCGTTGGCCAGACCCATGGACTGAAGATCAGCCTCAATCTGTTGTGTGACCATTGGGAGCACGCGCTCAGCTTCAGCCAGTGCCAGACCACAGGTTGGCAGCGCGGGACAGGCCATGGCAAAACGACGAGTGCCCAATCTGGCAGGGTCTGTCGCTATGCCATAGCTCGCGAGTAGGGTCGTCAATGGTCTACGCTGAGCCTCGGTTATGTCAGTCAGAATGATATTTTGCTGTGCAGTCAGACGAATGCCGGGTCGAAATTCCTCGATAGCACGCCGTAGACCTGTGCGCATGCACGTGGTATCGTCATCTTTGACGCGCCCGTTCTCGACGAAGAGGCCGAGGAACCATAGTCTGTTGCTTCCGTCCCCTTGCGAGTGCCAGCCCAGGTGATCTTCAGCATCATGCCAGGACACCTCGCGTGGGTCCTGTACGCAATGACCCAGCCTTTGATCCAGTTCAGCGCGGAACCAGGCAATACCTTGTTCCTCTATGACATATTTCATACGCGCGTGCTTGCGGTTCTTGCGATCGCCGTAATCGCGCTGAATCATTACAATCGTTTCAACCACCGCTAAGACCTCATCGACGGTAGCATAGCAGAGGGGTGTGGCCAGTCGAGGATATGTCTCAGTTTTGCCATGGGTCATGCCCATACCGCCGCCCACCAGTACGGTAAAGCCATCAAGCTGCTCTCCATCAAGGCAGGCAACAAGGCCAATATCCTGCGTATAGATGTCAATACAGTTGTCGCCGGGAAAGGCTACACCAATCTTGAATTTGCGTGGGAGATAGGTAGGGCCATAAATAGGCTCGCTTTCATGTTCCTGATCGAGCGTTACTGTATCTAACTTTTCACCATCAACCCAAATTTCGTGATAGGCATGGCTTCGCGGCGCGAGGTGCATAGCAATACGGTGAGCTATTTCTTGAACCTGTGCCTGCGCGCGACTGGCTGCTGGTGCGGGACACGCCATCACATTGCGATTCACATCGCCACATGCCGCCAGGGTGGATAGCAGAGCCTCGTTTATCGCGTGGATGGTTGGGTGTATATCGCCTTTGAGGATGCCGTGTAACTGGAAGCCCTGGCGCGTGGTGATGCGCAATGTGCCATTGCCGTAGCGTCCGGCCAGTTCATCCTCGATAAGATATTGTTCGGCAGTCATTGCCCCACCAGGGATACGCGAGCGTATCATAAATTGGTACGCTTTCTCCGAACCGGCCGCTTTGCGCTGTTGCCGAACATCGCGGTCCTCCTGCTGGTACATTCCGTGGAACTTGATGAGCTGCACCTGGTCTTCAGTGAAGCGCGCGGTGTCCTGTGCTAATTCCTCTCGTATCTGCCCGCGTAGATGCGCGCTCTCGATTTTGATACGCTCAACCTTACTGCCCACCCCTTCTCCCAGAGCAAACAAGTTATTCTTTGAGTCTTCGTGATCGGACATGCAATATTCCCTTCTTCAAAATATCTTCACCTGCATTCACCAGATCAGCTGGTAATGGATCATTCCTCGCGTGTTTGCTACATCTACTGTGCGCGTCCCGCGAAAATGACACGAAGATATCCCTGTATGTGCTAATAATTCAAAGTTCGACGGTGGAGGGAGGGCAATGGGCTTCGTCGCTTTTGCTCATTCAACCTGACATGTATGTTGCCCGGAGTACGATCTAAACTGCTAGCTCACTTCATTGTGACAGTATGAGGAGGTCCCCCAGTTCCAAGTATTGTTGACAATTCTGATCAACATACATAACAACCTTACTGCAAGTATACTGTCTACATTGAGGTATTGTCAACCGCTATGCAGCCAACATCTTCCATCGTCACTATCAACCCGTAGGGGCGGGAGCGGCGCGGATGTGGAATGGGGACGCTTGCGTCGCCCTCGTCCCCTCATCTCGTAGGGGCGGGAGTGGCGTGGTCGATGGGGGGGGACGCTTGCGT
>DMFQ01000404.1:0-2709 GCA_003450555.1 Ktedonobacter sp.
ATCCTGTACCCACTCAAAGTAGCTGACCGTCACACCGCCAGCATTGGCCAGGATGTCAGGAATCACCACAATGTCCTTCTTGAAGAGAATGACGTCTGCCTCAGGGGTGGTCGGACCATTGGCGGCTTCGGCAATGATACGGGCCAGAACGCGATCAGCGTTAGCCGCAGTGATTACTCCTTCAGTCGCAGCGGGGATAAGGATGTCGCAGGGAACTTCCAACACGTCATGCACTCCAATGAACTGGGCGCGGGGAAAACCAACGACACTACCCTGTTCCTGCTTGTGGCGCAAGACAGAAGATGGTTCAAGGCCAGACTCATTATAGATACCGCCCCTGGTATCGCTCACGGCTACAATTTTACAACCCTCGTTATGGAAGAGTCGCGCGGCAATGGCGCCAGCGTTGCCAAAACCTTGAACGCTGACACGAGCACCCTGTAAGGGCATACCGAGGCGCTTGGCGGCCTGGCGGGTCACGAATAATACACCAGTAGCGGTCGCATCATTGCGTCCTTCACTTCCACCTATGGAGAGGGGCTTACCGGTAACTACCGCGGGGCTGGAAAAACCTTCGTGCATCGAGTAGGTATCCATAATCCACGCCATTACCTGCGAGTTCGTGTTGACATCGGGAGCTGGAATATCGCTTCGTGGCCCGATAATGATGGATATCTCTGTCGCATAGCGGCGCGTCATGCGCTCTAACTCTGCCGAGCTCATTGTCTTGGGATCGCAGATGACTCCACCTTTGGCGCCCCCAAATGGGATACCGACGACGGCACACTTCCAGGCCATCCACATTGCCAATGCCTTGACCTCGTCAAGGGTTACCTCGGGACCATAGCGAATACCGCCCTTTGCAGGGCCACGATTGACATTGTGCTGAACCCGGTAGCCGGTGAATGTCTTGATACGACCATTGTCTAAGCGGACCGGGAAATTGACAGTGAGTTCACGTTTGGGCTGTCGCAGTATTTCCCGCATATCCTCTGAGAGGTTAAGCATGTCAGCGGCTAACTCAAACTGCTGAACCGCCATGTGATAGGGATTTAGTGCGGCAGACTTCACCTCGTCGTGCATATCTGCTTTCTCCTTGTCTAAGGTACGAGTGATCTTCTATGTTGAAGGACTCTCGTCCAGTTGTGATTTCAAAAGTTTTTGTACGATGTCGGCCTTTGCCTGGCCGCGTGTTTGTTTCATGACCTGACCTACCAGCCATTGCAAGGCGTTTGTCTTGCCCCCTCGGTAGTCGTTCACGGATTTGGGATTGCTAGCTATCACCCCCTCTATAATGCGATTAAGCTCGCCTTGATCACTGATCGGCGGTTTAAGGCCTCTCTTTTCGACGATTGCTTCGGGTAGTTCGCCAGAAGCAAAGGCTTCATCCAGCACCTCTTTGGCTTGTGTGCCATTGATGCGCCCTTTATCGAGCAGATCAAGCAAATTCGCCAGCGAGGCTGGCGACAGAGGACAGGATTGTATTGAAATGGCGTTTGCTTTAAGCAAGCGGACGACTTCGCTGAGCAGCCAGTTACTGGCAGTTTTGGCTCGCGCCTTGCTGTCGCTCACTTTTGAAGCATCCATGACCTGCTCGAAGTAATCACCAAGCGCTTTCTCCTCTATCAAGACAGTAGCGTCCTGTACTGAAAGACCAAATTCAGAGCGGTAACGAGCATGGCGCACATCGGGCAACTCCGGCAGAGCCGAGCGCAACTCTTCAACCCAGGACTGACTGATTAAGAGCGGCGGCAGGTCCGGCTCGGGGAAGTAGCGATAGTCATGCGCCTGTTCTTTGCTGCGCTGCGGTACCGTAATACCCTTTGTTTCTACCCAACCTCGTGTCTCTTGATGAATAGTCTCCCCAGCACGCGCCATCGCTATTTGCCGCTGCCCCTCGTATTCAAGTGCGCGCTCGACAGAACGAAAACTATTCATGTTTTTGATCTCGGTCTTGACACCCAACTCTTGCTGTCCCCGCGCACGAATGGAAATGTTGGCATCGCAACGCAGGCTTCCCTCTTCCATACGTCCAGAAGATACACCAAGATAGACCAGGATCTCGCGTAGTTTTTGCATATACAGCCGCGCCTCTTCGGGAGAACGCATATCAGGCTCGCTGACAATCTCCATCAGCGGCGTACCAGAACGGTTGATATCAATCAGGCTATAGCTATCGTGATGGAGCAGACGCGCGGTATCCTCCTCCAGGTGAACGCGCGTAATACCAATTTTTCGCGTCTGGCCCTTGTGCTCAATCATCAGATAGCCATCGTTGCTGAGCGGTATATCATATTGCGAGATTTGGTAACCTTTCATCAGGTCAGGGTAAGGATAGTTCTTGCGATCAAATTTTGAGTAGGCCGGAATGTTGCAATGAAGGGCAAGAGCCGTCATGATCGTGTAGGCAACAGCTTGCTGGTTGATTACCGGTAGCACGCCGGGCATGCCCATACAAACAGGACAGACATGGGTATTGGGTGCATCGTTCGCGTAGTCCGTACTACACCCGCAAAACATTTTACTTTTTGTCAGCAGTTGTGAGTGCACTTCCAGGCCGATGACAATCTCGAAATCTGTTGCAGTGGCTTCCGTATAGCTTTCATGAGTTCCTGCCGTCATAGTATGTATCCTCGCCTTCTCTCTCTCTATCTATAACACGTATAGGTATTTCTCTGTGGTTTTGCCGTAAGTCTAGCCCTTTCTGCC
>DMFQ01000404.1:2819-4279 GCA_003450555.1 Ktedonobacter sp.
GGAACGTGGATGCCGTTTCGGACAGCGCAGCGCGAACTGGCGTTTTTCCTGGGGGTAGAGGCAGCGGAAGCGAGTGTGCGGCACATCACGGAGCAGGCGGGAGCCGCAGAAGTGGAAGCGTTGCTCGCCCAGCGACCCGAGAGTCTAAGCGGGCCAGAGGTGCAACTGCTGAGTCTCCCAAATACAGAAAAAAGCCAAAAAGAAAACTGTCCATCACGCCTTTTTTACTCGATCTACCAATGCAGACATCTGGACAGCTATTGAAAAGTACTGGAATAGCGTGAGATCAATGATGAAATGTCGATGACCATTCATGAATGCTGAAAGCGAGGCATCCGCTTTGATGGTAAATCCCCTGTTGCCGCTAGGTGCGCGTCGGACGAATGCTCGGAGCAATGGTGCTCGGACCTCTGGCTTCTTCCACTTCGATCACTGCCACCCACTCTTGGCGGCGGTTATGAATCAGCACACACCATCCTGCTGCACGGAGGTTCTTCACCCAGTCCGCCTGCTCAAAACCGGCGACAAGCCACCGGTGTCCCTCGTGTCTCAGCACAAACACCGGCGTCGTGCGCATGACACCGCTCTTTCGACCGGGCACGCTGATCAGGTGTGCTCCCGGAATGAGGCCCACGCGAACCATTCGCATAAAGATGGTATTCATGATGCGCTGCCCGCGCGGCAGGGAGGATGCTTTTTTCGTCATGGTTTCCTTCTTTCTTGCTCCACTTCAACTCTTTCCTGGTCCTGTTTCATGACTGCGACGACCCGCTCCCGGAGCCGCCCTGCCCAGGCGGACTCTAACTGCCACTCCTGGGCCATCACTCCCATCATATCAAGGGCCACGGCGCTGAAGAAATCACTCGCCAGCTCCTGTTTCACGGGATTGGAGGCAAACTCCTGAGCCTCGGTTTGCTGGTAGCGCCATCCGGTCTGGCAGTAGGTGAGGTAATGCTCGACCAGGTAGAGTTGATCCTCAGGGGAGATGAACTCCAGATGCAGCGCTTTGACACGGAAGAGCCGTTGATAGGTTCCTGGGTTAGAGGTGGTGTCCATCATGAGCTGATAAAAGCGCTCACGCCCTGTGGGCGTAATGGCAAACACCCGTGCCGGGCGAACCGTTGGAAAAGGAACCTGGGTCGGATCAGCCGGAGCAATCAACCCGGTGTGCTCTAATCTCGTTAACAGAGCAGAGAGTGACCCCCGACTGATTTTCTCCCAGGGCCCAAGGATGTTATTGGCAATGGCTGCAATCAGATATGCATGCAATGGCCAATGCATCAGCAGCGCAAGCACAAGCAATTCATACATGGAGCAGGCTCTCTTTCACAAGCATGGCTATCCATCTCATTACAGTTCTTCTAGAGCGTTCTGATAGAACCGTTAAGGCGAGTATAGAAAAGGCACCAGCGTTTGTCAAGGGTTCATTTCAGTGACTGATCTCGGCGTAAGCAGCTAAA
>DMFQ01000404.1:4435-4711 GCA_003450555.1 Ktedonobacter sp.
GAGGTAAGGTACCAGCAAGACTGACTTATGGCATACCTCTTGCATAAAGCAGGAGGATTTGTGTCTAAGAATTCTAAGCGTTCTCCCAAGGTTACCAAAGCTCAGAAGTCGAAACATGTTGCAATAAGGGAAAGATTTCTCCTTCGCTTACCTCTCGGCATTCAAATTTCGTTTTCCTTTTCTCCTCTCATTTTGTCGACACTCATCATTTGTGTGCTTTTCCTTGTAATCATATTAGTGACTTTTTTGGGAATGTTATTAACTACCCCTGTAGCG
>DMFQ01000426.1 GCA_003450555.1 Ktedonobacter sp.
AAGGAGCATAGCCTGAGCAACCTCGAACGATTTCTGCTTGAGTATATTGACCTGTCAATATTGCCTATGGTAGCAGGCCAGGCTCCTGATGAAGAGCAATTGCGGGCGTGGGTGAGGGAGAATCTTACAGCCGAAAAGCTTGTGCAGGCTCTCCACGTGCCTTCGGTGGCTATCGGTGAAGCAACGGCTGACCTGGTGAAGAAATTGAAGCTGAAAACGTTCTAAAATTCCTGAGCCAAATGGAGCAGTGGCTATGAGTATTAAAAAACGCATCAACGATTTGTTCCTCGCGCTCTTCTATATTGAGCGTCGGATCGATCCCTATTACCGGAATACCTTTGATAAGATTTTCAGGAAACCAATCTCTGCACTGGCGCAGTTCCTTATCAATTTTAAGCGAAAAGACGACCATCTGCAGATAAGCGAAGAAAAGCTCTTGCTCAATGAAAATGAAATTACTGACTTGATCATACAACAGATGGCTCAGTTCACTCACAAATATTACGCAGATAGCTTTGCTCTGCGTGCCGGGAATACTAAAACGTATGGTGTTGTAAGGGGAGAGTTCGAGGTTCTGCCCGACCTCGCTGACAACTTGCGACAAGGTGTTTTTAGATACCCCAAAACATATCCTGCCTGGGTAAGATTCGCTGGACCAGGCCCTTTAGCACCTGCCGATATGAAGGATAACGGAGTACTGAGTATAGGAATAAAACTCATGGGTGTAGAGGGCGATAAACTCCTCGACGACGAAAAATGGACCCAGGATTTCACCGGTATCAGCGCGCCAACCTTTACTACGCCGAATATCATAGAGAATCTCAAATTGCAGAGGCATGTATTCGAGGGATCACCGCTTTTTTATTTTATAAATCCCTTTGATTCTCATTTTTTAGATGCAACCATGCAAGGCCTGTATTCTAAGACCCAAAATAGCCCCTTAGAAGTACCATATTTTAGTTGTGTGGCCTACCTGTTTGGCGATGGGCAGGCTATTCACTACTCGATCAAACCTTGCTCCGATGAGAAAACTAAGGTACCCAGGAAACCTTCGGCCAATTATCTAAGAGAAGCAATGGTTAACACACTTAGTACAAAAGAAGTACATTTCGATTTCATGATTCAATTCCAGACCGATGCCTACCGGATGCCAATTGAAAATGCATCCGTGGAGTGGCCGGAAAAGCTCTCACCATTTATACCAGTAGCAAGGTTACGTCTACCAGTGCAGAGATTTGATTCAAAGGGTCAACTTGCTTTCGCCGAGAACTTATCATACAACCCATGGCATTGCATAGCAGATCATCGTCCGTTAGGGAACCAGAACAGAGCCCGGAAATCCATTTACTACGCATTGTCAGGACTTCGCCAGACTATGAACAAAGAAGCAAGGATAGAGCCAACTGGCGCTGAAGTGTTTGATGATTGATAGAGAAACTGTTCACCAGCATAGTGCAAGTTGTAGACATGCGCTGGTAGGGCCGATAGCGAGACAAAATTTGCTCCGCTGCGAGTTCGGAAGCCGAAGAGACAGTTTTTGAGTGAAGTTTCAACGCCTCGTGGCTCAACTGGCTCTCTTGCAACACCATCTTGTGCGTCTCCCGCGGCACAGTATGATTGGTTAACGCCTGAAGTACTAACATATCGAATTCCGGCTCATCCTGCGCTCCTCGCACTATTTCGGAAGTCAGCCAGTGCAGGCGATCCCAGGGGGTCCCAGGTTGGACGCGCGCGCTGCATGAGTTCCGAGCGCCCCCTGAAGGGCTTTTTGTAACAGGCTGGTGAAAATAGCTTCTTTATTAGCGAAATGGTGATAGGCCAGTCCGTAACTGACGTTAGCGGCGGTAGCGATATCCGACATTTTTGTCTCGCTAAATCCTTTATGCGCAAAAATAGCTTTAGCGGCTTCGAGAATACGCTCCTTCTGCTCTTCGCGTATCCGCGCATTGGTTTCTTCTGTACGAGGTGACATATATTCTCTACTTTTTTGCTGTTGATTGATGGGTAGGTCAATGTGCATGTAGCGTACTCGTAAGATCGCTTTGTGTCAAGCCGCCAGGTTGACCGCAAGGGTNNGCCGATAGCGAGACAAAATTTGCATCGTATATTCGAGGCATAGCCATCTTATTAAAGGCGTTGCAGCAAATCATTTACCTGCTGTTCGTATTGACCGTTGATGTCGAGTTCTTGGATATGCTTGCAACATGTCTGTATCTGCTTGACCAGGTTCTGCCTCTGTTGTCTGAAGAGGATCTTTTGTGACATGGCCTCATAAGACAAAGCAAGATGGAGGTAAATCTCAGCGTTAGCTTCTAGCTTGACTGCATCTTCCAGGCATTGGATCGCTTCCTTATTTTTACCTTGCTTATGGAGAATCCATCCCTTGCAATCTGGATAAATTACCGGATATTGAGCTTTGCCTGTATTTTTATGCTCCGTGAAAGTTGATTGTATCAGTCCCTGTGCATCATTGATAAGCTTTAAGGCTAGCTGTAAGTTCGTCCCGCGCTTCAGCATAGACAAATGCTTGTCCCCACTTTGCCAAAGCTAACATGTCACCTAGTGAGAAG
>DMFQ01000294.1 GCA_003450555.1 Ktedonobacter sp.
GATACTACCCATCACGATCACGACGAAGAGCAACACGACCACGACCATGGTGGACACGGTCACGAGCATGGGCGCGTCGATGCCGACCTGTACGGAAACAAAGCAGGGCTGCGCGCCGTCCAGATTTCTACAGCTGGCATGTTTCTCGTCGCGGCAATTCAGTTCGGCATCGCCGGAATTGGCGGCAGCGCGGGACTTTTTGCTGACGCCCTCCACAATCTCGGCGATGTACTGACCACAGTTGCCCTCTGGATCGCCTTTGTGCTCTCCAACCGTGTAGCCAACCAGCGCTATACCTACGGCTACTATCGTTCCGAGGACCTGGCTGGCATCTTCATCGTACTCGTAATTATTGCCAGCGCGGTTGCCGGCGCGGTTGAGTCCATCCAAAAGCTCACCAGCGGCAATGTTCCAACGCAACTCTATCTAAGTATGGCCGCAGCCTTGATTGGGGTTGCAGGCAACGAGGTCCTCGCGCAGTACAAAATTTCAGTGGGGAAGCGCATCAATAGCATTCCACTTATTGCCGACGGACAACATTCTCGCATCGATGGACTCACGTCGCTGGCGGCATTCTTTGGACTGATCGGCGTCGCCCTTGGCTTCCCACTTGCAGACCCGATTGCTGGATTGATCATCACCGTGGTAATTCTCACCGTCGTCTATTCAACCACGCGCAGTGTCCTGCAGCGCCTCCTCGACGCTGTTGACCCGCGTCTCATCCCCACTATTGTGACAACAACAAGCGAAGTTCCCGGTGTTGAGGCCGTTAACGACCCCCGTGCGCGTTGGGTTGGTCACACGCTGCACGTTTCTCTCAACATTGAGGTCGATCCAGAATTGACGATTGCCAACGCGCACGCCATTGCTGAAGAGGTACGTCATCGCCTATTTCACCAGATCGAAGGCATCTCTGAAGCCATCATCCACACCGACCCAGCCAGTCATGGCGGAGACGCTCACCAGTTAATGGCACATCACATGCAGGAAGCGCAGCGTCCGCTCGTTCAGCGCTAGCCAGTCCCAATAATATTAACTGGAGGTGACTAGAGCATCACCTCGTCAACATAGCACCAGCGCCAATCTTCACCTGGTTGGAAGGATTGAATGATCGGGTGATTGGTTGCGTGGAAATGCTTCGTCGCGTGCTTGTTCTTCGAGGAATCACAGCATCCAACGTGCCCGCAAATCATGCACTCACGCAGGTGAACCCAGCTATCACCAGTTTTCAAGCAATCCTCACAGCCATTCGCGCTCGGCGTGACCTCTCGTATCTGATCAAGATGACTACATTGCTTTGCCATGTCTCTCTTCCTTTCATTGCATTGGTACTCTTAAAAATAGTGAAACCCAAGAGTAGACGAACCAATAAGTTCCAGCGGGTACGTTCAGCATTCACGCTCAATCTTGAGTCAGTAACAAGTTTATCATATCGGCAAACTAAATTGTTCATTCTTTTGGCTAGTCCCCTGGAATAATGTCCAGGCCGCAGTAAGAATTCTCAATGGTGCTACTATTACTCATGAGATCAGGATTTGATTGAATGTACGAGCATAATCAATCTGCAGTTTGTACTAACGAAGCCCGTCCCATCCACAAAAAACTCATCAAATGCTGATTACGTTGTGCTAAAATGAATTGGCGAACTAAACAATAACGTATGGAACCCGATTTATTGCGTTCCAAGTGGAGTCACCCGAGGGAGCACACATGACTCGCATACTCTCCTATAACATACAAACAGGTGGAATGCATCGCATCGATAAATTAGCTACCATCATAGAAGCAACCAGGGCTGACGTCATCGGCCTCACTGAGGCCACCAATCCACACGTTGCCGAAGAGCTAGCCAAAAAACTCGGCATGCACCTGCGTTTGAGCGGACAGGCAAAGCATCACAAAGACTGGCACGTCGGCCTGCTCAGCCGCCTGCCAATAAAAGACATGCAGGCTCACGTTCGCCCCGACATCTTGACCAAGCAGCATCTCCTCGAGGTAACCATCGAGGAAAACAACGGCGACCCCCTCACCGCCTTCGTGGTACACCTGACAGCCGACTTCTACAAGGGAGTTGAGAGTAATCGCATTCGACGAGCTGAAGTACAAGAAATTCTCAACATCATGTCAGTCAGGCGAGGAACGCCCCATCTGCTCATGGGTGACTTCAACGCCATTGCCCCTGGAGAAGGCTTGAAGACCAGCACGCTCCTCTCCTACGTGTTCGACCCCGAACAAGAGTATCTCAAGCAATACACCAATGCCATTGGACAGACAGAGCTTGACATCGTCACGCGTTCATCCATACGCATCCTCAAAGCCATTCCAGGAAACACCCTCCTTTCGGCTATAACAAACTCAGCCAGCCTCCTCTACGCACCTCGCGCCGGGCTTGAGCTGCTCTACAAAGCTGGCTACGTTGATTGTTACCGCCGCGTCAACCCACGCACTCCTGGCTACACCTATCCAGCGTCGTCACCCGCTGGCCGCATCGACTTCATCTTCGCCAGCCCAGAACTGGCTCCCCGCCTCGAAAAATCACATGTCGTAGTCAAGGCCGCGGGCGTTCCGGGCCACGAAGCCAGCGATCATCTCCCGGTATTCGCAGAGTTTAGCTGACTGCCCCTGCTTCAGTCAGCAATTGTTTCCGAATCGATCGAGCTACTTGACTGAATGGAGGCCAACGCCTACAATCATACCTGAGCTAAAACGAGCAAGGTTGATGCTTCAAACAGGGTCACAAAGAAGTCCGTTTGTGCAAAAATATTCACTGTTTTGCAACCGTATCTCCAAT
>DMFQ01000008.1:0-899 GCA_003450555.1 Ktedonobacter sp.
GATACAACACCAGGGCGAGGAATAAACTGGGGAGTCATTGGTCGCTATATTGCGGTAATAGTTGTGCTCATCATCGCCCTTGGCCCATTCTATTGGACGGCGATCACCTCGATAAAGGTTGACTCAGAAATCAACGCGTCGCCACCCACCCTCTTCCCACAGTCGTTCACCACGAACAACTATTCGCAAGCCTTCTTAAGCGTTCAGCCCGCTTTTGCGAAAGATCTTTTGAATAGCACGATTGTGGCGATTGTGACGACGATCCTGGCGTTGCTCTTCGGTTCAATCGCCGCGTATGCCATCGCGCGCACGAAATTCAGAGGCAAAGGAGGCGTGCTGGCAATTATACTCTCGGTCCAGATGTTCCCGCTCATTGCCCTGGTGGGGCCGCTCTTTGTCTTTTTTACCGGCACCATCAATGTCTACAATACCTATGTCGCGCTGATCATCCCCTACCTCGTCATCGCCTTGCCGGTCACGGTGTACTTCTTGACGTCGTTTTTCCGTGATTTGCCCCCGGACCTTGAAGAAGCTGCTTTAGTTGACGGTACGACTCGACTTGGGGCGTTGTGGCGCATCGTCTTGCCGCTCACGGCTCCAGGAGTCTTTACCACCGCGATTCTGTCGTTCATCACCGTCTGGAACGACTTCCTGTTCGGTTTGACCATGACTAATGACTCAAATGCACAGACGGTGACAGTAGCTATTCCACTCTTTAACGGAGAGCATCAGATTGCCTTTGGTGAGGTCTCTGCTGCCGCTATCGTCGTGACCATTCCACTTGTAATTATGGTGCTGTTCTTGCAGCGACGTATAGTCTCTGGCTTAACGGCTGGCGCAGTCAAAGGCTAATAATCCACTCCCTGAACTGCAATCTCTCAGGATAGATAGAGGACTGG
>DMFQ01000008.1:1015-5250 GCA_003450555.1 Ktedonobacter sp.
CCAGTCCTCTATCTATCCTGAGAAGAGTAGCATCCTCGTGTTAGCCAGCAACGTTGACACCATCTTTTCCAGACAGGTACAATAGGATTGCCCAGGAACTGCGTAGGCCCTTAATCCTCCTACGTTCCATATAGACAAAGATGAGGCAATATAACAATGAAGATTTATGTCTGCGTAAAACAGATTCCAGACCCTAACACCGTCGTTAGCAAACTCGACCCGAACACAAAACGGCTCGTGCGCAGCGGTGTCTCTCTTGTTCTTGACCCAGGCGACGAGAGTACGATCTCAGCTGCGATCAAACTTCGCGATACCGTCGGCAATAGCGAGGTCGTTGCCGTGAGCATGGGACCCGCTAGCGCTCAGGAAGCCATGCGCCGTGCTTTAGCCATGGGCGTGGACCGCGCCATCCTCGTGACCGACCCCGCCCTTGCTGGCTCTGATGCTCTTGGCACTGCCCGCGTATTGGCAGCTATTTTGCAAAAAGAATCTCCCGACCTGGTCTTCTGCTCGACCGAGAGCACCGATGGCTACACTGGTATGGTCCCCGGCGGCATCGCCGAATTTCTCAACCTGCCACAGCTGACCTTTGCCCGCGAAATTAACGTTGAGGGCGCCAAAGCCATCATCAAACGCGTGACTCTGACAGGCTATCAAACCGTCGAATGTCCCCTTCCCGCCGTCGTCACCATTGCCAGTGGCTCCTTCGAGGCTATTTACCCTACTATGAAGGGCATCATGAGCGCCAAGAAAAAACCCTTCACCCAGCTAACACTCGCCGACCTTGCCATAGACCCATCACAGGTCGGTGAAGCTGGCGCTCGTGAACACGTTGCGACTATAGGAAAAGCTGAGGCGCGCGCGGCAGGACAAATCATCAAAGATGATGGCAACTCTGCTCAGGCTATCGCTGACTTTTTGCAGCGCTACCAGTTGCTCTAGGAGAAGTGATACATGTCAAAAACTATTTGGGTTCTCGTTGAAATCGAAAATGGCAAAGCCGCTCGCTCTTCTCTTGAGGTACTGGGGAAGGCTGCCCAACTTGGCCGCGCCGAGGCCATCGTCCTCGGTTCATCTGCCGCGGAGGTCGCTCCAACATTGGGCGAATTTGGCGCGGAAAAGGTCTATGTTCACGCGGATGTCATCTACGATAACTACCTGACGCTCCCCGCGGTGGATACCATCAGCGATCTGCTGAAACAACACCAGCCCGCGCTGCTCATGCTCGCTACAACATACGATCTGCGTGATATCGCCGCTCGCCTGAATGCGCGCAACACTATGGGCTTGATCACCGACGCTACCGATCTAGCCTTCGCTGGCGATACCCTCCAGGTCACTGTTCCCTGGGGTGGCGAAAATGTCGTTACGGCGAACCACCCACAACAGGGTACCGGCATTGTACTCACTCGCCCCAAGGCTTTCGGCGTTGAGAACTTTGCTGGCAGAAATGCTGAAATTGAGACGCTCAGCCCTTCGCTCAACGCCGAATCACAAAAGATCAAGATTCTCGACCGCGTCGACGTACCAAGCGAAGGACCGGCGCTCGAAGACGCCAGCGTCATTGTCAGCGGTGGCCGCGGCCTCGGCAAAGCTGATAATTTCCACTTGGTGGAGGAGCTTGCCACCTCGCTTGGTGGGGCCGCTGGTGCCACGCGCGCTATCGTCGATGCCGGTTGGTTGCCCTACAGCTACCAGATTGGCCAGACCGGCAAGACCGTGAAACCAACGCTCTACGTCGCCTGTGGTATCAGCGGAGCTATTCAGCACCTCGCGGGGATGAAAGGCTCCAAGTATATCATCGCCATCAACAAAGATGAGCACGCGCCTATCTTCTCCGTCGCGGATCTGGGCGTTATCGGCGACGCAATCACCATTCTCCCGCAGCTTACGCAAGAAGTGAAGCGGCGCAAAGCTCACTAAATAGCAGCGTTTTGTTCTGTACTCCTGACTAATGGGGTACAGAACGCTTTCATGATCAATGGCGCGCTGGCTTGCGCCCCTACAAGGAGGTATTCATATGACGCCCCCTGTGATCTCACCAACTGGGGGATGGATTGGCACAACACTCTTTGTGCTTCTCTTTCTGGCAGCACTCATTCTCTTCGGTCTTCGCGTAAGTGAATTGGTCACCTTACTCGCGAAAGCTCGGCGCGAAGACCGTACCGACCATATAGACGACCGCATTGGTGAATTCTTCCTGGTTGTCCTTGGTCAGAGCGGAGTGCTCCGTGATCCCATCCCCGGTATCGCACATTTCTTTACCTTCTGGGGTTTCATTGTCATCCAGTTCGGCTTATTGAACCTGATTTTAGGTGCATTTAACGGCACGTTACCGCTCCTGGGCGATAACCCTGCCTTTGCCGTCGTCCTTGATGCATTCGCCATATTTGTCTTGATCGCTCTGCTCCTTTTTGCCTTCCGCCGTGCTGTCATCCGCCCGAAGCAATTGTCCAGTTTCTTACACGGTCCCTGGGATGGCTACATCATCCTCGGCCTGATTATGGCCGTCGTCGTCACCCTTGCCCTCGTCGAAGGTTTTCAGTACGCGGCCTACGCCGCCTCAAATGGTGTGGCAGCCGCCAACAACAGCGGCGCCTGGACTCCCATTGGCACCTGGCTCTATCCCATATTCAGTGGCCTGGGTGCCAGCACCAATATCATTCTCTACCGCGTCTTCTGGTGGCTTCACATCAGCATTGTCATGTTCTTCCTCGTGTACCTGCCGCGTTCCAAGCACCTGCACTTGATGGCGACTCCATTCAATGTCTTCTTCCGCAGCTATGCCCCCAAAGGGGCTTTACCTCTGCTGGAAAATATCGAAGAACGCGACGACTATGGCGTATCTAAGCCAGAGCAGTTCACCTGGAAACAGTTGCTTGACGGCTACGCCTGTACCGAGTGCGGCCGCTGCAACACGGTCTGTCCCGCTACCAATACTGGCAAGCCACTCTTTCCCAAGGAAATCATCCTCGGCGTCAAGGAAGCGCTCTTTGTCCAGAGTGATGAAATTCTGGGCGTGAATTCGCTCTATAACCGCTTGGGAGTCGCGGGCGTCAGAGCCGATAAAACAAAAGATGAGGTTGAGGCCCACCACGAACCAATGGTTGGAGGCATCATTACCAATGATGCCTTGTGGGCATGCACGACCTGCCGCGCCTGTATGGAGATATGCCCGGTCTCCATCGAGCACGTGCCAAAGATCATTGACATGCGCCGCCACCTGGTTATGGAGGAAAGCGAATTCCCCACTGAGGTGACCTCGCTCTTCAACAATATCGAGCGCAATGCGAACCCCTGGGAAATCAGCAACGATAAACGGGCTGAGTGGGCTGCTGACCTCGGCGTACCGCTTATGTCGGAAAATCCTGATGCCGAGGTCCTCTACTGGGTTGGCTGCATGGGTTCCTTTGATAAGCGCAACCAGAAGGTTGCCACCGCTGTTGCGAAAGTGCTGCTGGCCGCTGGAGTCAACTTCGCCATTCTCGGTCCTGAGGAGTCCTGCACAGGTGATCCTGCGCGTCGTATCGGCAATGAATACCTCTGGCAGATGATGGCCCAGCAGAACATCGAGGTGCTCGATGGCTACGGTTTCAATACCTCCGCGGACCATAATAACCATAACCATAACGGCCATAGTAACGGTGCCACCGCGTTAGCCACGCACCAGCGCACCATCATCACCGCTTGCCCCCACTGCTTCAACACGATTAAAAACGAGTACACGCAGCTTGGCGGCAGCTATGAGGTAGTTCATCATACCGTCTTCATCGACAAGCTCTTAGTCGATGAGAAGATCAAGCTCCCCGCGGGCTTTGACCAGCGCAAGCTCACCTATCACGATCCCTGCTACATCGGACGCTACAACGACATCTACGATGAACCACGCCACGTCCTCGACGTCCTCAACAGCAACCGCGTGGAGATGGGCCGCAATCGCAACAAGAGCTTCTGTTGCGGTGGTGGTGGTGGCCGCGCCTGGATGGAGGAAAAAGTTGGCAAGCGCATCAATCAAACTCGTGTGAACGAAGCTCTGTCAACAGGCGCCGAAGTCCTCGCTGCCGCCTGCCCCTTCTGCATCACCATGTTTGATGACGGTCTGAAGGGTGTGGAAGCCGAGGAAAAGATGAAGATCGAAGATATCGCCGAAATCGTCGCCCATGCCATAGAATCACAATAACAGCAGCAAGAAAAAAGCTGCCTCCCTGCATTTGCAGGGAGGCAGCTTTTTTCTT
>DMFQ01000006.1:0-2850 GCA_003450555.1 Ktedonobacter sp.
GGTCACTGATCGTTTTTCAATAGCGAATACCTATCTCATCAACGGCGAACACCTGGCCATCGTTGATCCAGGCTCGGAACTCAATGTGCGTTTACTGTTGACCTATCTCCGAGATGTTCTTCATCGTGCTTCTGATGAAATCGATCTTATCGTATTGACACATCTGCACGCGGATCATACCGCGGGAGTAGGATTTCTGCATCATTTAAGCAATGCTCCTGTCGCTGCCTCTATTGCCGCGCGACAATTAGCTATCGAGGAGACTCAGGGGAAGCAAGGTATGCCAGGGATAACACATCTTGCCGGAGAGGTTTTGAAACAGAAGACTTTGCCAGCAACGTTGCAGCACCTGGATCTTTTCCCACCCCATTATACCAAACAGGTAGAGCTGATCGATCTGTGGTTAGAAGACGTTGCAGGTTTGCCTTATCACCCTGACTGGCGCGTTGTCGCTAGCCCTGGTCATACCCCTGAGAGTATCTGCCTCTATAACCCTTTCAGCTTTGAACTTCTGTGTGGAGATACGGTGATCACAGTAGAGGGTGGAGCACCGCTTTTACGAGGAGTAAGGAACCGTCGCCAGGTAGAAGAGACATTGCGGATGCTGCGCACCCTCGAAGTTCACTACCTCTACCCTGGTCATGGCAGGCCAATTTTAGCGAAACGCCCGCTGGAGAATGCTGCTGTGGAATGGTAGCAATCACCCGTTTTTTGGCCTGCTTGGTAGGCGTAGGGGAATGGGACCGCTCGTGAAGGGACTCGCTTGTGGTAGGAGTGTGGCAGGCAAAGACGTTGGGATACTGGCCGCTTCCTGCAGCGCGGGACGACTATACTCGAGGACTACGCTGCCCAGGCAAACAATATCGCCAGGTTGGAGAAGCCTGGGGGCGAGCAAAGGATCGTTGTTGACTTTGCTGCCATTGCGACTGGCCAGATCTTGTACATAATGTCCATTAGCCTGGCGCGAGACCTGGGCGTGACGACGCGAAATTGAAACATCATTAATGACAAGATCACACTCAAAGCCGCGTCCAATGGTAATCACCTGGCGCTCCAGCGTAAAGCGCTGCCCTGCCATCTCACCATCTTGAATGACAAGCACTCCGTTCAGATCGGTGCTCTGGGGCAGTGGCGAGACAGGATTGAGCGCTGCCGTATCTTGTAGCTCGGCAAGCCTATCTTCCACGGTTGCCGCGGGAAGGGGCTGTTCACTATGGTTGCTTGTCTCACCAGAGTTGTCCTCCTCCAGCGGCTGTGTCATTGGCAAATGTTCGCTATCCATAGAGAGCGTGCTAGAAGAATGCCAGACATGGCGTACGAGAGGATCATCTTGTTCTGCGGATGTGCTGCCCTGATCGGCTCTTTCAAAGAGAAAACGCTGCGACCCGATTTCTAGCAGCTCGCCAGCTTCGATACGGGTGGAGCCTCGAATCCTTCGGCCATTGAGCAAGACTCCATTTAAGCTATCACAGTCGGTAATATACACACTCCCCTCATCCCAGGCAAGTTCGGCATGATAACGTGAAGCCAGGTCATCATCCAACCAGATATCGTTATCCTCTCCTCGCCCGATGGTGACGATGGTTCGCTCCAACGCCAGCCGTTGCCCCTGGAAACGCCCTCCGCGATAGGTAAGCCAGCCCCAGGGAGTGTCCTCTCGAAAGACATAGGGCGGCACTACACCGGGTTTATGCCTGGGAGGATAAAAGGCGCTGGCAGTGTTAGCGCGCGTGGTGCGATGTTGACGAGGGATGTTTACAGAAGTTGTCGAGGTACGCGGCTGGGTAAAAAGACAGTAGGTGGCGGTAACGCCAAGCGGCAATAACCAACCACAGAGGGCGACGTAGCCGAGAGCCACCTCAACTTCTGCCGTTGAAAGTGCAGCTTGCACTACGCTGAAGCGCATATTGAACCAGATGAGAGCGGGCAGCAACAGCAACGCTGAGATAGCGCAGGTGACGATAGCACCGGCTAGCTGCCGGGTCGTTCCACGTTTCCGTAGAGAGGTATAGAGAGCGTTGACCGCGATAGCGAACATGCAGCACGCTAACCCACAATAACAGCCAACGCTAAACCAGGTTGGGAAATCTACGCTGCTCGTCGTCGTATTCCTCTCTCTCGTTAAAGCATGGCGTCAATATACGCATTGCGTGCGTCACTAATTACAATAGTATCTACGATAGTATGTTGCTGTACATTCAAGGCGTAGACATCGTCAGTCGCGACATTGGCCGAGTCGCCTGCCACATTGTTATTGACCTGTACAGCATCCCAGTACTCAAAATGCTTGTCATCAGGTGTCACAGAGACGCCGAGAAACGCATGCCCTGGAATAATGACAATTTCGGCGTGCAATCCTATATGCTCGACCGCCGATGCTAGTAAAAGTGTCAGTTCAATGCACATTCCACTACGCTGCTGTAATACCTCGGCAGGCAATTTGATGTTTTGGGTTGCGGCACTGGCATCTCCCGGCCCACTATAAGGCACGCTAGCCTGGACATAGCGTATTTTATAATCAACGCGCAGTGCATCATAAATGGCGTCAACCTGCGCAATGACTTGCTTGGCATTGGCTTTGCTATAGCCAATCATCGCATTTGGCACGGGTGGCGCTTCCAATGGCAGGTGGCCAGCGGCTTTGAGCACCAGTGCTCCAATGGCCGGGTCGTTTGGCGTCACCCAGGCGGCAATATTCAGGCGATTGGCGGCGGTCCACTGCATTGCCCAGCGCGAATGCAGCACCAGGGGAATATCATTGAGATAGTACAGTTTTTTACTGTTGTCGGTGACCTGCACACGCAGCGAGGTATGATCCTCGAATGTCAGTTTGCGAAAGTTCTGAGGGAT
>DMFQ01000006.1:3013-8819 GCA_003450555.1 Ktedonobacter sp.
TGCACCTGGCTCAGTCCTACGATGCTCACGCTTATCACCAGTGCCATGGGATTACTGCTACTATACTCGATAGTGAAAAGATGAGACTGGCTGGCGACGTACGCTGGATAATATGCACTGAAGATAGCAATCGGTATGCGCGCACAAATATGCACAGGTGGCTGATCGCCACAGTGCTCCTGATTCGCAAAATTACTCTGTTGGTAGTGTGCGTAGGATTGTAGCCCTCCCACAACGTAACCCCCGGAGAGTCCAACGAGCACGAAAAGTGTGAGGAGCAGAATTATGAGTCGTGTGCGCATCTATTCGTTCATTCGCTCCTTACGATGACAAAGAGGCCTTTATTCGTTTAAAGTCTGGCACTTGCTTGGTTGCAATTATACCATTTAAGTATAGCGCTTTCCAAAATGTATCTTTTTGTACTACCCCCCTCCCTCAATTGCCTTGTAGAGCCACTTTATGTTAAACGATACTAGCATTTCACACGAGTACCGGTGGGTCGCTGACCTTACTTTTTGGCTAGCATGAATAGAATTTTGCACTATTTAATCTGCTTCAAAAACTTGCAGGCCGAGGAGAATGCCCTGTAGAAGATCATAGCCGGAGGTTGCGCCCATAGCTGATACCGTCCTGGTTGCTGTTATGAGCATTGTCTCATTAGCGCTGCTAATAGTCTCCAGCAGCGCTTTGATGGGCTGTGCTACATTTCCTTCTGCTGCATAGCCTAACCAGCACCGGCTGAGAAGATGTGTCTGCCGCCTGGCAACGGTCATAATTTGCTGAAATGCTTCGAGAAGACGGGGTTGAGACCCGTAGAGTAGCCAGTTGATCGCCATCCATCCTGCCAGTATGTCATCGCCTGTTGGTGTTAAACCGGGTCCACGACCACAGAGTCTGCGTGCCATAGGAAGTACATCGATTTTGTACTCGCTCTTAAGAGCAGCAAAAGATGGTGGTCTACACCCTTTGAGGGCATCTGCAAAGAAAGAAGAGGAATCTCTTGATTTACCCTGTGAATGCCTGCTAGATGAGGAACTGGCCGCAAGGTATCCTGCCAGCCATTCCCTATTTTTCACTACGATGTCCCTATCCAATTGTGCTGGCCTGGAGATATGAGGATCCCACTGTGTGCAATAAGAAAGATCTAGCGAACAATTGGCTGCTTCGATGACGATGCGCTGTGCGCCAAAGATAACTGGCATACCAGGACGGAGCGCAGTGAAAGGGTACGTTCTGGGAAGAGAGGAAAGTTCAAGGCCATTGGGCATGCGCGGCGAATTGGCCGCGTTAAGCGAGAGTACCAGGTCACCTGGAAAGACTATATTAGCGGCAGCATCGAAAGCACTGTGTATCATTCCACGCTGTGCTTTACCCGCTGCCGCTGTCGCGAGCAAGGTGCTATAGGAGGTTGCCCTGGTTAAAGCAAGACTCCCCACCATTGGTATCTATTCTTCGGGCTTAGGAGGAGTAATGGAGATACGAACGAGTCTCCTCAAGAGCCAGAAGATCAATGCGTAGATGCCCATGGCTATCAACGTTGTCCATTCAAAAGCCTGGTTCGAATGAAGCGATGGATTACTTACAAGATTGCTGAAAGGAAGAAGAATAACGTTGGTCAAAGCGTAGAGAAAACTCGCGAAAATGTTGTCTGGAGACGCGCCGATAAGCTTGAAGAGAAAACGCAGCAATAATGCAATCTCCAGCACAATAGCAAACCATTGCAGAAAATCGTTGACTTTGCCAAAAACGAATGCGAGTGTTTGACCGGGAGGTTCTTGTAGTATCTTCTCCCCTTCGTCTATTGATTCACTATAGGCCGCACTTTCGAGGACAGGCTGTGGCATCTGCTGAACTGGCTTTGGCGGTAAATCTGGCAGCGGAGGGATGATATCTGTTGATTGCATATTAATTGGGTCGTTCGGGTACGGATTATTGCGCATCCTGGTCACCTCCAAAACCTGTGGATCTGGCGTTTTAAAGTATGCTTGTGCTGCTGAAGGGTCGGGCGAAGAAAAAGAATGGGATACCAATTCCCTTTGAAACCCCTCACGCCTTCAATGATAGCTTAAAAACACCATCCTTACGTATATAATATCTCTCACCGATTATAACATGATTTGTCCCTATTATGCTACGTCGAGCGCCTGACGAGTAGCACAACTCCCTCCGTGCGAGCAAGTTCAATATATTGGCCAGAACGTATCAAATGATTGATCTCGTTGTCAGTTGATACCCGATCCTCGGGAAAGACTGCGTTGAGATCAACAATAATATATTGGACAGTGGAAGGCGTATCGGGACTGGAATCGCTGATGGAGGGAAAGACCGCCAGGCGCTGCCGTTCACTCACGTGCGGATTGAGGTTGCTACCGGCTGAGATGGAGGCGTCAGCTGGAATCATGGATAGAAGCCTTTGAATGTTTTGTTCACGGGTGCCAGGAAAATGATCAGCCCAGAAATTGTTGAGGGTTGGTGCGATAACTATGAGATTCAATGCAGCCATCACTAAGATCCAGGCGAAGGTGATCCATTGGAGACGCAGCACCGGGACTCCTCTCGCCAGCGGTTCCATGCGCTCACTGAAGCTCTGCCACTTGATAGAGAGCATGCACACTAGTGACGTACGTCGCGTCTGGATAAATGCTATGAGACGAATAGAGGCTGGATTCTGCTGTACCCGCTGGGGTACTCGCTTCATACTGTCCAGACCTGCGCTAAGCCACGTGTTGATAGCGGCAGCGAGGCGCTTGTACGCGCTAGAAAAAGAACGTGCGAGGGGTTGCCATGGCGTGAGAGGCGCTGCTTCGTCCTGTGCCTGTGGAACCGTTATTGAAAGTGCCTGCCGCTTCATGGGGGCGTACCCCTTGGGAGACCATGGCCCATTTTCACAATCTTCTCCACGCCAGGTTTGCCAACAGGTGATCAGGCGTCTTGTACCATGAATTGCCGCGAACATCACAAACGGGATAATGGCGGCATTGTAATGATACACCCCGCTGTAGAGTAAAGGGTCGGTGCTCAAGAGATTCTCTGCCAGTCCAGGTAGGGCCAGGAGGAGCCACTCTGGAGCCAGTAAGCAGAGAAAACCCGTGCTGCGAAAGAGGCTGGCCAGGTAGTAGAAGCGGTCAAATGTAATGAACGTGGTGAAGAGTAGCCAGGGATGAACGATCACGTTTCCGATAGCTGCACTAGGCGAACTGCCTAATATCTCGTAGCGGTACCAGAAATTATTGTGCTGTGTACCCGGGTAGAAATGCGGGATGATGATACCAAAGGCCATAAAGCTCCAGAGGAGACTGCCGATCGTCAAGGCAATACCCAGGCGCGGTAGTTTGTACTTCCAGATCAAGAAGAGACCCAGAATCGCAAGGGTGAAAGGTATATCTTCTTTACAAGCAGCTGCCAGGATACAGGCCAGGATAAACCACCCGTAGCGTCGGTAGGTCAATGCCAGTACAGCATAGAGTAGAGAAGGCGTGGCGAGGCTGATGGGATGAAAGTCGAAGATGTTGAGTCCGAGCAAAGCAGGCGAAATGAGATAGATTACAGCCATCAGCGTTGCCAGAAGAGGCCACTCTGGAATGTACTTGCGCGTCAGTAAGAAGACGGGCAAGGCTCCCGAAGCGAGTGCCAGTGTCTGGAAGATCAGCAGAAGGTGTGGGTCTGCGCGGAAGGCGTAGAGTAAGGACAACGGCAGGAGAATAGGTTCAAAATGCAGTGCAAGGCGCGTTGGTGGTCCATACCAATCAACTGCCTGGTTCGTGAATTGAAACCAACGGCCGTGAATAGTATTCCAGAGCACCTGGTCCATATTGCCGAGATCGAAAGCGGTCGCCTTAAATGTATCATAGCGCAGCGTGGCCTGAAGGCTCATTACAATAGCGTATACCAGTATAGCCACTAACAAGAGCCACCAGGCAGCCCGCTGCTGTTTGCGCGCGTCAAAGTGCTTTATCATCTACGAAAAAAGTCTTGCCTGTTTCTTATATTACAATAATAGACGTATAGATGCCTACGCCAACCAGGATCATGAACGACCACACAATCACGAACTCTGGCCACGTACCCGTGCAAAAACGCCAATGCGGATTCGGCGGAAAACCAAAGCGTTTATGGTTTGGCCAGAGCAGCGGCACTCCGCCTTCAGTCATCCCATCCGCCGCAATATGCATGATACAACCAAATAAGACCGCAAAAAAGACTAAGTGTGTAGCACTTATAAATTGTGCCGGGAGCGTAAGCCCTCGTTGATCCAGTAAATAGGTCACCAGTTGTTCCAGGCCTAGCGCCATCAGCGATCCAATCAGCAGGCCCAGTAGACTATGAAACAGCGTGCGATGACCTGCGAGATGCTGTATTTCTTTGCTAATCCAGCCGAGTTTGTGCCCAAACGTGCTGCGTGCATTGTCGATGTCTGGCAGTAGCGCGCCAAAACCAACCATTGTGTAATAGATAACCTTATTTACAAGCACCCCGATGGTAATACCTTTTACTCCTAGCAGGGGATCGCCAGTTAAGTGTACCACACTGTCCAGGACAACCCCCGCCGTCAAACCAACCAGTAGATGGGATCTACCTTCCATCTGTTCTTTTCTCCTGTAAAATGGATATGTATTCTTGAGCCATTTTAGGGAAATTTGTTCCAAATAGCAAGTGCTGAACTGGCACGATGTATGATAGCTATGGTAATTCTGGCAGGCTCACTAAAATGGCATTGTCCTCTACCTTGACGGGGTAGGTTAGAATATCCTGGCGTGCCGGGCCGCGCACCACTTTGCCGGTACGCACATTAAACTGGGCTCCGTGCCAGGGACAGGTCAAGATATCGCCATCAAGCTCGCCCTCGTTCAGAGGGCCGCTGATATGGGTGCAGTTATCGGTGAAGGCGCATACATCACCATTCACTTTTGCCAGGCAAATGGGTTCACCATCGACCTCGATAGCCATCATAGCGCCTTCTTCTAATTCAGCAAGTTCCGCTACTTTTATAAAATCGGTCATAGGTTTTTTTTAGATCCCTTTTGCTTGCACAGGGAGAGTAACGCCATTCACACCATCACTGGCGGATGAAACAAGAAAGATTGCCGCTTCCGCGATGTCTTCGCGGCTGACCCACTTCTTGCCCAGGTCTTCCGCTGATGGCTTCATGGACTCAATGTTGGATTGCGTAATGATCAGGCCGGGACCAAGTGCGTTGACATAAATACCGGAGCTTTTGCCCTCTTTGGCGAAGGTCACTGTCAGGGCATCC
This sequence comes from Ktedonobacter sp., assembly GCA_003450555.1. GTDB lineage: Bacteria > Chloroflexota > Ktedonobacteria > Ktedonobacterales > Ktedonobacteraceae > UBA11361. The sequence continues at coordinate 8,265 of DMFQ01000006.1, forward strand.
ACGCCAGCTTTAGCGCAATTATAGGCAGCCATCATAGGACCTGAACTCTGTACGCCGCCCGCGCGACTGAAGTTGAGAATTTTGCCGCCGTTCTGGCTCTTCATTACTGGCCATACCGCGCGGATGCAGAGGAAGGTGGAGCGCAGGTTGTTATTCAATTCGGCATCCCAGTCGGCCAGCGACAGTTCATGGGAAGGCATGTACTTTGTCAAGCCGCCCGCCAGGTTGACGAGGATGTTGATCTTGCCATAAGCGTTCAGCGTTTCCTGTATCAGCGCCTGCGCGCCCTCTTCCGTCGTCAGGTCGGCGGCCACAGGCAGAACTTGAACCCCTGTGGCTGCTAGTTCCTGGGCACGAGCGTTTACGCGTTCGGCGTTGCGCGAACAGATAGCGAGGGTTGCTCCCTCGTGAGCAAAGGCCGAGGCAAGGGCAAAGCCAGCCTGTCCAGCATGGCTCACACCCGTGATAATGGCAACTTGACCGTCCAGGCGCATAGAAACAACCTCTTTCTTCTTTGTTGGAACTGCTCAGATGGAGGAGTGTGACGAGGCCCTA
>DMFQ01000006.1:8884-11612 GCA_003450555.1 Ktedonobacter sp.
GCCCTACTCATCATCGTCGCTATCGTGCGGTTTCTCAAAACCTGCCAGGGCGAGACTGCGATGCAGAACGCGCAAGCAGAGAAAAGCGCACTTCGTGCGAGCAGGGCTGATGGGGATGCCCAACGCGTCCAGGATATCATCCTTGCCTAGCCGGGCAACCTCCTCCACGGGCTTGCCCTCGATCATCTCGGAGAGCATAGAGGCAGAGGCCTGGCTGATAGCGCAGCCACGTCCTTTGAAGCGCACCTGGGTAACCTGGTCTCCCTCGACAATGAGGTCGATGCCAAGCTGATCTCCACACAAAGGATTGGAATCCTCCGCGTGCGCGTTGGCATTTTCTAGCTTGCCGTAGTTGCGCGGGTTGCGATAGTGTTCCAGGATATAATCACGATAATCCATTGACATGGGTTGATCCCTTTTTAATGTTGTCAGGCTACAGGCTAAATATTTGGATAGCTTTCTGTAGGCCCTGTACCAGTGTATCAATCTCTTCTTTTATAGTATAGACGTAAAAGCTGGCGCGCGCTGTTGCTGCCAGGCCAAGGCGCTCCATCAGGGGCTGCGCGCAGTGGTGCCCGGCGCGAACCGCAACTCCCACCTCCTGGTCGAGAATGGAGGCGAGATCATGCGGGTGAATATCTCCCAATGTAAAGGAGATCACACCTCCGCGCCTGTCAGCATCCGGTCCATAAATGGTCAGCCCCGCTACGGCCTGTAGCTGCTCCATGGCATAGCGGGTCAGCTCTTGCTCGTGCCGGAGCACATGCTCCATGCCCAGCGCTTTGAGGTAGTCGACCGCCGCGCCCAGCCCAATTGCTTCCGCGATGGCGGGTGTACCCGCTTCAAACTTCCAGGGCAGATCATTCCAGGTGGATTGTCGCAAGCCGACGGTGCGAATCATATCGCCGCCGCCCATAAAGGGCGGCATGTCTTCCAACAGATCGCGCTTGCCATAAAGAACGCCGATACCGGTCGGGCCGAGCATCTTATGGGCGCTGAAACAGAGAAAGTCGATATCGAGCGCCTGGACATCCACCGGCAGATGGGGCACGCTCTGTGCCGCGTCGAGCAGTACCGTTGCTCCCGCCGCGTGTGCCTGCGCGATCATCTCCTGCGCTGGATTGATGGTTCCCAACACGTTGGACATGTGAGTAAACGCCACCAGTTTCGGCTGCTGTCGCAGTAGCTCTTCATAAATATCTTGTCGGAGCAGGCCATCTTCCGTAATTGGCACAAACTCTAGCCGCGCTCCCGTGCGCTGAGCGAGCAATTGCCAGGGAACGAGATTGCTATGGTGCTCCATCTCTGTCAGCACGATCAGGTCGCCCGCAGCAATATGCGTGCTGCCCCAACTGAAGGCCACCAGATTGATGCTCTCGGTAGTATTGCGGGTGAAGATGACCTGTTTGCTCTGGCGCGCATTGATAAAGCGCGCCACTTTCACGCGCGCCTTCTCCATCGCCGCCGTTGCCTCTTCACTGATCTGGTAGGACGCCGCGATGGACGTTCGCGTGATACGTTTCGTAGTAGACGTTCATGGCATCTATGACGGCGCGCGGTTTTTGCGAACTCGCTGCGCTGTCAAGGTAGACCAGCGGCTTCCCATGTACCTGTCGTGATAGGATCGGGAAATCTTTACGAATATCGGCGGCGCTTCGATAGATTGCGCTCACATCTGTTGCCTTGTCCGACGTTATCATAGATTACCACCTGGTTTCCTTTATGTTTGAGTCCACACCTTGATAGCCAAAGGACATCATGGTGTGGACTCAAGTAATTAGTACTCTGTAAGTTTGATTTCTTCTTCGGGCTTGGTGTCATCGAGGCTGACGGCATGTTCATCCACTCCTTCGATCTCCCAACGCTCCTGGGCATCAACCCAGGTGTCTGCCTCGCTCTCATCAGCTCCACGCATGCGGCGTACGATACTCCGCCTCAGGCGTGCGCGTAGATTCTCCAGCGGCACCCGTTGTAGCACAGGCTCGAAGAAGCCCTGCACGATGATACGCTCAGCCTCTTCACGGTGAATACCGCGTACCATCAGGTAGAAGAGTTGCTCCTCGTCGATCTGCCCGGTCGTGGCGCCGTGACTGGCACTGACCTCGTTGGCCCCAATTTCCAGGCTCGGGATCGATTCCGCGCGGCACTCGTTGCTCAGCAGCAGGGTATGGTCGGACAGGAAGGATGCCGTCTGCTGGGCCTTGGGCCGCACGCGAATCATGCCCTCGAACTCGACGCGTGACTTGCCTGACAGCACGCCCTTCACCAGCGTCTCGGCGTTCGTTGCCACAGCGGCGTGGTCCGACAGGGTATGCATAGTGAAACGTTGATCGTGGTCAGCAAAGAATACACCGACCAGCTCGGCGGCGCTGCCATTGCCACTCATCGTCGCGCCAATGTTCGCCAGCGTCACCTTGCTGCCAAGATCGGCCATCACCCATGTAACACTTGCGTCCTTCTCGTGGATAGCATTCTTATTGGTGACATTCCAGGTATTCATGCCAAGGTCCTGCATATTGCTGAACTCGACACGAGCCTCGTTTTTGGCGTACACCTCGACGACATCATTCAGGATCGCGGGCTGCTCACCTTCGAAAGCCGAGTTGTATTCAGCGACGAAACGCACGCTGCTCTGCTCTTCAGCGATGATCAGCGTATGCACGAAGTTGGCCGACGCGGGCGAGTCAATCCAGATCTGCGAGAGGATCGGCTGCTCGATCTCTACGCC
>DMFQ01000006.1:11778-13261 GCA_003450555.1 Ktedonobacter sp.
GGCACGCACTTCGTCATAAAGTATTGCTGTACCAGTTCCGGATATTCACGAACGGCGGTATCCAGGTCGGTCAAAATGACACCCTTACGCTTGAGCGCCTCGTCAAGTTCGCTATGTACGACCGAGGCATTGCGCTGTACCACGTGTCCCGCGCGCTCATTGACGAGCGCCTCCTGGAAGGATTGCTGGATCACCGCTGGCAGTGCGCCGCCATCGGCTGGGATGTAGGGATTAACCTCCTGATACTTGAAATTCGCCATAGCCCGATATGTGCCCAGGTCGCCGCGCCGCCCAAGGTGGGCTGGCGTGCGCTCTGAAACTTCCCAGGCCTGGAGGCGCTTTTGGAGCATCCAATCAGGCTCGCCCTTCTGACGCGACAGTTCTTCTACCGCGTCACGGGATAGTCCCCGTGCCAAAGTGTTAGCCATTGACGCCCACCCCATTCTCTTCATCAACGGGTTTAAGCCATTCATAGCCCTTATCTTCCAGCTCGAATGCCAGCTCCTTGCCACCAGACTTGACGATACGGCCATTGAACATCACGTGGACAAAGTCAGGGGTGATGTAGTTCAGCATGCGCTGGTAGTGGGTGATGAGCAGAACGCCCAGATTTGGCCCGGTCAGCGCGTTCACGCTCTCAGACACAATCTTGAGCGCGTCGATGTCCAGGCCGGAGTCGGTCTCGTCCATCAGCGCGATTTCTGGCTCAAGCAGAGCCATCTGCAAGATCTCGGCGCGCTTTTTCTCGCCGCCTGAGAAGCCGTCGTTGATAGCGCGGTTGATAAAGCTGTTATCTACCTTGAGCAGGCGCATCTTTTCCTGGAGCAACGTTCTAAACTCTCTGGGCGGAATGCTCTTGCGCTTGCCCATCTTGCCGGTGGGCTTATCACCCTCTTCAAGAGGTTTGTTGCCTTCGCGTACAGCTTCCAACGAGCGGCGCAGGAAGTTTGCCACGCTCACACCGGGGATAGACATAGGATATTTGGAAGGCGAGGAAGAGGCGCATGCGAGCGCGGCGATCGGGAGAATATTCCAGGATGTTCTCGCCTTTAAACCAGATCTCTCCATCGGTCACTTCATATTTGGGGTTGCCCATAATAACATTGGCGAGGGTACTTTTTCCAGAGCCATTTGGTCCCATCAGTGCGTGAACTTCACCCTGTTTCACCATCAGGTCAACACCACGTAAAATTGCTTTGCCTTCAATATTCGCATGAAGGTTCTTTATAACTAATTCTGATCCCATATAAGAAACACGACCTCCTTAAGATAAGGGGCGAACCTCACCCGGTTCGCTATTTTTAACCACCAGGACGAACCCTAAGTTCGCTCTATTGGCAACAACTATACACGTCCCCCACATCCTACCCTTAACATGGGGACCCGTCCCCGTACCTGTAGGGGCGACCTTCAAGGTCGCCCGCGTCCCCGTGCCGCGTTAGCTTCGCTCAGGCAACGCGAAAGGATGTACATGAATATCTGA
>DMFQ01000210.1:0-1119 GCA_003450555.1 Ktedonobacter sp.
GCCAGAACATGGGTTGAATCTGTTCTCTGTTTTCCTCGCTCTTTCACCCACCCTCGTTCGCGAAAGTGAGACAACATCACATCAAAAAGACGGCGTTCAGCTTGATTGGTCAGGAGACGACTGCGAAATTCACTCAGCACGGAAAAGTCAAATCCAGGATCAGTTATTTCCAAGCTTAAAGCATATTTCCAATCAATTCGTGTCCTGACGGCATCGGCAGCCTGTCTATCAGTTAACCCCTCAGCATATTGCATGACCATCACGAGGGCCAGACGCCAGGCCGATTCTGCTGGCTGTCCTTTCTCGGAAAATACGTCAAGAAAGTCCTCATCTCGAAAAAATGTCCCACATTCATCTCGCATATGGATAAAGGCATTTCCTTTGGGTAAAACGGCATGTGCCACACGTGCCGTTTCTTCTGGGATTGGTGGTATTGCTTGTGGTTGTAATGACATCGGTTCCCCTTTGCTGCGTGTCTTGCCAATTTCTCTCTAGTATCTCACATTTCTCTCCCGATCCATTCGCCAACAATATCTTGGTGGGGTCGTACCGAGTCTTTCCTCCCTCTTTTTTTACTCGCCGTCTCGACAGGGTGAGCATAGACATGCAATGATTGGCCTTATCTCAGGAATACTTATTCTGCTCCTGGTTCTTGTGTGGCAAGCCGTAGACCCAGGTTAAAGATGAAGAATGATGGAAAAAGGGCAACATCCCATTTTTTCAGAGCAATCAGGCCAACAACAAAAGACCCTATGAGCGTTTTTCTAATTTGCTAAGAAACGTTTGCACCATCTGATAGACCGCATCATAATGCAGAGGGCAGGCAAAATACTCGACTGGCGGCTTACTTGGCATCCTCCACACTATTGCTAACCCCGTTGTGATTGAACATGTTTCCCCATGAGAGCCATAATAGCTACAAAATGGCGTCTTACTTTCTCGTCCAGGTGCAAGCTGGACAAGGCCCACACTGGGGAAATGTACTATGTGTGCTTTCTGTCTCTGTTGGTGCTTGCTCTTGTTTCGTTTACTCATGTTCCATCCCTTTCTACTATACGTGTTCCAGAGGAAGCAGCAGCCCCAGGCAAAGGAGCGGAGACGAGCGCAAGCGCATCTTGT
>DMFQ01000210.1:1237-4571 GCA_003450555.1 Ktedonobacter sp.
TTGAGTAGAACATGTAATGACTTGATGACCAGCATTACGAAAGTACGTTGACAACAGTACTTGTATGATCCTTGACCGATCTATCACATTTATGATACTGCTATGCTTTCTCTGATACGTGCAACTTCGCTAACCATGATAAGATTCCTTTCCTGTGTGCTGTTGTCAAATCGGATTATGAAGCCATACCGAGTGGTAGCGACATAAAAGGCACTATTCCAGGGCAATAGTAAACAAATTTGGTGTTATTGAAAACGAGGTAGCTACACGATATCGCAACAGTATTGCGCTATTACTCAAGCAGTTACTACCGAAATAGCTGCACGACATCACAAGGATATTGCGGTAGTATCGACACTAATTGCAATTCGCTAATGTTTGCAGTACACTTCTTTCTAAGCAGTAATGTAGCCAGTGACAAGGAGCGAAGGATGAACGAGAAGTTATACTGGTGGTCTCGTTATGGGAAGTTTAACCCAGGTGTAGGCGTTTATCCCCATATGGGACAAGTAATAGCATATTATCGTGTCAAACGAGGATTCCGAACGCAGCAAGAACTTGCTATTGCTTTGGGGTATTCAAAGCGAACCATTGAGGAGCTAGAAGGAACTGCCAACATGAATAACCCTGATTCCAATCGAACGCCGCCAAATGATTGCACGTCTGTTGAGGATACCCCCCGCACTCTTAGCACTCGATTGGCGTTTCATGGTCTACGATGATAGCAGTACAGATTATAAAAACATATTTGCAGACCTCACGCAGCTATTAGAAGATGATACCTACACACTGTATCAGCATATTTTAAGCATGGGACGCGGATATCTTTTTAATGGGGGACCAAGTTATATTGCTGGTATTGTGGATGAAACACTAAACAAGCTCATACCTATTACTCGGAACTTACCAGAGGTAGAGCGTGAGTGTTGGTTAGAATTGTTGTGTCGATATTACCAGCTATCAACGAGCTTTGCATTACGACGCCTTGACAAGAAGCAAACATTACTCTATGCGAAGCGATCTATTGAGGTTGCTAATGAGCTAGAGAATGTGCAACTTATCGCGTCTACGTACTACCGACGCGTCAGAGTTCACTTAGACCTCAGAAAAGCGGAAACATCCGAAGACGAGAAACAGAGACGCCTTGAGCGTGCCAAGCTAGATACACAGGCAGTATTACGGTATGTAGATGACGCGTGCCCAACCCTCAAAGGAAACATTTATCTAATTGCTGCCGAGGTATATTCATTAGATGCTAGCGAACAATCAACACGGAAACAATGCGAGAAATGGCAAGATCAAGCAGCTACTATCGTCTACAGAAATGTAGATGAGGAAGACGATACATTCTTGAGGTTGAATGCTACCGCTCTGCATCATGAAAAAGCAAAAACCCTCATTCAGTTTGGGCGATATAATGAAGCGCAAAGCGAACTTATGACAGCAAGGAAGACGTTACAAGCTGATCTATTAACTTGGCACGTTAACCTGTATCTTACAGAGGCAAATCTTTATAAAGCCCAAAAAGACCTCCAGGGGAGCGCAGCAGCAGGTATTGAGGCATATAAAATAGCAAAGGTTGTACAGTCTCCGAAGGACGAACTAGAGGTTAAGAAACTATTTACAGACCTAAAAAGTCTTGACGCATCCAACCCTTACGTCTGTAATCTTGGTACGACAATCGGAATGTATTAGATTATCAGCAAGCAGGGACAGCTAACTACCTGCTGTCCCTACTAGACGATCATAGCCCGTAATAGTGAAATGCTTCAGAAAGTGCATAGCCCTTTACCGCACCAGCTTCAGCCGCCCACCGCCGAAGATACCCGCTAGGGTGATTAGCTGGATTGATTTGGCTCACATGGCTACAACGAGCCTCTATTTTCTTGTCAATTACATCACTAATATCTACCCAATGATTCGGCTCATCTGTATTGAAGAAGTATATTTGTTTTACTTTATGTGCCGTTACTCCATCGCGCAATTGTTCAGGATAATTCATCCACCCACGCGCCGCCGCTACAGCATCAAAGGTACATAGTCCCGTAGCACGGTGGTCGGGGTGAATTTCGTATCGCTTCCAGGGATCAAATGTAAATATGATATCGGGCCGCCATTCTCGTATCTTTAGCGTCAATTCTTGCCTAAGTGTAAGGGTAGGTTCAATAGCGCCATCAGAATAACCCTCTAAAAATGTGACTGTCTGAACTCCTAATACCTTAGCGGCTTGTCGTTGTTCTTCTTCTCGAATAGGGGAAAGACGTTCAGGTGTCATAGTCAGATCATCGCTACCTTTATCACCTCTCGTTATCACCAGATAGTGAACAGCACGCCCTTCTGTTGCAAGGCGTGCTATCGTACCCCCGCAGAATGATTCAGCATCGTCAGGGTGAGCAATTAGTACAAGTATACGCTGACCACCAGGGGGGAGTAGAACGGAGGAAGATACCGCCATATGTAAAACCTCTTCTTTCTCATGATAATAGCGTCAAATTGATATAGCCAAGTATATCATGTGAAGCGATTATCAATTCGATTGAGCCGCAGAAGTAAGCTTGGTACAAAGAGAGCGTATAAGGTTGTCCCGGCTCTGCTTCACTTTAAAAGCAAACCCCTGACGACCTTCCCTACAGCGTTTTTCGGCAGTTCAGTGCGAAACTCGATCCGCTGCGGCACCTGGTAGTCCTCCAGGCGCTCACGAGCATAGGCCAGTAACTCATCAGCAGTAACTCGTTGACCACGTTTGACGACAACAAAGGCTCTTATGAACGGAGATGCCGGAGTACTGAGCGTACTTGTGGCGTTACTATCATCCTTTTCTGCTGGCGGCAACATGCTCACAACTGCCACCTCAAGGACTTTGGGGTGTTCGTACAAGACCTCCTCCACCTCGCGCGGATAGATTCGGTGTGTGCCAGAGAGGGTCAGATTCTGTTTGCGATCAATGAAGGTAAAGAAGCCATCCTCGTCCATCTGCGCCACATCGCTTGTATGTAGCCAGCCATCGCACAGTGCCTTGGCCGTCTCTTCTGGCATCTGCCAATAGCCCTGCATGACCTGTGGCCCACGAATCAGCAGTTCTCCCACCCCTCCTGGCGGGAGAGGTTCACCTGTCTCCAGGTCGACAATCCGTGCATTCGTGCTGGGTAAGGGCAGACCGATACTGCCAACGCGCCGTTCGCCTTTGTAGGGATTGGCGTGCGTCAAGGGAGAGGCTTCCGTCAGGGCATACGCCTCTATCAGGTGTCCGCGTGTCAGCTTCTCAAACGCTTCTTGCACCTCAACGGACAATGGAGCTGAGCTGCTGATACAGGTGCGAATGGCCGAGACGTTG
>DMFQ01000439.1:0-1947 GCA_003450555.1 Ktedonobacter sp.
GAACTGTCCTGGTTGCCGGGGTGGAAAGTCGGTGATATACGAAACTGGGGTTGGCTGCATGCAGTTTGGCCGCATCATCGGCGTACTGCGCCCAGGTGGTGGGTACTGGGAGATGATACTTCTGGAAGAGATCGGCCCGGTAGTACAGAACCATAGGACCACCATCCTGCGGGATGGCGTAGATCGCATTGCTGAGGCTGACCTGGTTCCACATCCAAGTCGGAAACTGATTCTTCACCGCGTTCGCTCCGTACTTGGAGAGGTCAACGAGTGCGCCTGTTGTCTCGAATTGCGGCAAAGTCTGGAACTCGACCTGGGACACGTCCGGCTCATTATTAGCCTTGATGGCCGTAAACAACTTGTTATATTCAATCGTGCCTGATCCCACATTGCTCCACGTGATGTGAATGTTGGGATGGGTCTGGTTGAAAAGCGCGACCTGCTTATCCATCCCTGGGATCCAGGACCAGTAGGTCAAGTTCACCGGGCCGCTCGAGGTACTCCCCGAACTGGAGCCACCGCCGCAGGCGGCGAGGGGAACTATAATCAGTAGCGCGACGCTGACGATGGCGAACCCGGATGCAAAACGCCGCATCCAGGGGAAAGAGGAGAAAAGCTGCATCATCTGAAGCCTCCTTTGCGTGTGGAAATAAATAAGAACATGACAATCTACTCTCGATCTGATCGAAAGAGATCAACCTACAACGCTGGCGTGGCTAAAGCTTACGGCTCAAAGGACGAACAAAAAAGAAAACGACATGAGTGTGGGTGAGTTGAAGTGTGCATCTAGTGCTCACAGGTGGAGTAAGGTATCGTGAAGGACGGAGGAGACGAGCCAGATGCGGAAAGTGTAAAGTCTTCCATAGTGCATGACTCCTTCATTGGGACTAACAACTGGTATGACAGATGTCAGTGAGTTACTTCATAAGGTATGACACTTGGGGGGGAGCAAGATGTGATACGTGTCACGTCTCTTGACAAAAGTATACTTGCTATGCAATATGTTTGTCAAGAGACGAAAGCTTCTTCAAGGTTGTTGGCAGAGGACCTTTTATTTCTTCAGGAAGTTCTATGATTGAGAAAAAACACGATCCATTGGTGCAAACATCTCTTACCAGCGTCGATGTTGCTCTCAGAGCGGGGGTATCACGAACAACCGTTTCCTATGTGCTGAACGAAAATGGACATGGGCATGTGAGCGACGAGACCCGCATGAAAGTATTGCAGGCAGCGCAGGAACTGGGTTATAGTACACATAGTTCAGCTCGGGCCCTGCGCAAAGGACAGAGCGACGAGATCTGCTTCATCGTCGATCTTCCCCTCACTATCCACCGCACCGAGCTCTTCGTCTCTTTGCAACAGCATGCTTTTTATTACGGTTACCCCTCTGTCGCCTACTTTAGCTATGGTCTTTCCCTCGACCAGGTAGAAAAACAGCTGCTCAAGATCTTTGCACGCCGCCCCATGGGCATTTTTGCTACTGCAGAGAGCATGACTGCCGAACACGTTGCGCTGGCAAAGACTATGGGCATAGACAATATTGTGCTGTATTCCGTCAAACCGATTGCGTATGCTCGTACCATTATCCTCCCTACCATGGATGCGGGACGGCTGGCGGCCCAGCATCTGTTAGAGCGTGGTCACCGCCGTTTAGGGTTGGTACATCCTGTTGATCCTCTCCACCAATATGGATTTCTGCGGCGTCTGGAAGGGATGCGCTCTGCCCTCTCTGGCATACCAGGAGCGACACTCGACATCCTCCCCCTTCAGTACTCACTGGCCGCCGCTCATACCCTCGTCGATAGTGCTCTCACGGGAGCGGGTCATCCAACCGGCATTTATGCCTACAACGATGAGTATGCCCTGCTCTTGCTAGGAGCACTGCTTGATCGGGGGAAACACGTGCCACAGGACATGGCTGTGATGGGGACCGATGATATCTCTTTC
>DMFQ01000439.1:2109-2899 GCA_003450555.1 Ktedonobacter sp.
TGCAGTTGAGATGCTGGTTACCAAATACAAAGCACAACCACTTCCCGAAGAGTTTTCACGGGCATTGATGCCACAGTTGATTCCGCGTGGTTCGACCTGATACGATCTCCCCTATTCCAGAGGGCATCTCACTCATTGAAGCATAGCGGATGGCTCGTAACCGGGAGCCAGGTAATAGTTCACAGCAGAAAGATATGGTAGAACAAATCAATATAACACTGGCGATGGCAAATAAGGACTGACAAAGAGGCATGAATCTTATTGCTCGCATTCGTGGCTATCTGTCTACGTTACGCAAGCAGGGGATGCCTGTGCTCTCGGCTTTGGAACAGGCCCTGGCCGGTCATCCTGTTTCCCCTGCTTTCTAGACCTCCTAGCCAGTTACTTTCAATATGATAAGTCCAAGAATTTGACTCTCTCACAGAAATTGTGCGTAGCTATCCATCTGGTTCCGCTCAGCAAATACACCGGAACATTGAGAGCATTTTATCAACAAAAGATGATTGCTTCATCTTTTGTCTCAATGTACAAATTTAGAAAATCTTAAAAAAGTAGAATGTATTTTTGTTCACAAGATGTGGGAAGCATAGTTTTGCAGGGGAAAAAGGGAAGCATAGTCTTGCAGATTCTGCAAAACCTATGGGTTAAAAGACAACACTAGTATGGAAGAATAAGCATTGGCAGAGGCGTATGGGAGTCGAACCCACCAGGGACCGCGCCGAGCGACCCCCCAGCCGTTTTGAAGACGGTGAGACCCACCGGGGCCCCTACACCTCCATAGATAGTTCAC
>DMFQ01000310.1:0-3001 GCA_003450555.1 Ktedonobacter sp.
GCCCTTGAATGTGTCTTGCTTGACCCTCACAGTCAACTTTGCGGATGCGGCGTGCTCTGGCCTACCTCTCACCCTTGAATGTGTCTTGCTTGACCCTCGCAGTCAACTTTGGGCTGCGCCCTGGCCTGCCTACCTCTCACCCTGCATGTGTATTACTTGACCTTGGCAGTCAACTGTATGGATTACCCGCGTTGCACTCAAGAGAAGAACATCTCAACCTGAGTTGGAAATCCTGGTAGAACCTGTGACGGCAATAGTGCCTTGCCACGAAAGACACCCAGAGATTGGTAGAGGTTTAAATTCAGTTGCAGTACTTCCACCGTCTGCGCTATCGGATCAGCAATCCAATACTCTACCACCCCTGCCCGCGCATAGGCATGATACTTGGTATTGCGATCATAGGTAGCGGTACCCGGTGAAGAGACCTCGACAACCAGGTCTGGCGCGCCAACGATACGATTCTCTTCGATCCTATCGCGGTGATCGTTCAGGACAACCAGTATATCCGGCTGAACCACTACATTGTGAGCCAGCTCAACATCAAAGGGTGCAACCCGCACTTTCCCAAGGCCAGTACGTTTCACGAAGTCGCGCAAATAGGCGAAAATCTCACCGACAGCATCCTGATGCGCACCGCTGGGCGAAGGTGTCATATAAAGCACTCCATTCACAATTTCGTAGCGCGACCCATCATCTGGCAGGGCCATGTAGTCTGTGTAGGTCCAGTGTCCCTGTTTGGGACCGGGCATATCATTGGCAGGAAGGGCCATTGGCTCTCTATCGGATGTAGTCGTCATTTCAGCCCCGCTTTCATAATTTGGGAAAGATGGTATATATTCTTCACAAGAGCATAATACCATACGTATGGAAAATGTTATAGAACATCCAGGAGAGGAGTTGATACAACGTGCAACCAGAGCAAAACATGAACCAGGCAAGCCAGTGGCGACTGGCAATGGCGCGCAAAGTTGCGCCGGTCATCTCAACCAATCCCAAAGTGCAAGCAGTCATTTTAGCTGGCTCCACTTCGCGTGGATGGGCTGACAGCTACTCCGATATCGAGATAGGCGTGTTCTGGACTACTCCTCCCAGTGACGAAGAGCGCATGGCTCCTATCGCAGTAGCGGGGGGAGTATTCTGGGAGCTTGATCCGTATAATCCCGAGGATGATATCTGGATGGAAGAATGGGGATTGGCTGAAATTAAGATGGACGTGAGAAACCTCACTGTCGAGAGGATGGAGGGCATCCTGCAGGATGTCGTCGACCACTACGATATCTCCGCATTCAAACAGGCTACAGTATCAGCCGCACAGTATGCCATTCCACTCTACAACGCTCCTCTGCTTGAACAATGGCAGCGCAAACTGGCCCACTATCCAGATGAACTGGCTCGCGCAATGGTCCGAGAAAACGTACAGCTTTACGAATGGTGCTGGTGGGTCGACCAGCTCATCAGTCGCGCAGATTGGCCACAGCTCTATCAATCCTTTAGCGATGCCACGTTCCAGGTCTTCAGCATACTGATAGGCTTAAATCGCATCTACCATCCTGGTTTCAAGTGGATGAACCGGTGGATTGATGAAATGCAAATTGCTCCTCCCGACTTTGCCAACCGTATCAAGGAGATTTTCCGCGCCGAGCCGCTCAAAGCCTTGCAAGAAGCTCAGAAGCTGGTGTTAGAAATATACGATCTCGTGAACAAGCATATGCCTGAAGTAGACATTCAACATGCAAGGAACAAGTTTCTGCACTGGCGCAAGCAATTTGAGTCGGCACCCGCAGGAATACTCCTGGATCACGATGCCGCGCCTGATGGACACTTACTTTAAGCTCGACTTTGGGAGTACACTACTCTTTCACTGCTCGCTTTTTGCCAATGCTTCTCTCGCGTTGAACTCCCGGACCTTTTCTGGAGTATTCAGCCAGGTAACGTCGCAATATTCCTCTACGAGCCTTTTCGCATCATCGTACATGTGAGCTGTATTTTCATCCAATGCGTAAAAACGTTGTCCTAATTCAATCGACTTTTCTACCTGTCCTGCTCGTTCCAGACAGAATCGGGCATTTGCAACAAGGGCGAAGGCGCTCCCTTCAGGCATAATAAGCTCAATGACCAATACTGGCTTCATCAAAAATCCCCTTCTTTTCTTGTTTTTGTGACAACCAACGTATCACGATTGTATCACATCATGGCTTGTAATGCGCCTGGTCATGATCTGTGGCTCTTGACAATATGGACATTTAGACGTACACTTAGATGTACAAAGAAAGGGGTAACATCATGGCCAGCAACACAATTATGCCAATTACAAAATTACGAGAGGAGATTATGCATCTTCCGGAACTTCTTGACGAGGAGAGACAGGTAACGATCACGCGGCGTGGCAATCCGGTAGCCGTCATCATTTCCTACAAAGGCTTTATGAGGATACTCGAACAAATAGAGAAAATGAGCCAGGAGATAGAAGCTTTGCAAGAAACGATTGAAATCTTGCAGGACAAGGAACTGATGGAATCTATTCGTGAAGGAATGGAAGCCATACAACGCGGTGATACTGTATCGCTTGAGGAAGCACGGCAGGCGCTTGAATTGGAATGAAGTACACTGTTCGGATTAGTAAAGAAGCCTTAAAGCAACTTGGAGACATTAAGGATCGCCGCATTCGTCAAGCACTTTTTGACCGCATCGAGGAATTAGAGATCGACCCGGATCAGCAGGGAAAACCTTTGAGATACGAGCTTGTCGGTCATCGAAGCGTCAGAGCAGTTCGTAAGCGTTATCGTATTGTTTACTATGTACAGCACGAGGAGGTTATTGTCGTTGTAGTCGCCGTGGGTATCCGCAAGGAAGGAGACCGTTCGGATATTTACCAGCAAGCCGCACTTCTCATAAAATACACGAGACCTTGAGCTGATAAGCAAGGGCTCCGCCACTCAATTGAGTGGTGGGCCTACCGAATTTTCGTCTTACCCAGGCGTGCATACACTCACCACCAATG
>DMFQ01000310.1:3093-3333 GCA_003450555.1 Ktedonobacter sp.
TGCACACACTCACCACCAATGAGTAGTGTTCTTGGCCTTCTCTGGATCGCGCATCAGATCAATAACGTGAGCGCGTACCGATTCATCATATTCATCGAGGCAAGGACGGCATATCTTCAGAGCCCTTGCCATCAGATCACTACACTGTAGGCACATAGAATGCTCAGGCTTCATCTCACATTGAACCATCTCTTGCTTGCATGTTGGACAGAGCATCTTACATTCCCTCGACTTCCTTAA
>DMFQ01000310.1:3597-3725 GCA_003450555.1 Ktedonobacter sp.
CGTTGATCTTCTGCGACCACCGCGACAGCCGTCTTTGCTGGACGAGCTACCGCAGGTGTTGCCGCTGGCTTTACTGCTACAGCCACAGCGGCTCGCTTCAAGGTCGGCGTACCCATATCGCCCAGCTT
>DMFQ01000317.1 GCA_003450555.1 Ktedonobacter sp.
AAATCTGGTAGGGATTGTAAGCTGGAGGGCAATGCCATACTGAATGGGGTGGCTGTGACCGTCGAGAAGGTTGCCCGGCAGACAGAGCTTTGAGGGACTCCCCAATTGGGGGAGTTCCTCAGATATGCTCACACTTTAGCCATGAAATGTCTCCAAGTGATGCAGTGAAGCTTTACAATTAACGGCCGCGGCGAGTCGTTGTAATGCTTTGGTGACCTGACTGTACATGCGCGAATATCACTCTGCCCAATGATACGATGCCCCAGGCCAGCAATGCATATACGAGCATCGCGATCAGTGTGGAGATTTCAAAGACTCCACTTTTCCCCAACGTCTGATCGTTGAAAATGCCGTTAAAAGGCCCTACGAACACATGGCTTAAATTGTACAGGAACATAATGAAGCCGTTATCCTGATGTGCTCCCAGCAGACGGAAGATCAGGCGCAAGGCTAGTATGACTTCCAGCACGCTTAACACAAAGTACGTGACCGTGGTTATCCAGTAACGGATATTGGCGCGACTCTGATTTTTGTCTTCAAAGACTTCCATACTATTTTCGTAGCGGTTGCCCATGGGGTCCACGTAGTTTTCGCGCTGGCTCTGAGAGTAGGCACCACCGGCATTGGAAGATCTGACAACATTGTTGCCCTCTCCATATGGCCGCCCATCATTGGGGGGATTAACCGGTTCCGTCGGCTGATCATAACCTTGCATGCGTGGATCAGGAGTAGAATTCATCTTTTTTTTCTCCTTGCTCGTTTACTCTGATGTAATGACAATAATAACGTATCTTCTTATATCACGTAAGACTCTACTAATAAGACTCTTAACCCGCAATTACTGTCTGAAGTTCGCGCCAATAGAAATTAATAGGAGTTGTGAAGTGGGTATATGCCTGGCAGGCTCACCGGGAGATGGCCATGGGGCTGGAGCTCGCCGAAAAGCACACGTACTGCCGTGGCGAGGGCTGGTTGTGTGTATTCATAGGTGACGAGGTAGGTACGCAGTTGTGGAAAGGCCAGCAGGTCGTATGGGTTGCGTACCGCCAGTCCGATGACGCGGCGGTCTGATTGTACGAGGCAGCGCATCAGTTCCGCCTGATGCTGATCCAGGTGAGCATTCACCGTTGCCATAATGATGATATCCGTGGCACTGGTGGTGGCCAGTATCTCTCTGCATTCCTGGGCGGCTGGATGCAGAGCAGTGAAGATGGTCTGTACGTGAGGGTGACGCTGTCGAATGCATTCAACGAGGTAGTCGTGGGGAAAGTGCTTGTCCTCTACCCGCGTGAGTGCATTTTTCTGCTGGGTGAGCACCACTATACGCTCTGTTGGTTCCACGCGCAGGGGTACAAGCGTGTCTTCGTTCCTGATCAGGGTGGTGGAGAGGGAGTATGCTTGCTCGCTTAGCTGCTGGTGAGATTGCCGGTCAAGCGCTGTTAGTGCGGTTGGGGTCGATAGAGTATGCCAGGAGAGATAGCGCTCTTTGAGTGCGAGGACACGTTCCGCCGCCAGGCGTATCATTGCTGGATTGAGCGTGCCAACCTCTAGCGCTGTCTCTATAGCCTCGAGGCTGCCAAGCTGGCGGTTATACAGGTGAGAGACCAGCACGAGATCAGTACCTGCTTGCAGCGCCATGACGCTGCCCTGTTCTGCGCCGACGGTGTCAGTGACGGCACTCATTTCCATGCAGTCGGAGATGATCACCCCGTCGAAAGCAAGTTTCTCGCGGAGGAGCCCCTGCAGGACAGCAGGTGATAAGGTGGCGGGTAGAGTTGGTAGAGTAGGCAGCGCTTCATGCTGCATAAGATGTGGCAGGTAGATATGCGCGATCATTACGCAAGCAGCGCCAGCCGCAATGCCGCTTTTAAAGGGAACCAGTTCTACCTCTTCCAGTCGTTCCAGGGTGTACGGAATGGTTGGCAAGGCCAGGTGTGAATCTACTGCCGTATCCCCGTGGCCTGGGAAATGTTTCAGCGTCGAGATCACCCCGGATGACAGGAAGCCCTTCACCGCGGCGGCAGCGAGACGAGCCACCTGCTGGGGATCTTCGCCAAAGGAACGCACGCCGATCACCGGGTTGGCGGGATTGTTGTTCACGTCCACGACGGGCGCCAGGTTCATATTGATGCCAAGCGCCTTAAGTTCGCGTCCCGTTGCCATGGCTACATCATGGGTGATCTGCTCCGAGCCGATAGCGCCGAGCGCCATGTTGCCCGGGAATATGGTGGCGCCTTCACCAAGGCGGCTCACGATGCCGTTCTCCTGGTCGATGGCGATGAGTAATGGTTGTTGATGGCCTGCTGCCTGCGCGATGTTCTGCAAACTTTGTGTCAGCGCAAAGACCTGTTGTGCATTTTGAATGTTGCGTGAGAAGAGGATGATGCCGCCGACGTGGTGATGTTGAATGAGGTCGATGATTTCCTGGTTGGGGGTCGTACCTGGGAAGCCGACGACGAGTAGTTGTCCGATTTGCTCTTGCAGGCTCATGTTACTGGTGTAGCTGATAATACCCTCACCTTTCTATTTCTGTGGTTTCCAATGCTTTACGCAGAAATTGATTGTGCGCGGCGAGTCGCTTCCTGGCAAGTTCCGGCTCAATACCGGTGCGTCCTATCAGAATTGCCGTTTTGACTTCTCCTCCCGCTTGCAGCAGCAGTGCTTCGGCTGCATCTCGCTCCAATCCGGTGGCTTGCTGGACGATACCTATTGCACGCTGGTGCAATTTATGGTTCGTCGGTTGTACGTCCACCATCAGGTTGCCAAAGGTTTTCCCCAGCAGGATCATCGTGCCGGTACTGAGCATATTCAGCACCATCTTCTGAGCTGTTCCCGCTTTGAGGCGCGTTGAACCGTTGATCACCTCGGGTCCGACGGTCGGGGCAATCATGATATCTACCACTTTTTCGAGCGCGGTATCCCTATTACAGGCGAGGCCAATGCAGAGCGCTCCCTTTGCTTTAGCATAGGGAATAGCGCCTAATACATAGGGTGTACGCCCACTGGCGGTAATGCCAACGACAGCATCTGCCTCGGAAATGTCGAGTTGGGCAGCATCGCTGTGCCCGGCAGCGGCGCTGTCTTCAAGGTCCTCAACCGCCTGCCACAGGGCAAAAGATCCACCAGCGATGCGGCCAAGCACCATCTCCTGGGGAATATTGAAGGTGGGTGGACATTCAGCCGCGTCTAACGCTCCCAGGCGACCGGATGTACCCGCGCCAAAATAGATGAGCCGACCCCCACGACGTAAGCGTGCGGCTATCGCTTCGATTGACCTGGCGATCTGTGGCAGCACTTGCTCGACGGCAAGCGCCACCTTTGTATCTTCAGCGTTCATGACCTGCACAATCTGCAGGGGACTCATGCGGTCGATGTCTGCCGTTGCTGGATTGACCTTCTCGGTCTCCAACACGTCGTAGAGGCGCTCCTTGTGAGTATTTGCGATATTTGCATCCTGTTGGGCTGACATCTGTCCTATGCCTCTACTTTCATTATTTTAGGGGAGCCAAACAGATTCAAGGTACCAATTGTTCGCGCTTCAAATGTGTATAGAAGGTATATTTATTGCCACAATAGACGGCTTTAGCGTACTCAATCGGCTGGTTGCGATCGGTATAGGTGGTGCGACGAGTGAAAAGCACTGAGCTGCCAGTTGGGATTCTCAGCAGTTGCGCTTCCTCATTCCCGGCAAGGCCGGCCTCTAACCCATGGCGGAAATCCGCCGAGGA
>DMFQ01000484.1:0-5799 GCA_003450555.1 Ktedonobacter sp.
ATAGCAGAGGCTATTGTCAGCAGGCAGATAGCTGCCGTCTTCCTCGCGAGCAAAATAAAATTCATGTTCTACAGCTGCCTCGGCACGCATTCCCAGAGTGGCGTATTGAGCAATCATACGCTTGAGGAACGTGCGTGGACAGGCGTCCCAGGGCCTACCATCTGTGAGAATCATATCGCACATCATGCTGCCTGTGTTTGGCACGTACGGCAACGTTACAAAAGTTTGTGGATCGGGAATGAGACGAAACTCACCGATCGGTCCCATTCCTTCTACGGGAGCAAGCGATTCGACGCTTGTAAACGCCTGCATAGCCAGAGTCTGTCCAATGCCCTCGGTAATGCGCGTAGCTATCTTCGAGGCATGAGTGGCCTTCCCTCGAATAATGCCACCATTATCACAATACAAAAAACGTACAAGCCTGAGGTCAGCGTTGCGTACTTGTTGCACGACATCCTGAGCATTCATCTGAATACACTCTCCTCATTTAGTTGTAGAGTAAAATGGATGAGCGAAGAAACTATAATCCTTGTCGCAGGTTGTGAGTAGTATAGCAAAGCATATCACAGAAAACAAGAAAGAGTGGCTTTGCTTCTCCCCATCGAGTCAAAGAAGGAGGATAGCAGGACATGTCACTGCCCAGCTATCCTCTTTCTCTGTGGTCAACATACAATCGCCGACCGCTATTGGTGCATACACTCCTGTGCAAACATGCGTACCGACTCGAGATCTTTCGAATCCTGCATAAAGACGATAATCTCCTGTGCTCCCGCCTGCTCGATTTCTTTGAGACGACGGCGAATTGCCTCGGGCGTTCCCACGAGTGCCTGCTCGCGTATGCGACCCGAAGGGATATTGCGCGCGTACGGCCCAGCTTTTGCCATAGCTTCCTCGTCTGTCGCCGCAATGGCGCAGTTGAAGAGGACAGTGCGCTTAATACTGTTGTAATCGCGTCCAATGTCATCGCAATGCTTCTTGAGGACAGAAAATTTGTGCTCAAGCCCTGCCACATCCAGATGCCCAATGTTACAAGCATCCCCATATTGTGCTACCAGCTTGAGTGTTACCTTTTCGCCACCACCACCAATCAATAAGGGAATGTGTGGTTTTTGCACGCCTTTGGGCTGGTTGATGGCGCCGTTCACATGGTAATATTTTCCCTCAAATAGTGCTTCATCCTGTGTCCACATTGCCAGAATGACCTGTGCTGCCTCTCGTAAGTAGCGCAGGCGTTCTGGAGCGTCGGGAAAGCCGTAACCATAGGCCCGGTACTCGTGCTCGTACCAACCAGCACCGATGCCAAAATCAAGCCGCCCGTGCGAAAGGACATCGACTGTACTCGCCATTTTCGCCATCAACGCCGGGTTGCGGTAGCCATTGCACGTGACCATCTGTCCAATCCTTACCCGTTTTGTATCGCGCGCAAGTGCCGCTGTACTTGTCCAACATTCAAAAGTCACTTCCTGGGTAGGCTCGGGGACAGTATGGAAATGATCGAATAGCCAGATTGAATCATATCCCAATGTTTCAGCCTCCTGTGCAACACGGGTCATCGTCTCGTAGGCCTCAACCGGGTCAGGTATGCCGACAAGATCCATGCGCCATCCCTGTGGTACCAACAAACCAAATTTCAAAGCCATATGCGTAAACTCGCTTTCAGTGTGCTAAGGAAAGAATTACATCGTTTTCATAGTAACATTAGGTGACACGAATGATGCATACGTCAAGGAGACCCAGCCTTCACATGAAACTCTGCACGCACCCCCTTGACAAAGTACGTTTGTATCGTGTATGCTTCTTATGCACACGTGTGCAAAGGCAGAACCACAACTCACATTTGCGTCGTTAGACAAAGGAAGGTGGGTTACGTGCGTCGACAAGAGAAATCTATTGAAGATATTGCTCAAGCGGCCGGTGTCTCACATTCAACCGTGTCGCGGGCGCTCCGCAACAGCCCACTCATTAGTGTAGATGTGCGAGAGCGCATCCAACGTCTGGCACATGAGATGGGCTATACGCCTAATGCCATTGCACAGAGTTTACAAACGCGGCAGACCAGCACGATTGGATTAGTGGTGACGTCGATTGCCGATCCATTTTGGGGTGACGTTATGAAAGGCGTCGAAGAAGTCGCTCGTGCGGCTGGTTTCAGCGTGTTTCTCAGCGCCTCCCACAACGATCCCGACCAGGAAATGGCCATCATTGAAACCTTCCACCGCCGGCGTGTTGATGGAATCCTTATCGCAGCATCTCGTATCACCAGCAATAACAAAAAGCGCCAGGATTCTTTCCGCGTGCCAACCGTATTGATCAACAGCCAGGCCGAGTCCGAGGCCATGTTGCTGAACTGGGTTTCCGTGGACGATCACAAGGGTGCTCAACTCGCGGTAGAACATCTGCTGCAACTCGGTCATCGTTCAATTGGCTATCTTGGCACTAACAATCGACCAAGATCAAACCGGCAACGCTTTCTGGGATATCAGAGCACGCTGGCGGCAGCAGACGTGCCCTTTCGTGACGAGTGGGTAGTGATCTCGCCTGGCAATGAAGCCTCGTATGAGGAAGATGTCACTGCTGGCCAGATCTCGTTACCTCTGTTGCTTGAAACTGGTGTCACGGCTATTTTCTGCTACAACGACTTGATGGCCACCGGGGTGTTAATCGCTTGCAGGGAACGGGGTATCGTGGTGCCGGAGGAACTGAGTGTCATCGGTTTCGACAACATCAAGATGATTAGCTATGTGACGCCTCCACTCACGACAATCCACCAACCAAAGATAGAAATGGGACGCCTTGCAACCCAGGTGGTACTGGATTTGTTGCATAATCGTCCAGGTCAAAACTACATGCTGCCGCCAACACTCATATCGCGCGCCAGTACGGCACCTTTAGCGCACGATTAGCTTCAGGGAAGGAGGGTTCTGCGAATGTCCACTCCACTTAAGATAGGAGTAATCGGTCTTGGTAGGATGGGCCAGTTATATGCGCGCATACTTGCGACCCAGGTCTCCGGAGCTCACCTTTTCGCGGTTGCGGAGGTAAACGAACAAGCGCGAATTCGACTGGTTGATGAACTCAATGTGCCATATACATTTGCCGACGCCTATGAACTGCTTGAACTTCCTGAACTGGACGCTGTCGTGATTGCCACACCGACCAGTACGCATCACAATCTGGTGATCGCTGCTGCCGGTTCGGGCAAAGCGATTTTCTGTGAGAAACCACTTGCTCTGACACTTGAAGAGAATCGCAGGGTATTAGAAGCTGTAGCACGAGCGCAAGTACCGCTTCAGGTAGGTTTCATGCGCCGCTTTGACGCGGCTTACCAGCGGGCAAAGGCACTGATCGCCGATGGCCGGATCGGGCGCCCAATCACCTTTCAGTCAATTGGGCGTGACCCATTCTGCCCACGGCGCGAGTACGCGGACCCGGCATTGAGTGGTGGACTGATTGTCGACATGGCTATCCATGATTTTGACCTCGCCCGCTGGCTCATGGATAGCGAGGTGGAGCGTGTATCAGCGGAAGGTGCGCTGCTGGTATGTGAGGAGCTTGCGCAGGTCGGCGATATCGACAACGCTGTGATTACCCTGCGCTTCGTGAACGGCGCGCTTGGCACAGTCGAAGTGAGCCGCAACGCGTTCTATGGCTACGATATTCGCACGGAAGTGCTTGGTTCCGAGGGAGCTGTCACTATAGGTGCTCACCAGCATACACCGGTAATATTGTTGACGCGCAGTGGCGCTCAACATGACGTCGTACCATATCTAATGGAGCGCTTCGGCGACGCCTACCGCGCCCAAATGCAACACTTTGTGAATTGTCTGCGCGACGGCCAGCAACCATCAGTCAATGGATCTGATGCTCTGGCTGCACTTGAGATTGGTATTGCTGCCACGCGGGCCTACCAGACAGGCCTTCCAGTAATCCTGAGCGAGCTTCGGCTCTCTTCCTAAATAATGTTATATCGTCTCTAACCCTTTGCACAAGCCTCTGTAAAGCATTGAACACGCCAGTAGCCCGTTAAAAGTAGGTTGACAAAAATATCGCGGTTAACAGTCGAAGCGCATCACTGATGCATTGGTTTTTCTGAGGAGTCGCTATATGCGTAAGTACGATGTGGATAACTTGATTGTCCATCCTGGCAACTCTACCGATCCTGATATAGTCGTCGAAGTGACGCCCGCAGCGGCAGGTTGGGACTACATCCATTTTCAGTTGCGTCGCCTTAGCGCGCAACATTCATGGTCGTATGCTACCGGCGACTATGAGATGGCAATTGTACCCTTGAGCGGCAGCATACGTGTCGAGTCAGACCGGGGACAATGGGCACACATTGGCGTGCGAGAAAGCGTCTTCAGCGGCCTGCCGTACGCGCTCTATCTTTCCCGACATACATCGTTGACCGTGTACGCCGAAAGCGAATGTGAATATGCTGTCGCCTTGGCCTCAACCGATCAGGATCATGAACCACGCCTGGTCACGCCAGATGACATCAAGGTCGAGATCCGTGGTGGAGATCATGCGACACGACAGATCAATAACATCATCCCGCCCGGTTTTCCGTGCCATCGGCTCGTTGTCGTGGAAGTATACACGCCAGGCGGTAATTGGTCGAGCTATCCTCCGCACAAGCATGACGTCCATAAGACCAATCCAACAGGCAATGTGTTGGAGGCCGACCTGGAAGAAGTTTACTTCTACAAGCTGGATCGCCCGGAAGGCTTTGCTTTCCAACGAATTTACACTGCTCCTGAGTCACCATTACAGCAGGCTGGTTTCCCCATTGATGCAGTGCTGTTGCCGCGCAATAATGACGTCGTCCTTGTACCCGAAGGCTACCACCCGGTGAGTAGCCCTCCTGGCTACACTACCTATTATCTCAACGTTTTGGCTGGCAGCGCCCAATCGCTTGCTAACAGCGAGGACGCGCGCTATACCTGGGTCAGAGAGAGTTATCAGTCACGCGATCCGCGTGTGCCAATCTACGATATCACGCGCCGTTCGTGAGAAGAAGAACAGGAATCAGGTATGGACACAAACTCCAGATCATATGACGTGATCGCCATGGGCCGATCTTCGATCGACCTCTACTCTAACGATATCGGTGCTCCATTCGTGGATATCACCAGTTTTGCTGCCTATATTGGTGGCTGCCCCACGAATATCAGCGTTGGCACGCGGCGTTTGGGCCTGCGGTCAGCACTCTTCACAGCGGTCGGAGAAGACCAGGTGGGCAATTTCATCCTGCATTTTTTGCGACGAGAAGGAGTAGAAACACGTTTCATCCCAACCAAGCCTGGGCGCCGTTCCAGTGCGGTCGTGCTGGGCATTGAGCCGCCTGACCGCTTCCCGCTGACCTACTATCGTGAGAATTGTGCGGATATCGAACTCAATATCGATGATGTACTGGCAACACCGATCGCCGATAGCCACACACTGCTCATTACCGGCACTGGCTTGAGCAAGGAGCCGAGCCGCAGTGCGACATTCTTCGCCGCTGAGTCGGCTCGGCGGGCGGGTACGACGGTGATGCTGGATATCGATTTCCGCCCCGACCAGTGGCATGATGCTCGCGTCTTCGGCACTACACTACGCTCTGTATTGCACCTGGTCGATATCGTTGTCGGCACGGATGACGAAATTAATGCGGCAATGCTGACCGATCCGAGCCAGATCAACTTGACGCATTCTCAGATCTCGGATGCGCACGTCAGCGGCGATATCAACGCCGCAATTCAGGCCCTTATTGGCATGGGGCCACGTGTGCTGGCCCAGAAGCGCGGCGCGGCTGGCTCA
>DMFQ01000484.1:5944-6560 GCA_003450555.1 Ktedonobacter sp.
CGTTCATTCAAGACCATGGCGGGTTCTAGTACTGGCAGCGTAGCAGCTGGATCAATAAGAGGACGATTATGAATAATCATCATACAACCAAAAATTTGACAACTGCCCAGGCCATCATCTCATTTCTTAAGAACCAGTATGTGGAGCGTGACGGGGTAGAACAGCCCTTTTTCGCCGGGTGTTTTGGCATCTTTGGTCATGGCAATATCGCCGGAATCGGTCAGGCGCTGCAACAAATGCCTGAGTTCCGCTACTACCAGGCCCGTAATGAGCAGGCAATGGTACATGCTGCTGTAGCTTATACGAAAACCAGGAATCGCTTGCAGGCATTTGTCTGCACTTCGTCTATCGGCCCTGGTGCAACGAACATGGTAACCGGTGCTGCTACCGCTACTATCAATCGTTTACCTGTGCTGTTACTGCCAGGAGATATTTTCGCCCGTCGCAACGTCGCTCCAGTCTTGCAGCAACTTGAATCCGAACACACGCAGGATATTTCAGTCAATGATTGCTTTAAGCCAGTAAGCCGTTTTTGGGACCGTATTTCGCGCCCAGAGCAGTTGCTGACTGCCCTTCCCGAGGCTATGCGCGTGCTGACAGGCCCGGCGGAAACCGG
>DMFQ01000218.1 GCA_003450555.1 Ktedonobacter sp.
AATAATACACGAAAACAGGCCATTCCGTAAGGTTGCCTGTTTTCCCGCAATTCACCGGAAGACAGCAAAATAGTGCTGGAAAAAGCGCTCGCTATCAACCTCAAGCGCGACTTCGTGCTGTGGCTCCGGCAGGAGCGAGTCCCCATTCCAGTACGTAACTCCCTGCAGTTGCTCGCTGGTCAGCTCGACCTCGACCAGCCCTTTGCTGAAACGGCAAATGGTTTCGTCGAAAATAGTTGTGGCAGCCAGAGGATCGTGAAACGTGATGAGATCAGTTTCCTGGAACCATGTCTCGGCCATATCCAGGATCGGCAGCAAGCGAGGATGCGTAAATCGCTCTCTGACCTGCGCCGAAGGCATGTGAACGCGCGTGGTGACATCCAGGCCAACGGAGCGATGGAACGGCACGGGAGCTTTATACACCATCGCCGCAGCATGTGGATCGAGTAGTGCGTTCCACTCAGCCGGGCCAATACCCCGGAAGCTGAACAGAGCCGGTGAACAAGCCCACACATCATGACTAATCCCGCAAGTAGATGCGGAATATCTGGGTCTAACGCGAAGAGCAACGCGATATTCGTCAACTGTCCGATGGTCAGTAGGGTGATTTCGCCAGGATGAGCGCGAATGGTTTGGCGGAGGAAGTCAACCGCCTGGCCGCGTGGAAAGCGGGTATCGTGTTCCCACTTTTGCAGGGCAGTCGCCTGGGGGACATCAGGCTGTTGGGAAATGACGAGCAGAGGCACCGCCGCGCCAGGGAAGATGGGAATATCTTTACCCGCGGCCTTACACATAACGCTGGCGAGCATAGCGCGCTGAACGGTATCGCCACTCACAGTTGTGATGCCGAGCAGTTCACATTCGCTCTGAGCGAGGAGATAGGCGAGGCAGACAGCATCATCGATGGAACTCCCGATATCGGTATCCAACAGTAGTTTCTTTGCCACAGGCAATCTCCTTACCTGGCGGTATGTTCCCCATGAGCCGTCAAAACGACCACAAGAGTCGCCCCTTCCATGTACAGCAGCTCCTGTCCTGGCAAACATACACAAGCCCGTTAGCAACACCGCTCGGAACTTGACATTGTTGCTCATTGTTGGGTATAGTATACCATATAATTAAGACGTTGTCTCGTATATTGAGACAAATAAACCTTTTTCACTCTTGCTCACATACTGCTTTCCATTTCACACTCTGCCCGCATAATGGCGAAGGCTAAGGAGGAAAACACCTATGGATCTCAATTTGCGAGGCAAGGTTGCCCTGGTCACGGGCGGAAGTAAAGGTATTGGCAGACAAGTCGCGCTCACCTTCGCCCACGAGGGAGCCAATGTCGTCCTCTGCGCGCGAACGCAGGCCGACCTGGAGCAGGCGCGGAGCCGCATCCTTGAAGCAGCGCCCGCGTGTGATGTATTCATTATTTCAGCCGACTTGCGCAGCGAAGCAGGGGCGCAGAAGGCCGTCCAGACAGCTATTGAGCATTTCGGCGGTATCGATATCCTGGTGAATTGCGCCGGTGCAGCGCCGGGAGGATTGCTATCCGCTCTTACCGACGACATATGGCACGAGTCGCTGGCCCTGAAATTTCTAGGATACGTGCGCATGGTGAAGTCAATCATGCCTCATTTCCTGGAACGGGGGCACGGTGTGATCGTCAATGTCGTGGGCAACGACGGAGTGAAGCCGTCCTACTGGGAACTGACCGGTACGGCGGTTAACGCGGCAGACCTCGCCGTGATGCAAGCCCTGGC
This sequence comes from Ktedonobacter sp., assembly GCA_003450555.1. Taxonomy (GTDB): domain Bacteria; phylum Chloroflexota; class Ktedonobacteria; order Ktedonobacterales; family Ktedonobacteraceae; genus UBA11361. Next base: position 1,752 of record DMFQ01000218.1, read on the forward strand.
TGATCAGTACGGACGCCATAATATCCGCATCAACAGTGTCAATCCTGGGCCGGTGGATACCGGGCGCTGGGAAAGCCTCACACAGGCGTTCGCTCGCGATATGAATTTTACTGTTGAGGAAGCGGATCATCGCGCCAAACACTCCATCGCTTTCGGTCGCCTCTGCAAGCCGCAGGAAGTGGCGGATGTCGTCGTATTTCTCGCCTCTGACCGCGCCAGCTTTGTGCACGGCGCGATGTTGACCATCGATGGCAACCAGCGCAAGGCGATCATGGACGCATAAACTGCGGAGGACGCTGATGAAGATCGGGATTGTGCAGCCTCTCATACAAAGCGGCGTTGACGCGCTAGAGCAGAACCGCGACCATCTCTGCCAGTTGGCTGATCAGTTGTTTGGCGGAGGCGCGGAGCTGGTCGTGCTGCCCGAATGCGCGAACTCCCAATATTTCCCCGCCTCGGCGCAAATGGCGGCTGCGTTGGCCGAGCCGCTTGACGGACCATCGGTGCGGCGTTGGGAAATGTTGGCGGCGGCGCGCAGCGGCTATATCGTTGGCGGCATCCTTGAACAGGCGCAGGATGGCATCTACAATACCGCCGTTCTGGTAGGACCGCGCGGCCTGCTTGGGCGCTATCGCAAAATGCACCGCTTCGGTTGGGAGCGCGAGTGGCTGTGCGCGGGCGATGACCTGCCCGTCTTCGATCTGCCTGATCTCGGCATTCGCCTGGGCATGTTGATTTGCTATGATCTGCGCTTCACTGGGGCCGTCAATGCGCTGGCGCTTTCTGACATCGATCTCCTGGCCGTACCAACCACCTGGACATCCATCGGTAAGCGCATCCTCTGGGATTGGCACGGCTATGCCCCGCAAGATCACCTGGTGATCGGCTATGCCTATGCTCATCACATTGCCGTCATCTGCTCCGACCGCGTTGGGCAAGAGGGAACGGTGACGTTTCTGGGAGCCAGCATCGCGGTACACCCTGGCGGCGAGGTCGCTATTGGCCCCTTGAGTGGCAATGAACCCGCGACCGCCATCGCTGATCTCGATGTCAAAAGCGCGCGCAACAAACGCATTGGCTCGGCAGGTGATCTCCAGCGCGATAGGCGTCCTGAACAGTATCGAACGCGGATCGTAGTGGAATATGAAAAGAGAACCTGAAGTCCTTTGTAGGCATCGGGATTAAAAGTTAAAAGGTAGGCGCGTATCATGTCCGTCCAACTACTTGATCACATCGGCGTTGTCGTGCGAGATATGACATATACTTTGAGGCAATATAAGCAGGTGTTGGGATTGACGGCAACACACACCGAAAGCTATGGCGATGGGCTGCTTGAAATTGCTTTTTTGCCCGTTGGACCCGCTAGCGCGTTTGGGCGCACAAAGATCGAGTTGTTGCAGCCACTGCGCCCTGGCAGTTCGGCATGGAACTTCCTGCACGAATATGGCGAAGGCGTGGAACACCTGGCGTTCCTGGTTGGTGACGTGGACGGCGAGTTGGATCGGCTGGCTCACTTGAGCATTCCCATGCGCGATCACGTTGCCCGTCCAGGTGCAGGCGGAATGCAGATCGCCTTTCTGGAGCCACA
>DMFQ01000110.1:0-3457 GCA_003450555.1 Ktedonobacter sp.
TCCTGGTCACGGCTCGGATTGCTACAAATAGAGCAGGGATCGGTTTCGGTGATGTTGAAGCAGCGCGAACAATAGATGATGCTTTCTTTGACGCGCATGATGGCCTCTGCAAGGCGGCGTGCCTGGTCGGTAGGGCTGCGCAGGACGAAGAACGTCAGACGCTGCGCGGTCTTCACGCCGACACCTGGCAGTTTTGAGAATTCTTCGATCAGTGCCGCCACTGGCGGCGCAATATCACTCATTATTATTAGAACATTCCTGGTATTTTCATACCGCCTGTCGCGCTGCTGAGCATCTTCTGCTGGGCAGCGGTTGCCTTGTTAAAGGCGTCTTTCGCCGCGGCCAGCACCATGACCTCCAGTTCCGCGATATCTTCCGCGTTAAAGGCTTCCGAGTCAATCTTCACAGAAGTGACTTCAAACTTGCCGCTCATAGTGATCGTCACCGCCCCGCCACCGGCAGTGCCGACAAACTGGCTGGCGTCTAGCTCTTCCTGCATCTTCATAAGCTTCTGCTGCATCTTCTGGATATCACGCATACTCATAGGTAAATTTCTCCTTACTACACTTGATAACTTACTTCGAGCGAATATCGACGATTTTCGCTGTAAACGTCCTCATGACTTCCTGTACTACTGGATCACTGCTCGCCTTCTGCTTGATTATTTCTAGCGGTAATCCCGTACTGGTATTCTCTCTCACAATGTTCTTCCTGGCAACTGGCAAGGATGGATCCACAGCAGATGCATCTACATTGGTAGGATATGGTTCCTGTAGAAACTCAACCCTGGCTTCTGGCTCAGACGATTTGGGGTTTGTCTCGGAAGCAGGCCGTTCGAGGTGTGCCGACCGTAGTGGTGTCTCTTTCACAGCGGCTTTCGATGAGAAACTACCCGCTTCAAATACTGGAGCAGAGGGCAGCGTTGCGCCAGGAGCAAGCAGGCGTACGCGACATGGCTGTCTAAATTCCGTAGTGAGGGCCCAGTCTACATCTTTGGCACGCTCACCCTCCTGCACGTATTTATGATGTAATTCGTAAGCTGCCTGGATGACGACAATGGCCTCTTCTACCGTTCCCTCTACTCCAATGACCGTGAAGCTATTGAGCATGGCTGCCGTCTTTGGATTCTTTGGTCGTACGCGCTTCTTAACGTTGTCCCATGCCTCCCTTACCTGCTGTAACGTTAATGAAGGCCCACTATCTGCACCGGTTGCATTGACTACGCCGGGTTTACCAGGTGTAGTCGCGCGTTCATTATCTTGCGTAGAGCCAGCCGGAGCGGATGTTCTGCTGAGCTGCGTTGCGGCTTGCCCAGGCATGTCCTCACCTTCAGAAATGGGTATGGCATCATGATCGCCTGGCAAGGCAGCAGCTTTGCCCTCGTTCGACCTGGATGTTGCAGGCACAGGCAATACAGTTTCCGGCTGAACATGTGCTGGTGATCCTGCCTGGGATTTAGCAGAGCGCGCTGGCGCGGCAGTGGCACGCGACTGCAGCGAGGGGTCAGCAGTCATAGGACCGGCGAAATGACCATGCTGGGGACGGCGGTGCAGTTCAATGCTCTGCAAGAAGGCCAGTTCCAGACCAAGTTGCGGCGTGCCCTGACTCTTTTGTACGAGGTCGTTCTGCGCAAAGATGCGGGCAAATTCTGTCAATTCCTCCAGGCCGAAGAGCCGCGCTGCTTGCCTGATCTCGCGCACCTCGTCCTCGGTGCTATCAAGAATGGTGGCAATATCTGCCCCTGCTTTCACAAGCATCAACGCGCGCCAGTATTCTCCGACCTGTATATTGAGTTGACGCAGGTCGGCTCCAGCCTCCGAGAGTTCATGGATCAGGTGCAGGACGGCGGCACTGTCAAGCTCAGAAACATGGATGATAAGTTTCTGGATGGCACGCGGATCGGCCACTCCCAGCATCGTCTGGACCTGCGCCAGCGCAATTTCATTGCCCGAGTAGGCGATAGCCTGGTCTAACAGGCTGAGCGCATCGCGCATTCCTCCGGCAGCGGCCCTTGCAATCAGTTCTGCCGCGGAGCGCTCTATATGAACGTTTTCTTGCCCGGCGACATACTCCAGGTGCTCAACAATCTGCCGAGTGGTAATACGTTTGAAATCGAAGCGCTGGCACCGCGAGAGCACGGTGGGCAGCATTTTGTGCACATCTGTTGTCGCCAGCACAAAAATAGCGTACGGCGGAGGCTCTTCCAGCGTTTTGAGCAGAGCATTAAACGCCTCGGGTGTCAGCATATGCGCCTCGTCAAGCACATATACCTTGTACTTTCCGGTAGAAGGCGGCATCTTGACCTTATCGCGCAGATCACGAATACTATCGATACCGCGATTGGAGGCCGCATCGATCTCGATGACGTTAAAGGAATTGCCCGCGGTGATCTCACGGCACTGCTGGCACACGTTGCATGGCTCACCATTGACGGGAGCGCTGCAGTTGATCGTTTTTGCCAGGAGGCGGGCGGTGCTGGTTTTGCCTGTACCCCTGGGTCCCGTAAAGAGATAGGCGTGGGCAAGTTTGCCGCTGGTAAGGGCATTTTTAAGCGTGCGAATGACGGGTTCTTGACCGACGAGATCGCCGAAAGTCTGCGAACGCCATTTGCGGTAGAGCGATTGTGAAGATGAGGACATCGTATACTAACTCCGCCTGTATCCTCTCCAGGATACCCACGCCCTCAACGGGCTGCAATCTTCCGCCAGCACTGAAGAGAGTGCGATGACACAGAAAACCGATTTTCACCCGGTCCTGCCGATTAGCGCAATCAGGCGCCCCTACGACACCCAGAGAGGTCCACTTACCGTTGCTTCCTCACGGACCTAGCGGGATTCACAGACATCTGCCGCGCAGGACCCAATTACGCCAATCGACAGGACCGGAAGAAAACCGGTCTGTTCCGCTGACTCTCGTCTCAGGAACAAGGCTATTTTACTCCTGCTGGCTCACTTTGTCAAGACAGGTACTTGCCAATCAACAGGCTATATTTCTCCTTTGCCGCGGCTGGAATTTTACTGTGATCGGTCATAATCGCGCTCGCAAGCGCGCTGGAACAGCCACAGGTGTTAGCGCTGCGATCAGCGGGAACCTTATGAGCGATACTGCGCAAAATGCGATGGGCGTTGGCCACGTTCGCACTGAGATTCCCGATCACCATCTCGACGGTCACAGACTCCTCGGACTCGTGCCAACAGTCGTAATCGGTGGCACAGGCGACCATGGCGTAGCACAACTCGGCCTCGCGAGCCAGTTTCGCCTCTGGCAGCGCGGTCATGCCGATAATGTCCATACCCCAACTGCGATAGACGATGGACTCGGCTTTGGTGGAAAACAGCGGGCCTTCCATACAAACGTAGGTGCCGCCCTCGTGCACGTTGACATCCCCCAGTTCGCTCGCTGACGCGAGCAAGAGATTACTCAAAGTCGAACAGAATGGTTCGGCAAAGGTGACGTG
>DMFQ01000110.1:3602-4818 GCA_003450555.1 Ktedonobacter sp.
GGAATCTCGGTGGGGGCAATACGGTGCCCTCGCCCATGACGCGGCAGGAAGGCCATCGGCACACCCTCAACCTTGCCTATCGTAATCACATCGCTGGGATCTCCAAAGGGCGTCTGTACCGCGACCTCTTCAACATCGGTCATCTCCTCCATGCGGTAGAGGCCGCTTCCACCAATCACACCAATCGTCGCTTGAGGCATGAAACCTTCTCCTTATGCACGTAACACACAAAATATATGGTGCCGTGTCGATGCCTGCACCCGGACGCCAATCAATGGCGCCCCTACGCCTTGATCCTGAGATAATGCAATTTACCCACTTTGAGAATCGCGCCGTCCAGCACCGGCACGGTGAAATTGACATCGCTCACACGCTCCGCGGCTCCAGTCTCTCCACCGGGGAAAAACGAAACTCCGCCTTGCTGCACGTTACGCCTGGCCTCGCTTTTACTGGTTGCCAGTTTCGCGTCAACCATGAGCGTGATGATGTTCGTCGGTTCGCTCAGGCGATAGTCAGGAATATCGGTCGGCAATTTGCGCTCGGAGAACTGGCGGATAAAGGCCTCTTTGGCCTCCCGCGCTGCCGTGGCATCATGAAATTCATTGACAATTTCACGCGCCATGCGCAACTTGACATCCCTGGGATTCAACGAGCCTTCATCCATCTTGCGGCGCAATTCGGTCAGTTCAGCCAGCGGAAGATCTGTCAACGTCTCAAAGTAGCTCATCATGGCATGGTCCGGCAGAGACATGAGCTTCCCGAACATATCATGGGCAGGAGCGGTCATGGCAATATAGTTGCTCAGGGATTTGCCCATCTTTTTATAGCCGTCCAGTCCAACAATGAGCTGCACGGTCAGGATCTGTTGCGAAGGTTGTCCGAAGATCGGCTGGAGTTCGCGCCCAACCAGCAGGTTGAAGGTTTGATCCGTGCCGCCAATTTCAACATCGGAATGCAGCATGACGGAGTCATATCCCTGCAACAACGGGTACATAAACTCAGAGAGGTAGATTTCGGTACCACTTTTGTAGCGATTGGAGAAGTCGTCGCGCTCCAACATCTGAGCAACAGTCTTGTGACTGAGCAGTTTGATGGCATCTCCCAGGTCAAACTTGTCAAACCACTCGGTCTGATAGTGCACCTCGGTCAGATCACGATCAACAATTCTGAAAAACTGCTCGAAGTAGGTTTCAGCGTTCGCCCTGACCTGCTCTGC
>DMFQ01000444.1 GCA_003450555.1 Ktedonobacter sp.
GCATGTGCGCCCTGAATTGCGCGAACGTGTGATGGCGGAGGTGGAACGGTTAGGGTATCGACCCAATCTGGTGGCGCGCAGCTTGCGCTCTCAGCAGTCCACAACGATTGGCCTGATTGTTTCCGACATCCGCAACCCGTTTTTTACCTCGCTCAGCCGGGCGGTAGAAGATACAGCGTATGAACAGGGATTCAGTATCATTCTGTGCAATACGGATGAACATCCTGAGAAAGAAGAAATTTACCTCAATTTGATGAAGGATACCAGTGTCGCGGGAGTGATTATCTCGCCAACGCGACAAATAGCCACCGACTTCACCTTCGCGAAGCTCCCCTTTCCTATAGTGGTTGTTGACCGCTCCATTCCAAATGGTGATGTCGATGCCGTGCTGCTTGATAACGTCGATGCAGCCTATCGGCTCACCACGCATCTCATCGAGCAGGGCTACCGAAGGATTGGCGCCATTTGTAGTGAGATGAGCACCGGGCTAGAGCGGCAAGCAGGGTATGAAAAGGCATTGCGGACGCATGGCCTCTCTTTGGCAGCGGAATACGTAAAGTATGTTGCACCGAAGATGGAGACGGGGTACGCGGCTGCGTTGAAAATGATCGATTTACATCGACCTCCCGATGCGCTCTTCACTGTGAACAGCCTTATAGCAGCGGGTGCTTTGCAGGCCATTCGAGAACGCAATCTCACTATGCCAGATGATATGGCCCTGGTCACCTTTGATGAAACCACCTGGGCATCGCTGGTGCAACCTGCTATCACACTGATTGCGCAACCGACCTATGAGATCGGCAAAACGGCGGCAGAACTTCTCCTGCAACGAGTGGTCGATCCCTCCCGCTCCACGCGCCAGGTAATCTTGAAGGGACAATTGCAAGTGAGAGGATCAAGTACTCCCCGGCGGTGAAGAATCTTATGACATATGGTAAAAATAGAATGTACATGCCTTCACAAGCAAAAGAATGAATGAAAAGGGAGGAAAGGCAATGACAGAATCCCAGGCTCGTGTTTGGGAAGAGGACGTCGAAATCCCGACGTACGGTACCGGGGCGCCAGACAAAAACCCGATGTTTTTGGAGAAACGAGTCTATCAGGGCAGTTCGGGGAGAGTATACCCGTACCCGGTGATAGACAAGATTCAGGATGAGAAGAGACCACAATCGTATCGCATGGTTGTGCTTGAGAACGAATATCTACACATCGAGATTATGCCAGAGCTCGGCGGACGCATCTACCGCGCACTCGATAAAACCAACGGCTACGATTTTGTTTACTACAACCGCGTGATCAAACCGGCGCTAGTTGGACTTGCCGGTCCCTGGATATCGGGCGGGATCGAGTTCAACTGGCCACAGCACCATCGCCCGAATACCTTTGGACCGGTCGAGTATCATATCGGACATAACAGCAATGGTAGTAAAACCGTCTGGGTCAGCGAAATTGACCGGATGTATGGTACGAAAATGACAGCGGGCTTCACGCTCTACGCGGGGAAAGCCTACCTGGAAATCCATGTGCAGTTGTATAATCGGACGCCAGAGCCGCAGACATTTCTGTGGTGGGCCAATCCGGCAGTATCCGTCAACGACCATACGCAGTCGGTCTTTCCGCCTGATGTGCATGCCGTCTTTGACCATGGCAGACGGGATGTATCCAGGTTTCCGATTGCCAAAGGCAGCTATTATAAAATGGATTATTCCGCCGGAGTAGATATCTCGCGCTACAAAAACATACCAGTGCCCACCTCATATATGGCCTACCACTCGGACTACAACTTTGTTGGTGGGTATGATACTGCTGAACAAGCCGGTATCCTGCATGTCGCCAATCATCATATCTCGCCAGGGAAAAAGCAGTGGACATGGGGCTGCGGCGAGTTCGGGAAAGCCTGGGACCGCAATTTGACCGACGAAGACGGGCCTTATATCGAACTCATGGCGGGTGTGTATACAGATAACCAGCCGGATTTTTCCTGGCTGCAGCCATACGAGGAAAAATCGTTCAAGCAGTATTTCATCCCTTATAAAAACATTGGGGTCGTCAAGAACGCTTCGATTGACGCGGCAGTGAATCTGGACGTTGACGCCGCGAACCATACAGCGACCTTGCAGGTCTACGCGACTTCTGTCTTTACTAATGCCGTGATTGAACTCAAAGGCAAGAGCAGAGTCTATGTCAACGAAACCGTGACGATAGCGCCGACCCAAACATTTGCCACTGTGGTGTTACTGGATAACGAAGAGCAGGCAGATGATCTGATCGTTACGGTGCAGGATGCTAACGGCAATATGCTGATCGCGTATCGGCCCAAAAAGCCGGAGATTGAAAAGTTGCCAGACGCGGCGAAGCCACTTCCCGCGCCAGAAGAATTGAGAAGCAACGAGGCGTTGTTCCTGGCGGGATTACATTTAGAGCAGTACCGTCACGCGACATGCGAGCCTGAACTTTACCATCTCGAAGGTTTAAAACGCGACCCTGGCGATATCCGGATCAATGTCTCCTATGGGACGCTTCTGCTGCGGAGAGGATTGTTGCGAGAAAGTGAAGCGCATTTCCGCAAAGCTATCGCGACCTTAACGCGCTACAACTCCAACCCCTATGATAGCGAAGCGTACTATCAGTTGGGTGTGACATTGAACATGCAAGGGCGCCGCGAAGAAGCCTTTGGCGCGTTTTATAAGGCAACCTGGTCATCAGCCTGGCAGGACAGCGGATATTTTTCCCTTGCACAGATCGCATGCGAAAAGAAAGCGTATATGGAAGCGCTGGAGCTGGTTGAAAAATCACTCAATCGCAACACGCGGAATTATAAGGCGCGCGACCTCAAGGTGGCGCTCCTGCGAAAGCTGGGACAACTGGAAGAGGCGGAACAATTTGCTAAGGAAACGATTCAGCTTGATAGCGCCGATTTTGGTGCATACAACGAACGATATTTGCTTCACCTGGCACGAGGGGAACAAAAGCAGGCAGAAGCAGTGCGCAACGGATTGACCTCCTTGATGAGAAACGATGTGCATAACCATATCGCTTTAGCAGTTGATTACCTTCATTGTGGACTGTACGAGGAAGGTGCAGATGTCCTGCAGCGCCTGGTTTTGGATACGAAGCAAAACGTCTATCCGATGCTGCATTACTACCTGGGTTATCTTTATGAAAAGCTGGGACGCGCAGAGCTTGCGGCGGTTCACTTGCAGGAAGCACGTGCCGCGACACCAGACTACTGTTTTCCCAACAGCCTGGAAGACCTGGTTGTGCTTGAAAGCGCTCTTGCCGCCAATCCGGGCGATGCAAAGGCTCATTATTATCTCGGTAATTTGCTGTATGATAAGAAACGCCACTGTGACGCGATCCGGCATTGGGAAGCAGCGAGGGAAGTCGATGATACATATGCGACCGTTCATCGTAACCTGGCGCTCGCATATTACAATACGTTGGGTCGGCCAGAGCAAGCGCTAAGCTCAACTCGAAAAAGCGTTTGCTTGCAACGCGGGCGATGCCAGGGTGTTATACGAGCTGGATCAGCTTTACAAGAAAGTGGGATATGCGCCCGAGCAAAGGCTGATGAGGCTGGAAAGCCATTGGGAGCTGGTTACGGCGCGGGATGATCTGTATCTGGAGTACGTCACATTGCTCAACACAATGAAGCGGCACGAAAAAGCGAAGTCCCTGCTGACAGAGCGCAAATTTCATCCCTGGGAAGGCGGTGAAGGTAAAGTCACGGGTCAATATGTCTTTGCTCACGTGGAGTTGGGGAAATACTATCTGCAGGCTCAACAGGCAAAAGATGCGATAGAAACGTTAAAGAAGGCGCTAACCTACCCAGAAAACCTGGGCGAAGGCAAATTGTTGGGTACGCAGGAAAACAATATCTACTACTTTTTAGGGTGCGCGTATGAACGCCTGGGCTTGACAGAAGAGGCGGCAGAGTCTTTTCGGACGGCAGCGCAGGGACTCGAAGAACCAGCCAGTGCAATATTTTACAATGACCAACCAGCGGATATGATCTTCTATCAAGGACTGGCGTGGCTCAAGTTAGCTAAGCCTGAAGGAGGCCAAACGACGCTTCAATAAGCTCATCGATTATGGGGAGCAAGCACCTGTTCGACAACGTGAAAATTGACTATTTCGCCGTTTCGCTGCCGGACTTCCTGGTATTCGAAGATGATTTGAATAAGCGAAACAAAGTGCACTGCCATTATATGATGGGCCTTGGCTATCTCGGTCTGCAGGATTTCAAGAAGGCTGAGGCACAATTCGCGCAAGCGCTGGAACTGGATGCAAACCATCAGGGAGCGAGAGTTCATCGTGAAATGTGCCGGGAAGAGATGAAAGTTGCTTCCAGTGAGAACCTCAAGGAATAGTTTGCGCTTACGAATGCTTATACTTATTTCTGATTTGAGAATGAAGCGCATCGTCTGATTGTAAAAAAACTGTGAATGTTGCTAATTGGGGTTGCTTCACATATCCTCTGAGCAATGTCGTTACGAAATGAAGAAGGTTACTTACGTTTTCGTAAATAAAACAAAGTTATTGACAAAGTTAGGTGAACTTGTGTAAACTACTAAAAAGGGGTAGCGCAGGGTTTACTAAACTTGAAATGGGCTACTTTTGCGGCAAAGAAAGTAAGAACTTTCAGAGGCGAAGCATTGTGAAGCCTTTACGAGCTTTGATTTAAGCCAGAAACGTAAAGGTGGATGCTCTAAGCTGAGATATCTAAAGCTGGCTAGTATCGAAGTGTTGTGAAATCGGAAGACAGAGTTCATCTAAGCGGCATGGGTAATACGAGTATGCTGTAGTGCGGCTGGCACACTATTTTTAGCGACCATCAGCGTAGTCAGCGTGGTTGGGGAAACAGATGATGGATGTAACAAAATACGATGGGGACGTGCCCGCGGAGATGCGGCGAGAGCACATGCTTGCCTTTGTTAGAGCACGAGACTTTGTTAGGGTGTCGGATCTCAGCACAAAGTTCCACGTGTCTGAAGTTACGGTACGAGGTGACCTTGACGTGTTGGCAGAGCGTGGCCATATCCGACGTATTCGCGGTGGTGCTATGCCACAGACACTTCCTCACCCAGAGCGGCCATTTGAGGAAATGCAGAGCGCTCATGTTCCTGAAAAGGCTCTGGTTGGACGAATGGCGGCCAGTTTGATCTCTTCAGGAGAGACCATCATTCTCGATGTTGGGACTACGACAACGGCCATCGTGCGAGCGCTCGTCATGCGGGAAGACTTACACGACGTGGTTGTGTTTACCAACGCGTTGAATATAGCCCTCGAACTTGAACCAGCGATTCCGCGCTTTACCGTGGTGGTGATCGGCGGGACCTTGCGACCGATGCAGCACTCGCTTGTTGATCCGCTCGGTGGATTAATGTTGGAGCATATCTATGCTCATACCGTCTTTCTTGGTTGCAATGGCATCGATCCCAAGGGAGGCATCACCAATATCAACTTACCGGAAGCGGAAATCAAGCGGCGCATGCTGCGGGCGGCGCGGAGGCGCATAGTTGTTGCGGACGGGTCCAAGGTAGGAGAGGTAGAGCTGGCCTTTCTTTGCAGCGTTGATGAAATCGATCTCCTCATTACGGATAGCTCGGCGGATCCGACTGTGTTATCCGCGCTGCGGGAGTACGATCTTGAAGTGATGATAGCAAAGTAAGGGGGACCTGCCTATTGATACAAGAATATCTAGACATTTATGGCAAACCGGGTACATGGACTGTACCATCCAACAAAATCGTCCTCTTTATTTATCAACATTCACGCAGCGATAGGAGTAATTTCAATGAATGACAAGCAGAGTCTTGCGCAGGATCTGATTGCAGGTAAGATTGGCCGTCGTGATTTTATCATGCGCGCCCTGGCACTGGGAGTTTCCCTCAGCGGCATCGAGGCAATCCTGCAGTCTTGTGGCACCAGTAATAGTAGCAGCAGTAATACTACGACGCTGAAGTTCGCTAACTGGGCATCTGCCGAGTCGGCGACCAGGGACAATATCAATAAGGCCCTCCAGGACTTCCAGAATCAGAATAACGCCAAAATTACTAACATCGGTATTCCCTTCGACCAGGTGTTGCAGCAGCTTACGACCATGACCAATGGTGGTAATCCACCTGATGTGATGGAACTTAGCGGCAACTGGCCGTATGCACTAGGTGGCGCCGGTGCCCTGGAGCCTCTCGATAGCTACATCAGTCCGAGCTGGAAAAGTGATTCATTCCCCAATAGCTTCGAGGTTGGGTCGTATAAAGGGAAGGTCTACGCGGCGCCCTTTAGTATTACGCCGCATGGCTTCTGGTACAGTAAGGACCTGATGACATCGGCAGGCCTTGATCCCGCCAAGCCCCCAAAGACTACCGATGAACTTAATCAAATGATGGCAACTTTGCGAGCCAAACTGCCTGCCGATGCCTATCCCATCGGTATCGATATATCCAAGACCGAGTACGCCCTGGTCGGCTTCTGGCCGTGGATCTGGACTTTTGGCGGCAATCCGATGGTTGATGATGGTAAGGGCAATGTCACCATAAACTGGGCGGATAGCGGTACCGTTGCTGCCTTCCAGTGGCTGCAGGATGCCGTTAATAAGAAGTGGACCCCACCAGACCAGGCCATTAAAGCCGAGCGCGAACTGATGGCCAACGGGAAAATTGCCTTTAAGCTAGACGGCCCGTACCTGACCGGTATTTTCGCCAATACCAATCCTGCCCTGAATACCGTCGATGCCGTCAATAGCAAATTTGGCGTTACCACCACTCCGATGGGACCAGGACTGAGTAGCCCGGTTACCGCAGCCGATATTCACAATCTAGGTATGTCTGCGCAGGCACAAAATAAGCAACTCGCCTGGAAGCTGATCGATTTCCTGACGACATCAGATAGCGTCATCACCAAGTTCTTGATTCCTGAGGGTGGCGTTTTGCCGCATAAGAGTTATAATGTGACAGGCGGCAAATATGCCAAGAACTATGCTGATACTATCAGTCAATCGTTCATCAATAATGTCATTCCTACCATGCGTCCTCCTGCCTATGGACCACGGTATAGCACTGCAGCAAGTTTTGTCGTCAGTGCCTTGCAGGAAATCGCTGGTGGCGCAAACGTGAAACAGCGCCTTACGCAGCTCACAAACGAAGTGAAGACTGTCTATGCCTAGTAAGTAAACACGGGGCAGCTCTGGGAGTGCAGGGGATTGAGGATGGGGCTTGAGGATG
>DMFQ01000187.1:0-1197 GCA_003450555.1 Ktedonobacter sp.
CTCGTGGGCTCGGAGATGTGTATAAGAGACAGCATTAAGATCTTGATCCTTCTCTCTAATTTTATATTTCTTGTTCTCCTGATTTACATTCTCTTTTGAATCTATTAAAGCCATTGCCTGCTTACTATCTATATTTCCTATGACAACAAGAGCAAAACCAACATAAGGAGTGTTTTTTGTGGATCGACTGATAGAGAGGGCATAAAGTATAGACTTTATTGACTGAGATCTTTTCCTCTGATCTTGAAGCACTATGGCTAAGTAAATATGTAAAACACATATATACGTCTGATCTTTGATCCACTCAGCCAACTTAATACCTCGCTTGAACCATTCTTCAGCTTCAGACAGGTTACCTGAACGTGCAGCCAACACTCCCAGATTACCAAAAACTGCAGACATCAAAGGAACGTCACCAATCATCTCTGCAAGATAATTGGAACGGCTGAAAGCTGCACGAGCTTGTTCGTGCTCTGCTTTTCTTAAATAAACATCACCCAAATTACAACAGACATTTGCGATTTCTCTTTTGCAATTGTACTGTTCAAACACATTAAGTGCAGATTTTAGATAATTTAGAGCTTCAGTATGCTCTCCAACCAGATTAGCGATAGCACCTATAAGTGTTTGAATACGCCCGAGATTGACTGGATCCCCTGCAAGGGTCCGTTTAGTACCTGTTTGGTGAATGACATTGATCGGTGAGGGATGTTGTTGCTTTAATGCCTCTTCAAAAAGCTTCAATGCATCCTGTGCTTTACTCCATGCCACATGATAATTACCTTCATGCCAACTATTGTACCCCTCTTGAAAACGCAGAATAGCCCACGCGGCTCCTCCCACCACTCCAGCTTCACTTAAAACTTGCTCCCCACGTTCACAACACTTTTGAGCCTGGACACCATCTCCAACGTCATACCATGTAAGGGCAACCTCGAGCCAGAGAAGGGCGTCGATCTGGGCCTCGTACTGGTGCTCTTCCTGTGAGACAAAGGTCCGCTGATGGCTCCTGACTTCAAGAACACGCTCATAGAGGTGACGGGCTTCATCGTAGTTTCCCTGGATACGGGTGCATTCGCCTAGTCTTTCGAGGATATAGGCTAGTTGTGATCTCTCGTCCCGGGTCGCGTTGGCGAGGGAGGGGCCTATGTGTTCGTCTAGCTGAGTGGCAGCGATACGGTAGAAGCCTTCAGCTTC
>DMFQ01000187.1:1317-4429 GCA_003450555.1 Ktedonobacter sp.
GCTGCCCCTTCCTCTTCTTCGCGCCCCTGGTAAACTCGCTGCAGAACTTCGGCGGCACGGCGATGGAGTCGAGCACGCCTGGCGGCGGAGAGTTGCTCATAAAGGTGGCTGACGAGCAGGGGATGCCAGAACTGGTAGTTGATACGGGTGCCAGTGCCTTCTTCAGTGAGAACGCCGGCCTGGATAGCCTCTTCAAGCAGATCGAGGATGGTATCTTCACTTGTACTGGCATGGACACCTGTCTCCATGTGCTGAATGACGTGGAATGTGAAGGACCCACCCAGTACAGCGGCGTTACCCAACAGCCGCTGACAGGCAGCGCTCAAGCGGTTCATGCGCAATTCGAGGACGGCTGCAATGGTGTCAGGCAGGATAAATTCTGAGTCTAGTTTTTTGCTGACGTTGACCTGTTTATGTGCAAGGGTATGAGTGTCTTGTGCAGACTCTGCGTTCGAAGCGGCTGGGGTGATTTGGGTTTCGACGGTGCGAGCAAGTTCTTCGGCGAAGAAGGGGTTGCCCGCTGCTCTGGTCTGGATGTACTGTACCATCGTCCCTGGTATGTGGGCGACTAGAGAGGCGATCTGTTCGTCTGTGAGCGGTTGAATGGGGATACTCATAACTACCTGTTCGCGCTGCAGGTCGATGAGGAGCGAGCGTAAGGGATTGCTGGTGGGAAGTTCGTTATCACGGTATGTTCCCACCATGACAATGGGGCGTCCGTGCAGGCGCCGCACCAGGTAAGCAAAAAGCTCACTGCTGCTGGCATCGGCCCAATGGAAGTCGTCCAGCACCAGGAGCAACGGTGTGCGTTCGCTGATAGTGTTGAGCAGTTCAAGTGTAGCCTCCCAGAGACGCAGCTGCTCCTGTTCCGGTGGTAAGGGTGAGGGAAATACGACAGGTGGGAACAGGTCGTGCAGTTCTGGGAGCAAGGTACTTAGAGGTTGATAAACCAGCGGGTGTGCGCTGATCTCTTGCCGCTGCCAGAGACCATTCGCCATAGCGCTACGCAGAACCTCAGTCCATTGTCGATAGGGAACACTGCTCTCTTGCGCATAGACTCTACTCCAGGCCACGGCCCAACCGCGCTTTTGCGCTCCCTGGCTCAACTCTTCAGCCAGTCTTGTCTTACCAATGCCCGCCTCACCTACCAGCAGTATGCACTGCGGACGACGCTGAGTATCCAGGGGAAGAGATGAGGCTTTTTTGCGATTCGTAAGATGAGAGCGCGTTCCCTGTTCGTTCGCCAGCAGCAGTTGGTACATGGTCTCAAGTTCCTGATCGCGGCCAATCAGCGGTGTCTGGTGGCTACGACCAATTTGCACCTTGTAGCTATGCCTGGATGCAATGGGCGTTTCACGGTCTCCTGGTGAAGAAATTTCCAAGGATGATAAAGGCTGTATAGGAAGCGTCAGGACAACCTCGCTATCTCCTTGTTGAACAGCTTCGTACAAAGAACGCGTTTCGGGCAGCGGCGCAATATTGTAATCACGCTGGAGTACGGTGGCGAAACGATGGTAGGCTCGCAATGCCTCGGCGCGACGATCCAGTTGGGCCAGCGAGATGATGAGCCGCTGTACCGCTGCTTCATTGGCGGGGTCTATAGCCAGGAGCCGATCTAAAGGGTCAATCGCAGTGATGAAGGCTCCGCGCTCAATACGCACATCTGCCAATTCAAGCAGAAGCCCCATCCAGTTGCGCTGAAGCGATTCGTGACGCGCGATGATCCAATCTGAAGAGAGCTCTTCCGGCAGGAAATCTCCTCCATAGAGAACCATAGCCTCTTCAAGCAATTTTTCGCTTCCGCCAGGATCGTTTGACGCGCGTGCCAGGTTCAACAAAGATTCAAATTCGTCGGCATCGACCCAGATCTGCGATTGGTCAGCCAGCACAAGACGCTCGCGTTCCATGCGCAAAATACGTGAGGAGGCGGGACGACTATGCGCTGGTTCGATTAACTGACGAAGTGTGTACACTGTGCGGTCTAAACGGCTGGAGGCTGTTTCAATATCAGCATCGGGCCAGAGAACATCCATCAACTGTTCTCTTCCGAGTTTGCGACCAGGACTACTTACTAAATGAGCCAGTAAGGCGCGAACACGCTGATGTTGCCATGCCGCGTCTTCGACTGATTGCCAATCCTGGCCGCTTCTGCGTTCCAGTTGAAATTGTCCCAGCGTACGTATTCGTAGAGCAACCGGTTCAAGTTGTATGGAAGGGGAATCTTGTAATTCCTGCAATTCAGAAGGAAGGTTCTTTCCGATGTAGGTGCGAGTGGTACGCCCATTTTCTGTGGTGTAGGCGTACCAATAGGGACCATGCCCTATGCCCTCGCGGCATTTTCGGCAGCGCGGTTTGCCACAGTAACTGACCTGCTGATGATAGGTAACCTTGCCACTCATCTTCCATTCCTTTAGTTTAGCTGCTCCTGAAGTAATACGAGAAAAAAGCAATGTACGCATGCTGAACTTATTTAACGGACAAACAGGTATTTTATTATATGCATACGTCAACAATAATAACAAACGCGAAAAATTAGAAGACTGGTATAAGACAAAGACAAAGTCTTTCTAAGAAAAGACAAGTCTTTAGTCTGCATTACTAGAACGTTTGATCTATCCACTCCATAACATGATAATTTTTGTAATTCAATGATTTTCATGCAAAAAAAGAGACTATGCTTCTATGTCTCTGCCACGTAATTCTGTCCAGGCTTCATAGGGGTTTTCTGAGAAAAACTTGTGCAATGGAGGTAGTGAGGAGATTATAGAAAGCTCTTTCAATTATACTTCCAGAGGTTGAAGATGTTCCTCGTAGTGCACAGCCTACAAGCCTATACCAGAAGGAAGTTTCACCATGAGTGAGAGTGAAGTTGCACGTTTGCGGCGTCAAATTGAATTAGAACTTGTAGCGATGCAACGCGGTATGAACGGTTTTGCGTTGGGGACGACCCGGCATAGATTTATCCGTATGCGGATGGATCGTATTGAAGTCTGTCAAGATCAGCTCACGGTAGAGGTAGGAGAGGACCAAGCTGATGAGATAGTCTTCGGTATTTATTCTGAGACGATCAAGTGAAAGAAGTTCTTCTGAGATGGATATTTCTAAGCTTCAG
>DMFQ01000187.1:4508-12506 GCA_003450555.1 Ktedonobacter sp.
GAGACTATAGGAAGGGTATGTATCTTATGAAAAGCATCCATCGATTACTGACGATTGGGTGTGTCCTCGTGGGACTGATGGTACTGGTCAGTACGATCTCGGCATTTTTCTCACCGTCGATTCAAGCGGCATTGATGGTACCGACAACGCCTGGCAGCAGGCCAAACACAGCGATTACAACGCAACCAACCACGCATACCTCTAAGATGATTTCCTTGCCATCGCCTACTGCTATAACAGCAGCTTTGCTGGCGCAGGATACGTTTCAACGCACCAATCAACGCTTCTGGGGCACAGCCTCAGATGGTCAGACATGGGGTGGGAATGCCAATAGCTTCGCGAATTTTGCTGTTGCCGGACAGGCAGGACTCATCGGCAACGGGCGTGGCGTCTTTGAGGCCACGCTTGGTCCGCGAGCCATGGATGCTGAGGTCGTCTTTAGCGGTTCATTGAGTCTTTTTGGTAACGGAGCCTCGAACATCGGGTCGGTACTGCGCTGGATGGACACAAATAACTGGTATAAGGCCTATCTGGATGGTGCGCAACTGATCTTGCTTAAGAAGGTTGCAGGCAAGCTGACGCGCCTGAATACGACACCGTTCACGGCGCAGAGCGGCAAAGAGTATACGCTGCGTTTCCGCATCATTGGAACAGCGCTCGCGGCTAAGGTGTGGCCGACGGGACAGGCCGAACCTGTTACCTGGATGGTGATGGCCAACGATACGTCGCTATCTTCTGGCTTTGGGGGACTGCGCGTGTTCATTCAGGACGCTGCGGTAGTTAGAATTACAACATTTACAGAAATGATCGCGCGGTAAAGGCGTTTCTCAAGGGGAAACAGTATGATGAAGCAGTTTAAACTCGCTTACGATCTCCATCCGTGGCTGAGGCGTGTATCCTGGGGACTACTGGCCGTTGCCGGCATAGGTATCTACTATCTATCGGGAGGTTTTCCACCACGGGCATGGATGTTACTGTTCGCAGTGTTACCTCAACTCGCTCATTTATGGGCACTGCGTGGCCCCGCAATTGCACTCCCTGTCACACTATTAGTATTTCAGTCTCTCACCTGGTTGATTACGTGGGGGCTGTTCATAGGAGTGTGTGGAGCTATGATACGGCTCTGGCGGCTGATGCAGCACGAACGCAAAGAGTTCGAGGCCGATTTGCAAGAGGCTCACGACGAAATTACCGAGGAACAGGATATGCTGCCATGGTCACCTTTGCCATTGCCAGCGCGCCAGAAACCTCCTATGACGTTGACGAAAAGTTTCGAGAAAGAGCCTTTAACGCCAACCCATTCCTGGCAGCGGCAACTCTCACTTCATCTAAATGTGGGGGTTGGGTGGAACGTCGGAACCACGCGCAAACACAAACCCAACGAAGATAGTCTTGTCGCGTTTCAAGGTACCTGTATTTATAACTGCCGCTTGCTTCCCTTTGGATTATTTGTGGTGGCAGATGGCATGGGCGGCTATGCTCATGGGCAGGATGCCAGTTATCTGGCAATTCAAACCGTGTTGCAGTCGGTGCTGCCGAGCATCGTGGGTAGCGAAGAGATGACCGATGATATCCTCGCAGAGGTGCTGGTGGAGGGTGTGGAACAGGCAAACCTGGCAGTGTTGCAACGCAGCCAGGAAGTCAAAGCTGAGATGGGAGCGACGATTACCGCCGCGTTCGTAATGGACACAACCGCTTTCGTGGTGAATGTTGGTGACAGTCGCACCTACCATTACCGCGCATGCGAGGGGTTGTCGCAAGTGACACGCGACCATTCGCATGTCGCTCGCTTAGTAGCGGCAGGTCAGATAGGGCGGGATGAAATTTACACTCACCCAGATCGCAACCAGGTTTACCGGGGGCTTGGGGCGGAGTCACGTGTGAAGGTGGACCGGTTTACTGTTCCCTTACAAGGAAACGACTGTTTGATGCTCTGTTCAGATGGATTGTGGGAGATGGTACGGGATCCAGAGATCGAAAATACTCTGAAAGAAATGGGGAGTAACCCCGAACTAGCAAGCAAAACGTTAGTCCGAGCAGCCTTAAAAGGTGGAGGACTGGATAACATCAGCGTGATTGTAGTACAAGTCGCACCTGCAACGGTGTGATCATTTGAAGGGAATCATAGCATGAACGATCAAACATATGGAACTTACAGTGCAACAGCACCCATAGCCACACGTATTCCCGACGGCAAACAGACAGACGACCACTTTAAGCAACGCACAGCACATGCAGCGCCCATTGCGCCCTTACTGCAAACGGTGCCAGAGGCAGGCTATCAATTGAAGATTGGTAGAGCTGATGACAGTACACCCTTACGACAGGACCAGGAACTGCATTGTTTACGCGATAGTAAGTATCTCTATAAACATGAGATAGGGCGCGTCCAGCAGCTCTCTGCCGAGGGGGTCGTGTGTCTAGCACAGCGCATGGAACGCGCTCGGCTGGAGCAAAGAAACCCGAGACCGAATCACTACTTCATCGAAGATGGAGAGAATGCTAAGTGCCAGCTGATTGAGGCCAATCTGCGGCTAGTCGTCAGCATCGCAAAAAAGTATATCGGTCTGGGCATGGATTTGATGGACCTGGTGCAGGAGGGAAATATCGGGCTAATCCATGCGGTGGACAAATTCGATTACAGGATGGGCTACAAGTTCAGCACCTATGCAACATGGTGGATTCGCCGCGCGATGTCACATGCCCTGGCAAGGCAGGCTCGCACCATCCGCGTGCCATTGTACAAAAAAGAAGAGATGAAACGTCTTTCACAGGTCAGGCAGCGCCTACAGCAAGAGATGGAACGAGAACCAACTGTAGAGGACATCGCCCATGAAATGGAGATGAACGCACAGCAAGTGATCGCGCTATTGGTAGCCAGCGAAGATACTGTTAGCCTGGATGCGCCAAATGGCAGTACTGACGATGAACCACCCTTTAGCGATACACTCGAGGACGATATCGCTTATTCGCCAGAGCAGGTTGTCATCTCGCAGATGCTTGAAACGCACGTTCAGGACCTGCTACAAGGTCTTACTCCTAATGAACGGAAGATTCTGCGCCTGCGCTACGGTCTGGAGGGGATACGTGAGCATTCTTTGAAAGAAGTGGGGAAGAAGCTGGGCGTAACCCACGAAGCAATCCGCCAGGTTGAAAACAAGGCCCTGCGCAAGCTCGTTCAACCCAGCCGTACCCGTATGTTGCACGATTTTTTGAGTTAGCGCAACGGCACATTGTGAAGGAGCAAGAAAGGAGGTGATACGCAGTACTCAACAGTACACTATAGACAGTGGATCGCTTAGTGAGCGCATTCTACCCGATCATATCTCATGGTAAGATCGGAAAGAATGAAGAGCGGGACACTCGCATCAGCATGACGGAAGGATAGCCGTACATCCACCTCGCGACAGTGCGGATATCAGCCGTCATGCCCGCATTCATCATTATTACACGAAATTCAAGCTTGTTCATCGTTTAAGAAATAAAGACAACACTATCAAGACGGAAAGGAGTGACAGGTATGAGTAAACTGGTAATGATCATCGATGATTCAGCTACGGTGCGCAAGATCGTAGAGGTGAGCCTGAGGCGTGAAGGCATCGACTATGTTAGCTATCCGAGCGGGATAGAGGCAGTATACGCGCTGGCAGAGCGAAAAAATCTCATTCCTGATCTCGTTTTTCTTGATATCTCTTTGCCCAGGATGGACGGCTACAAATTCGCGCAATACTTAAAATCGCATCAGCAGTATGATAATACTGTTATTGTTATGCTTTCTGGTCACAACGGCATTTTAGATCGTCTCAAGGGGCGACTCTCGGGTGCTAGAGATTATATGACCAAGCCATTCAGAACGCAGGATATCCTGACTGTTGTGCACGAATACCTTGGTAAAACTCCCCTACCGCGCTCGAATTATATGTCGTAGCCTAATGCCACTATTGTACACGTTTATTGTGTTAAGAGAGGTTATCTCTGTGGCTAAAGACGAGCGGCAGGAGCACGATTATGGCACGATGGGCATATCTTGAGATTGGGTTTGATACAGGAACAGGCAGTCTCACACACGTAGATGGGCGAGAGGTGATTGACCCACGGGGGGCGCCATCAGCCCGTCATGTGAGGAACCAGTTGGGTAATGAGGGATGGGAACTGGTAAGCGCCCATATTTCGGCATGGTTATTCAAACGCGAGGTTATTGTTCCCCAGCAATGGGAATACTGCTGCCTGACGGAAGATCACGCAGGTGGTATTCGACGCGGAGAATGGATCCTGGTCTATTACCAGGCGGACGGCAATCACGTCGAAAATGAGCACAGGCGACTGGGGACAGCAATCGCGCAGCTTGGCAAGTGTGGATGGCAAATGATCGGTATTGCCGATCCTGGCACAGACGGGGGATATGATAACACCTCATTCTATTTCGTAAGGCCCCTCTCCACTCCACCCACTCCCCCGACGCCAACTATCGCATCTTCGGACTTTTCTCATCAAAAACAAGAGGAGATGTAGCAATCCGCAAAATACACCCTGTCTCTAAGATAGATGAGACATTCAACCCGAAGGTTCGTAACTTGAGTCGCGTCCGTGACAGTACATTGCGTACAGGTCTCATCTCCTGATCCCACGTGCCGCTTTCCAGGGCCATTTGTAGTCGCTGGCGGCAGCGAGCAACAATCAAATCAGTCACATCACCGTTGTAGAAGCTCGCGTACAGCACTTCATAGGGACAATAATAGGGGTACGAATCCAGAAGGGGGAGCAGTATACTCATTTCACTGGCGGTAAACTGCTGTTGTGCCAACAATTGTGGTTTCTCGCCTACAGAGGAAAGGTAAGAGAGGGTGCCTAGTGTCAGGTTTAGAGCCAGTGTATGACCAGCTGGAAACGCATCTTGCAAAGAAAAATGTCGGATGCCATGAGTGACTTGTTCTACATTGTTGCGAGCAGTTTTCTCCTCACAATAGGCTACTACTTGCATGCCAGTACTCCTTATCACCATGCACTGATGCGCTCGCGCGCAACGTTTATTTACAATAGTTTGGCTTGTCGACAAGGGGGATTCGTCGTACAAGAAAAACAAGATACGTTCCTATCTAAGTATGCTAGGAAACCATGTACATAAGGAAGGACTTATGTTATCATTTCCTTTAACATCTTTATCATTTTTTCGTGCAGCTAGAAGGAATGAAGATGCAAACATCAAAGGCCACACCTCAACCCCGGTGGCGTCTAAGCGAGGAACGCACCCAGCGAAAGTGGTCGCAGCAAGAAGTTGCTGATCTCATCGGCACCACTTACGTCAATATCAGCCGTTGGGAACGAGGTATCACCAGGCCTAATCCCTACTTCCGCCGAAAACTCTGCGCGCTCTTTGACAAGAGTGAGCAGGAGTTGGACCTTGGCGGAGGGACCCTATTTAGCGCGTCCCACGCGGGGGAGGCAGAGAAGGTAACCGCAGGGGTTGCATCTACGGATGGTGCTTCGTCTAGCGAGGCAATTCCAGATGGAGCGTTATATGATTCTGCGATTCCTCTTCAGCCAGCATTTACCCTGATAGGGCGTGATAATGAACTGAGTCAGATCAAACAACGGCTTCGCAAAGGCGGTAGTGTCGCGCTAACGGCCCTCAATGGCTTGCCTGGAGTGGGCAAAACAGCATTGTCCATCACTCTGGCCCATGACCCAGAGATACGGGAGCATTTTCGGGATGGTATCTTGTGGGCTGGTCTGGGGCCACACCCCAACATCTCCGGGATGTTGAGCCGTTGGGGGACGCTGCTTGGTGTCTCAGCGAACGCCTTGGCTACAATGAGGAGCGATGAGGAATGGGCGAAAACGCTGCATGCCGCCATCGGTACACGCTCTATGCTGCTGGTTATCGACGACGCGTGGACAGTCGAAGAGGCGTTGGCAATGAAAGTTGGCGGTCCCAACTGTGCTCATCTCGTGACGACGCGCTTTCCAGGCATCGCTTCGCATATCACGGTGGATGGAGCTACTGTAATCCACGAACTGGACGAACACGAGAGCATCGAGCTATTGAAAAAGCTGGCTCCAGGGGTCGTGGATAAAGAAGAGAAAAAGGCGACCGACCTGGTGCATGCTGTTGGCGGACTTCCCCTGGCGCTCACGCTGATGGGTAATTACTTACGCAAAGAGGCCCATAGCGGGAAATCACGCCGTATTGGCGCCGCGCTCAAGCGCCTGGCGGTTGCCGAGGAGCGTCTACTCCTTCGCGAAGCGCGTGCGCCAGTTGAGCGGCATACTAGCTTACCTACGGAAACTCCTCTTTCACTCCAAACGGTCTTTGAAGTCACAGATCAACAACTCAAAGAGCCTGAGCGGGCCGCACTGTACGCTCTCTCGGTCTTTCCTCCCAAACCCAACAGCTTCTCAGAAGAGGCCGCCCTTGCAGTAGCCGATTGTACAGTAGAAACGCTCGACGCTTTAAGCGATACTGGCCTGCTTGAGAGCAGTGGCACGGACCGTTATACACTGCACCAGACGATAGCCGACTATGCCCACTTTGCACTTGTAGGAACCCGCTTTAGCGCGTCCCACACAGCCGCTTATGAGAAGCTGATCGCTTTTGTCATCAGCTATGTGGAATTGCACAAAAAAGACTATGAACTGCTTGAGATGGAATTTAACATGATCATCGCGGCGTTGGAGGCAGCACAAGAGAAAGGCAAGCAGGCAGAACTTGTGCGTGGCGTCAATGCATTCGCACCTTTCCTCATCTTACGCGGCCTCTATGAGCTGGCAGAACAACAATTACAGCAGGCGTTACATGCCGCCCAACATCTATCAGACAGGCATGGTATCACCAATTCTTTGCTCCACCGTGGGGAGGTTGCCCAGAAACAGGGCCATTACGCACAAGCCGAAGCTTATTATCAAGATGGGCTGGCCCTGGCACGCGAGATACAAGACCCTGAACGCATTAGCGCATTACTCACAAACCTCGGATGGGCATCCTCAAAGCTAGGAGAGTTTGCGCAGGCCGAAGGCTACCTTCATGAAGGTCTAAGCCTGGCCCGACAGATTAAGCATCTTGAACGTATCAGTGATCTACTTGAGATGCTTGGATCGGTGGCAGGCAGTCGGGGAGATTATGCACAATCAGAGGCATATCTACAGGAAGGGTTGGAACTGGCACGACAGGTCGGGGATCGCGAACGAATCTGTAGCATACTGATTAATTTAGGAGTAACAGCGGGTGAGCAAGGGCATCATACTCAGGAGCTTGCCTACTATCAAGAAGGTTTAGCACTTGCCCGGCAGATAAGACATCATGAATGGGTCAGTCTTCTACTCCTCAACCTGGGTGATGTGGTGGGTGAGCAAGGGGATAATGCCTTAGCAGTAGAATACTTTCAGGAAGGATTAGAGCTGGCACGTCAAATTGGACATCGTGAATTGATCTGCGTCATGCTTATTAACTTAGGCTCCGCAGACTTAAAACAGGGGAACTATGCCCAGGCAGAAACGCACTTGCATGAAAGTTTGCTATTAAATCAGCAAATAGGCAACCCGCAGATCACTGCTAATGCACTCTATGAGCTAGGCAATCTCTATCTCAATCAACAGCAGATTGAGATCGCAGCAGCAAAATTTAGTGAAATGCTTTCTACCATTCCCGAAGGTAATCTAGATCTGATAGCTTTTGCACAGTACGGTTTGGCACGGTCTACTGCCGCTAAGGGTAATGTTCCAGATGCTCGGAAGTTGGGAGAAGTGAGTGCAACAGCTTTAGAAGTGTCGGGAAATCATAAAGCTAAAGAGGTGAGAGAGTGGCTACATTTGATCGGAGACTGAATTAGGAATAGGGTTTCGTTATCGTTCATCCCATACATTCGATTACTTTGAGAAGAAGCTTCATCCCGTAAAGCTTGCATTACCCATTGGTCTATCCACCTGACCACCTTACTTCATCGGCCGTCCCTTCCATGGGTAACACAAGCGTCCTCCAGCTCCCTTACACCTACTCTTCCC
>DMFQ01000316.1 GCA_003450555.1 Ktedonobacter sp.
GTATCAATGTGCCAGGTATGTACACGATGGACCCAGCTTTTGATGCACTACATAACGATAGGCCCTAAAAATATCATAGGGCTGAGTTACAACGTTACCTGTGGCGTTGAAGGGTTCCCTACGCTGTACAATAGCCGGGTCTTGCTAAAGGACTCATTTGAGCGTAGGATAGCAATAGGTTTAAGACAATAGGAAATTCCGAAGCTATGGGTCTGGCATGATTGTCGCAAAAACTTGTAGTACATAACGGGCATAGAAGAAAGGTTTTGTATGCAGCCTGTAGCTTCATTGGCTATCGTCCAGGCCTGGCAGGAGGCTGCCAATAGTCAAAACATCGATCGTCTTCTTGAGCTATCCGATCCAAACATTGAAGTGGTGGGACCACGCGGCTCCGGCTTCGGTTATCAGTTGCTTCGCGATTGGATTGCCCGTGCCGGGTTGACCCTTGAAACGCTACGGAAATTTGTGCATGGAAATACGGTGGTAGTTGAGCAGCATGGCGTATGGCACTCTCTGGACACGAACGAGGTAATCGGCGAAAAGACCTTGGCATCGGCCTTTCAAGTGAATGACCGCCATGTCGTGAAGTTCGCCCGCTATGATAGCCTTAATGCAGCGCTTGAAGCTGTCGGTCTTGCTCAATCTGATGAGCGAAGTTCACAGTAAGCGGTGACGACCTCCCGCTCTCCCACTAGCACTCTTCACAGGTAGAAGCCCTTGAGCACCAATGTGCTTTTCAGATAAATATGTGAGAAAGGGAATATCCTATGAATCAAGCAGCAACAGGCAGAGAGGGATACATGTGGAATCCCCAGGCAGAGACGATGTCACGAGCTGAACTTACTGCGATCCAAACGCAGCGTCTCCAGCATCAGGTGACCCGCGCTTATGAAAGTGTCCCATTTTACAAGCAGGCACTCGCAGAGTGCGGCGTGCATCCGCGAGACATACAATCGCTTGACGATATCGAACGTCTCCCCTTTACCGTAAAAGATGATTTCCGCGCGACGTACCCCTACGGCCTCTTCGCCGTACCATTGAAAGACGTGGTCCGGCTGCATGCCTCCAGTGGCACGACAGGCAAGGTTGTTGTGAGTGGCTACACGCGAGCCGACCTGGCGATGTGGGGTGAGGTGATGGCGCGCACCTTCGCCGCTGGCGGCGTAACTGCTGTGGACATCTTCCAGAACTTTTATGGCTATGGACTGAGGGCATGCGTCGCGAAATAGAAGAACGCTTCGGCATAGAGGCATTCGATATTTACGGCCTCACCGAAGTGATTGGCCCTGGTGTCTCCGCCGAGTGCTGGCAGCACAATGGACTTCACGTCAACGAGGATCACTTTTATCCCGAGGTAATTGACCCCGAGACAGGCAAGCGCCTGCCGGATGGCGAGATTGGCGAATTGGTCTTCACCTGCCTGACTCGTGAAGCCTTGCCCCTGCTGCGCTATCGCACCCGCGACCGTGTTGCCCTCGTACATAAGGCTTGTCCCTGTGGACGAACCTCCGTCCGTATGCAGCGTGTGCAGGGCCGCACCGACGATATGCTCATCGTGCGCGGCGTCAATGTCTTCCCTACCCAGATCGAACAGGTCCTGCTCTCCCATCCAGGTCTGACCAGTAACTATCAGATCATCGTTGATCGGCAGCACGATCAACTGGATGAATTGGAGGTATGGGCAGAGGTGGACGAAGCACTCCATCGTCAGGGCGGACAAGCCATCGGTTCGCTACAAACAACCGTGGCCAAAGACCTGCAGCAAGCCCTTGGATTGCACGCCCATGTGCTGCTTGTTGATCCGCACCATCTCCCGCGCAGCGAAGGCAAGGTGAAGCGCGTGCTGGACCGACGGCAATTGACAGGCTAGCAAGTAGGGTAGAAGGTTGTTTCCTCACTCACCAGTGCTTGAACACTTCCAGGATCGCCGCTTCCTCCACAAGCTTGCGCAAATCGAGGCGAAGTTACAGGGCGAAGAAAAAAGATAACGACACATCGTAAATGTAACTCAATCACTGGACAAACGTATATGTATATGGTGAGATCGAAAGATACACCATGCAAAAAGCAAATGTGTTGTCATAGTAAACATGTCTTGACAACGTTTATAAACAAGAAAGAAGGCACATCCATGTTTTGGGGCTTTCACGGTATAGGGCTTTTACTACCACTGTTGTTCTTTGGCAAGTTCTTTTGGATCCTGCTCCTGGCTCTGCTGATTTGGGGATTGGTACGCCGGTTCAGTTCGAGAAACAGGCCGATGCCATTTTACGGGCACGCGCCTTTCTACCATCCTGGCGTACCGCCAACTCAGGCTTCCGCAATGGAGATCCTCCGTCAGCGCTACGCGCGTGGTGAGATCGATGCAGTTACCTTCGATCAGATGCGCGAACGGCTGGAATCCTCAAGTGGAGCGAGCCATCAATAGCAATTCGGATAGCTAAGGCATATATAGTTTAAACAGAACGCCCATGAACAACTCGTTCGTGGGCGTCCTGCTTTCTTCGAACGTCTGTACTGAGAATATGAAGCTAGGAAACACCAGTATCCTTCTCACACTGGCTGAGCACAAAGTGAACAAACCGCAGTGTTTCCTGGAGCGTTGCATTACCATCTACTTGCTCATCGCGCCACGCTTCACGCCATATAAGAGCACGTTGAATCAACGAAGACCACTCAGGCAATTCCTTTTCGGCCCATAATGCTGCTTCCTTCTTTGAAACGAACTCCTCATAGTTGACCGTATAGAGTGCCCTACACATCGTTAAGATCACGTATGCTTGATAATTCCGTGGACTCATAACCTCGGTATGCTTTATCCACTCGCGCCATTCCTTCATTAGCCCTTGAAAAGCTTGCATCAAGATCTTCTTTATCACTACTCTCGCAAGAAATGTTATAATGACTGTGAAAACATTCTATAAATGTAAAGCCACAACAGGTACGAAGACTATGACGATAAAGGTCTAAATTCATGTCCACGCGTAGCCCCTGTTAACTTGCTAATACGGCATTTCTAAGGCTCGCTGAGCCTCACTTCCTCCGGTCGGTTCATCCTGCTGGCGCTTTTTGTGTTGCCCGCGCTCCTCCATATCTTCTTCTCAGAAACCCGCCCATTGCACTCCTGGTGATTTTTCACCGCGCTTCCACACATCTTCAACTCAGAGAGGAAGAACTAATTCATGGCACACTTATTCGCCGCGTTACGCCTCCATCAAGCGTTCATTTTTCGCTGGACGCTTTTAAGCATGCCCCTGTTGGACGAACTCATAACAGGATTTCCCATTGTGGGTCTACCGCTGCTGCGTGACCAGGTAGGCTTGAGCTATGAGCAGGTAGGACTGCTCTTCAGCGCGGGCGCTCTGTCGGGCATGATCATCGAACCAGGTATCAACATCCTCAGCGATCGAACTTCGAAGCGCTGCTGGATTATTGGAGGACTACTCTTATTAGCAGTTGGATTTGCCCTTGCTGGGAGTACCACCAACTTTGTCGTCTTGCTGCTGGCTTTCGCGCTGACATCGCCAGCAGGCTGCGCGGGTGTTGGGCTATCGGAAGCAACGCTTATCGATGCCTCGCCGCAGGATAGTATGCAGACAATGGCACGCTGGACGTTAATGAGTAGTGTGGGTGATTTACTCTCTCCACTGACCGTTGCTGTCATCATAGCTCTGCCACTCGTCTTTCCCCCGTGGACAACGCTTTGCTGGCTGGGTGCTGCATTATGGCTAGGGGCGGCGCTGTTTGTGTGGCCACAACGCTTCCCATCAAGAGTCATCAGTCATCATGTAGCTGATACTCCTGCAGTGAGCGTTTGGGTGGGATTGCGTGAGGCGCTGGGCAATCCTCTCCTCTTGCGCTGGGCAGTGCTCTCGATCATTCCGTCAATGATGGACGAGGTCTTTCTAGGCTTTACCGCTCTCTACTTGCGCGATGTATTGCATGTCAGCCAGCCGGTGATCAGCCTCATCATCGCCGTCCAGATGCTCGGCTCGCTTTTGAGTCTCTTATTGCTTGGTTCGTTGCTAAAGCGCTTCTCTCCCCAAAGGCTTCTCCTATGGCTAGCATTATTGGCACTGCTTGGCGTAGTCAGTTTTCTGAGTGTCCGCTCAGTCTGGTTTGCTATGCTTGCCCTTTTTGTCATCAGCCTGGGGGCCGCGGGATGGTATCCGATTGCCAAAGCAACAGCCTATGCTCAGCTGCCGGACCGTTCAGGCACAGTACGCGCGGTAATCAATCTTGGCGCGCCATTCGAGATGGCGCTACCAGGTATCGTGGGCTTCATCGCGGGACGCTTTGGCGTGCTAGCAGGCGTAGGACTGTTGGGGTCGGCACCTCTATTGATTTTGTTGCTGGTACCGAAGAAAAGTAAATCATAATCGAAACTGAACAAAAAAGGGGTGAGCATTCAATAACTCTCACCCCTCTTCTAGAGATTTTCCATAAATTCTTCAGACGTGACTCCGGATTGGCGTAATATGCTACGTAATGTACCAATTGCTAATTCACGATGTAAAGGTACTACACAACCAGTTTCCCCTGCCGAAGTGCTTTTTTTAAGCGTCACATGACTTCCGCGCTGTCTAATCCGTACAAAACCTAGACGTTCTAATGAACGGATCGCCTCCTCTCCAGAAACTTTAGGCAATTTAGGCGGCATATGTTGCCTCAAAGGTGGTTACTAATGGCCGACTGATGTCAGGTAGAGGAAAATCTTCCAGGTAAAGTTCAGTCGCTTCCTTCAGGTTAGCTATAGCTTCTTCAATAGTGTGGCCTTGACTAACAGTACCAACCTCTGGACATTCAGCAACATATAAGTCATCCTCTTTATGGATTACAGCAGTAAAAGTTCGAACATTCATAGTTCGCCTCCTGTGGTTACTTATCCTATAGTATACCCAATTTCATGCTAAATATAGCATATTTATAGCATCTTCATAAGCCATTCCCAATTTACATAGAACTTTTATTGATCTACCTAACAATTCCTACCGTACATTTCCATAAGCAACATACGTCATGCTGTGAACCAGACAGCACCTAAGGAGTCAGAAATATGTTCGTAGAAAAGAAGATATGGCCGCTATCCCTCGTAC
>DMFQ01000082.1:0-1678 GCA_003450555.1 Ktedonobacter sp.
TAGGCGTTAACTTAAGGTAAATGATGGGCTTATTTACTGCAAGAATGGGCCATAGTGTGCCTGTGTTGCTCGTGAGCGTTGCACATGCAGGTGCTATAAAAGCTCTACAATTCTTAAGTTAACGCCTATGGGGCTTGCCCCCACCCTGCTCATTCACAAGCCTTGAAACCTCTTCCATCAAAACGCCAGGTATAGCTTGTAATAGCCTTCGATTGAACGAGGAATGCGACCAACCAGGAAGGTACCTTCGGACAGGTGCTCTTCGAGATCCACGTGTCCCCTGCGATGAAAAAGCTCCACCAGTTCGCTTTTTGCATAAGGGATTATCACCTGTACCATCTCCATACTGTCTGCCAGGACCTGCGCAATCTTTTCTCGCAACGCATCCAGGCCAATGCTTTTCAAAGCAGAGATGGGCACCGCGTTGGGGTAGAGACTGAGGTCGATTTCCGCTGGGTCGTCCAGTAGATCGATTTTATTCAAGGCCGTAACACGCGGCTTTTCACCGATTTGAAGATCATGCAGGACATCGTTAACCGTCTCACTCTGCTCGATAGCATTTTCGTGACTCACATCCACTACTTCCAGTAGCAGGTCGGCATCGATGACTTCCTCAAGCGTCGCGCGAAAGGCCGCGATCAACTTGGTGGGCAATTTCTGGATAAAACCAACCGTGTCGGTGTACAGCACCTCTTGATTGCCCGGTAGCATCTGATGCCGGGTAACCGGGTCGAGGGTAGCAAAAAGCTTGTTCTCAGCCACTACCTCTGCCTCCGTGAGGGCGTTAAAAAGGGTCGATTTGCCTGCATTGGTATAGCCGACGATGGCCACGACAGGAATGGCCTGGGCAGCACGCTGCTGGCGATGAAGTGTGCGCTGCTCTCGGACGCTTTCAATTCCTTCGCGCAAGTCTGAGATGCGGCTGCGAATACGGCGGCGATCCATCTCCAGTTTTGTTTCACCGGGGCCGCGTACACCAATTGCTCCTCCTACACTGGCCACACCGGCGCTGCGCGTACCTCCTGCCTGTTGCGAAAACCCTGCTCCCCGCCCGGTCAAGCGCGGCAGACGATATTCTAATTGGGCCAGTTCAACCTGTAATCGGCCTTCGCGCGTGCGTGCGTGCTGGGCAAAGATATCCAGGATCAGAGCAGTACGATCAATGACACGGGCATCGAGCATTTTCTCCAGATTGCGTTGCTGCGAGGGGGATAATTCGTCATCGAAGATCACCAGCTCAAAACCCAACTGCTTCTCCAGGTCACCCAATTCTTGCGCTCGTCCTTTGCCAACGTAGGTCGCCACATCGGGATGACGGAGACGCTGGATCATTGTCCCGACAACATCCGCGCCTGCCGTACTTGCTAATGCTTTCAATTCGCTGAGGGAATCTTCAACGCTCCATAAACTCTCTTGCTCGTCACTTTCAACGGCAACGAGGTAGGCATGTTCATGTTTACCATGAGCACCCGTTTCAATTGTTCGATCTTGCTTTGTCGTTTGAATGTACCTCCACCTGAGCTGTTTTTTTCCGTCAGGGCAAAAGTGCCGACTCACTGAGCGTGGAAAGGCATCTGTGATCTGAGCTTACAGTACGGTACTTTTGCTCCAACGGTTTTTTTCAAGTAACCCTACTGGTTATTGTATGCATCAACAAAAGATTACGCAAGCTTTGCCT
>DMFQ01000082.1:1793-2532 GCA_003450555.1 Ktedonobacter sp.
CCCTGGCGGCTGCGGCAAAGCAGGCAATGCACTGACAAAGAAGCCATTCACCCTCGCGAATAAGCTATTGTTTATGGTTTGATTGTAGAAATCATGCCAACTCTGAAACTGCTCTACCTGGATGTTGAGGCCAGGCACGATGCTTGTGGCAGGCTGGATGGTGGACTGGACGCTATGTAGGAAACTACCAAGAACGATCAGCAGCACCAGCCACAACACCCATGCTTCAACAAAACCAATCGCTCCACCGAGCAAAGTATCTGCGGGACCAAGCAGCGGGACACCCTTCGCTACGTTGCGCACGAAGGAACCAACGATATGAAGAACGAGTACCGTGCCAAAGAATAAGACAACATAGGAAATGAGCGGCGTGGCCGACAGTCCATAGGCAGCGAGCACAGTGGTAAAACTCGGCCCATATTGAGATGCCACAAAAAATCCCAGTGGAATACTGACCAGCGAGATCAGGCTAATCAACGCTCCATTTCGAAAGCCACTGAAGACAAGCAAAACGACCGTCACCAGAAAGAGAATGTCAACAATACTAATTGAGCCAACCATATAGAGTAACCCTCCGAGCAATATCGGCATGTCAGCACGTCAGTAGATGAGTCTATTATACACTTGCATAGACGTTGTGAACCAGAGACTTGTAACACATGGATGCGCCAAAAACATTACACTTGCGGAAGCTAGCAAAAAACGCAGTATTCAGAATCATCAAAAGCTAGGGAGAACC
>DMFQ01000163.1 GCA_003450555.1 Ktedonobacter sp.
GGGATACAGGGCAGGGGCAAGCCCTGCCCGTACATTTTAGACGGGGGATGGGGTGTGGGGCAGCGGGATATTTGTGTTAATGGTCTATGCTTTCTATGGTGGAGGCGATGGCTTTGTTGCCACGATGCGCTGACCAGCGTAGAACTTCCGCTGCTATGTAGAGTGATCCGCTAGCGCAGATAAGATCATTGTCATTCGCGAGATCAAGGGCGAGTTCCATAGCTTGCGCGCTCCCTTCAGCAGTATAGATTGATACACCTGGAGCGTTTTCAGCAAACAGTATCTCCAGTTGTTCGATGGAGGCTGCGCGAGGATTTGCCATTCGAGTGAGCACTGCTATGTCACTATCTGCCAGCGCTCGCACCATACCAATCAGGTCTTTGTCACTGGCTGTACTTAAGACGATGATCAAGCGTTTATAGGTGAATGAGGAGTGCAGAGTCTGCAACAATTTCTGCATAGAATCTGCATTGTGGGCTCCATCGACAATAATGGTGGGGGCATGCCCGATAACCTCGGCACGAGCGGGCCAACGCACGGCAAGGAGACCAGATCGTAATGCTTTTTCGTCCCATGCTATAAGCTTGTTCTCGTTTTCGTAACTGTTCGAGGGTAGCGAGGGCGGCAGTGGCATTTTCGAGCTGGTGATCACCTAGCAGTGGTATAGCAAGATCTGTATAGGTATGTTCTGGCGACTGAATGGTGAAGTACTGCCGCTCCTCGGTACGCCTTTCAAGACGATAGGTGTAACTAAGGGGTGGCAAGCGACCGGTTTTGACTTCCTCTGAGGCAGGATCATCAACAAAGGAACCAATACGAACAAGGCGAGCATGTTGCTGCTGACAGACTTTTGAGATGGCTAGCAAGGCCTCTGGAGATTGTGAAGAGGTGATGACCAGACCACCTGGCTTGATAATCCCGGCTTTCTCCGTAGCGATGCTGGTGAGAGTATTGCCGAGAATTTGCGTGTGATCATAACTGATCGAGGTGATGACGGAGACTAGTGGCCGCGTGACATTCGTTGCGTCTAATCGACCACCTAAACCAACCTCTAGCACAGCATGCTGTACACTCTGACGGCTGAAGTACAGCAGGGCCAATGCAGTTGCAACTTCATAGGTGATAAACGGGCCAAACTTCTTTTGTTGCTGTATACGCTCAACAACAGCGCGCATTTCCGTCATAAGTGCTGACATCTCATTTTCGCTGATAAGTTGTCCATTGACGCGGATACGCTCGCGAAAAGTATGCAGGTCTGGTTGAGTATAGAGACCGGTACGTAAGCCAGCCTGGCGTAAAACCCGTTCGATAAACGCTGCTGTCGAACCTTTGCCTTTTGTGCCCGCAATAAGTGTGCTGGTGTAGCTCTCCTGCGGGTTTCCTAGTTGTTCGAGCAACCATGCCTCGCGGGGAAGATTTTCTGCGGGATCGCGGGTATACTGCCCACTGCGCTCAAAATCACTCAAGCTATAGAGATACGTCAAGGCTTCCTGGTAGTTCATAGATGTTTTTCCTGATCAGGGGCATGATGAGTTGAGAATGTACTGGAGGTCAGGTCTGCACGTATAATAGCGTCGGACATTTTTACGACGCGCATCATTTCGTGTACGTCATGGACACGCACGATATCCGCTCCCTGAGCAATGCCTAGAGCTACAGTGGCGGCGGTTCCTTCCAGGCGTTCGCTGGCGGGTAAACCACCCAGGACCTGGCCAATAGTAGATTTGCGGGAAGTGCCAAGTAAGATGGGCCGTCCTAACGCACGCAGTTCGCGCAGGCGACGAAGTAAGGTGAGATTCTCTGCTGGCGTGGTACCAAAGCCTATACCCGGATCAATAATGAGGTGCTCCCATGAAACGCCAGCCGCTAAAGCCAGGTCAATGCTTCCAGCCAGGAAGCGAACGACATCACTGATGATCTCGCGTTTCTGGTAGCCGCGCATGTTCGCCATCAGTATGATGGGGACGTGACGCTCACTTACTAACGATGCCATCTGGGGATCAGCCCGCAAGGCCCAGATATCGTTGATCAGAGACGCTCCAGCATCCAGGGCCTGCCTTGCAACCTCCGCCTTAATGGTATCAATTGAGATGATAACCTCTTCGGGCAGCACGCTCGATAGCGCTTGAATAACGGGGATAACACGCGCCAGCTCTTGTGCTAGCGGAAGGGGAACAGCACCAGGGCGCGTGGATTCACCGCCAACATCGACGATTGCAACGCCCTCGGCAACCCATTGCAGGGCCGATGTTACGACATCATGTATGATCTCGTCCTGTGATCGTGTGGCGGAGTCTTCCAGCAGACCATCCCCAGAAAAGGAGTCCGGCGTAATGTTGATTATGCCCATGACGTGGGTACGTTGACCCCAATCCAGGCGATGGCTTCCCCATATGGTGGGGGCAAGTGATGATACCATATAGGACATGATACCTTTTTGATTGCTTCTATGCAAATAGCAATGTTATACTTACCCAGAGACAGTCACTCTAAGTATCTAGTATCATGGGACTCATTTTTTGTGCTTACCAGGGGACCAAAAACATATGCAAGATTCCGCTGAAACGAAGCAGCGTCAACGTACGATAAATGCTGCGCGACGCTGTCATGAATGTTCTGAAGAAGCTCTTGGTCGTTGTCCAGACTGCCAACACAGCTTGTGTCAAGATCACTTTCCCAAGCAACAGCATTTACCATGTGCCGAAAAGCAGATGAAAATAGCGCAGACGCAGGTATGCTACGTGTGTAGCGCGCAGGTCTATCCCGATCAATGGTCTAACTCGCGCACATCACACTTCATTGACCAGTATCGCTGTAAAGGCTGCGGGCGCTACGTGTGCGATGAACTGCACACGCAACGCAAAATTGATGATGTCTTTATTGTGCGCGAGGGTTTACGTGGTCATCGCTACCAATATACCACTCGTTACTGCGATATCTGTTCGCCGATCTATCGCAGTGGCGGACTCAAAGGGGTAGCACGTTGGCTAGTGGCGCTCGGGACAGTAGCGGTTACGACTTTTTTCTACCTTCATCACTAGATAAGATACAGAGCAGAAGACGGAGAGGGGAGGACCATGGCATCACCATCGACAATACAATTGACTCTTTTGCGCCATCAGCGGGAAATTCAAGAGGCACTTCAACAGGCAGTATCGAACGTCAAGAATACGGCGATACATTCAGGAGCCACAGAACTGCAAGCTTTTTATGGCCAAATTCAATATCACATGGGCTGGGTTGATGAGGGCTTCTCACCTGTAGAAAGCAATCCTGGAAAACTGTTGCGACCAACCTTGTTACTCTTAGCCTATGAGGCTGCGGGTGCATGGGGAATGACAGATGCTACCTCCGAGTATCTGCGCCGGGCATTGCCAGCGGCAGCGGCTGTTGAGCTTACACATAACTTTACGCTTATACACGACGATATTGAAGATGGTGATACAGAGCGCCGTCACCGCGCAACATTATGGAAGCTCTGGGGTATTCCGCAAGCTATTAATACGGGTGATGGACTTTTCGCCCTGGCTCGACTGACACTCTGGGGAGTATTAGACGAGGGCGTGGAAGGGGGCGTAGCAGCTCGTCTTGGGGCTGTACTTGACAAGGCCTGCCTTATTCTTTCAGAGGGGCAATATCTTGACCTCAGTTTTGAAGGGCGGCAAGATATCTCTGTCGCGGCATATGTAGACATGATCAGCCGCAAAACAGCCGCGTTGATGGCTTGCGCAGCGGAGATGGGAGCGATGTTGGGAACGCAGGACCAGCTAACGATCGAACGATTGCACAGTTTTGGTCATGCGATGGGAGTGGCCTTTCAAGTGCGTGATGATCTGCTTGGCGTGTGGGCTACTACGGCGGAACTGGGTAAGACGCCCTCGGGAGATGTGTATCGACGTAAAAAGAGCTTGCCGTTTTTACACGCTTTGGAGCATACCGAGACAAATGATCAGCGCTATTTACGCGAGGTGTACCAGCAAACGCCGCCGATTACAAATGAACAGGTTGAGCAGGTATTGGCTATATTCGCACGAAGTCAGACAAGAGAATACTGTTGTGCGTACCTGGCTGAACAGTGTCGATTAGCTACCGAGGCATTGGAAAGTGTGCCCCGAATGGGCAATGCCATAGCTTTACGGGCGATTGGTGATATGCAGATGCTCGTGCATTTTGTTGCAGAGGCTTCCAAAAAATAACACAAAGAACACCTTAGAGCGAGGAGNNCTCCTCGCTCTAAGGTGTTCTTTTTCTATGCGTAGCTAGACTGCTTCAACTTTCTTGATCCGAGGCGCGCTGTATTCAACGGCCTTTTTATGAGGGGTTTTACCACGCAAAGGGGCACCGACTCCATGCAAGTATGTCAGAATCTCTTTGATCGATTGCGACGCAGTAGTTTCATAGTAGGCAATTGAGTGCGATGCACAGTATGCTCTGATGGTTTTCTGCGCTTCTTTTAAGTTCTTCCGAGGCATGCTGGGGAAGAGGTGATGCTCGATCTGGTAGTTCAGACCGCCATATACGAAGTCATTAAAAGGGCTGGATGTGACATTGCGAGCAGTGAGCACCTGGCGTCGCAGAAAGTCAATGGAGGCGCCTTTGTCCAGAATGGGCATACCTTTGTGATTGGGAGCAAAGGTTAGACCAAGGTAAAGGCCAAAGAGCATTTGATGGACAAGGATAAAGATTATCCCCTGCCAGAGGTTCAGCCGAGAGAAGACCAGACCGAAGTAGAGGACATAGTGAAGAGCCAGGAAGGTCGCTTCAGCTATAGGATGCTGGACTTTCGTCTTGAACAGGTGGAAGATGCTGACGCGCTGCAGATCCATCCCTACAAGAGTGAGTAGAGGGAAGAAGAAGAAAGCCTGGTATTTCGCCAGGAAGCGCAAAAAATTGCGCTTGCCAAGAGCCTGTTCTTGAGTAAAGCTGATGGCTGGGATACCAATATCGGGATCCATGTCGATCTCATTGGGATGACTATGATGTGCATTGTGTTTGTTGTTCCACCAGGAATAGCTCATACCGACCAGCAAATTGCCCTGTAAAAGTGTGACAATGTCATTTTTCCAGGTAGCATTAAAAATTTGACGGTGGCCTCCATCGTGTCCGAGGAAACCAATTTGGCCAAAGACAATGGCGAGAAAAACGGCATTCAGCAGTTGCAGCCAGAAGTTGTTTACCAGTAGCAGAAAGGCTATCGAGAGGGCAAGCAAGCCCACGATTGAGAGTATTTTATAGGTATAATATCGAGGCTGTTTTTCCAACAACCCTTTACTTTTGATAAGCTGTTTCAACTCGGCGTACTCGTTGACCTTTGTACGCGGAGGAGTACTTTTAACGCTGGTACGATCCAGACTACTATTGGGCGTTCCTATTACGGAAGTATCACTCACGGAGATCTCCTTATTCTATCGTAGAAATGAAAAGAGGACTTGTTATCTGATGAACAGGTCCTTAACTATCAAGTTTTTGCATCTAACATCATACTTAGATAGCTTTTCCACGATAAATGTTTCAGGAAAACAGATTGATATTTGGGGGGGAAATTGAATGGTTTGATGAGCTGTTTTTGAAGGTATCTTGTCATGAACTAACTGGGATGGCTGTGTGCCAGGTGTTGGAACACGTGACTCACTGGTGGTTGAGCAAAGCGGCGTATGGTACAATAGGATAAGCATGACCCGTACAGTGACCAATGGATGAAGAAAGAGCAGAGACAGTATGGCAGCTGATAGATCACAGGTGAGCGATGGCCTCTATATGACCGTCGAGCAATACCTGGCTCTCGATGAAAGCAGTGATGCCAAGTATGAATACCTCGATGGCTATGTATTCCTAGTGCGCCCACCTTCCAGCTCTTATGACGACCAGGCCATGGACATGGCCGGTGGGAGTGTCGCCCATGCGGCCCTGTGTGCCCGCATGGCATCCCTGCTCGATCAGGCCATCGCCGATAGCCCTTGCGTGGTCTTCACCAGCGATGCACG
>DMFQ01000445.1:0-5261 GCA_003450555.1 Ktedonobacter sp.
GCGCTGATTGGTTTTACCGCGTTGCTGGGCCATAGCCAGAGCGTCAATGAGGCTGCGACTACCAATCTCACTCAATACGTGAATCCTTTTATTGGTAATTCTCCGGGTGGATCCCATTTCGGGTTCAGTGGGGATAGCGGCGATACATTTCCAGGTGCAACTTATCCTATGGGAATGGTTCAATGGAGCCCTGATACTACGTCAAATCTCCCAGGTGGATACTACTACCCAGATGCCACGATCAAGGGCCTTAGTCTCACCCATTTCAGCGGTCGGGGATGTACGGCATACCAGAATATTCCTTTCATGCCCTATGTCGGTGCAGTCACTGTCTCACCTGCTACCAACCCTTCTCTTTACTATTCTAGTTTCTCACACAGCAACGAGAGCGCGCACCCGGGTTACTACAGCGTACAGCTGGATGGTCCGCATGTCACGGCAGAATTGAGTGTGACCAGGCGTACGGGGATGGGGCAGTTCACCTACCCCGCCTCGACTGCCTCGACGATGATTATCAATGCCGGGGGCAGTATCAACGGAAATACCAATGCCGGTGTGACAATCACGACCAGCAGCAAAGAGGTGACCGGCTTCGATACGAGCACGGTTGGCTGTGGGAGTAATCACTATACACTCTACTTTGTCGCCCAATTTGACCAGGCTTTTACCAACTACGGCACCTGGAATGGAGGAACCGTCACCTCCGGCTCCACTTCTAGTAGCGGTTCACAGTCCGGCGCATTTATCACCTTCAATACGAATTCGAACCAACTGGTACATGCACAGGTGGGCATCTCCTTCGTCAGTGTCGCCAATGCACAGGTAAACCTGGCAGCTGAGAATGCTAACTTCAATTTCAAAGCGGTTCGTACCAGTGCGGATGCGGCATGGAATGCTCGACTGAACAGCATACAGGTGCAGGGCGGTACCTCAAATGAGTTGTTCACCTTCTACACGGCGCTTTACCACACCTTCATCCATCCCAACAGCTTCAGCGATGCCAACGGGCAGTATATAGGTTTCGATGGGCAGGTGCACACGGTTCCCGCCGGCCACATGCAATATGAGGACATTCCCGGGTGGGATGAATACCGTTCTTTGATCCGCCTGCGGGCGATCCTGGCACCGGCAGAGACCAGTGACATCGCGCAATCGCTGGTGAACGACGCTCAACAAGGTGATGGTCACCTGCCCCGTTGGGAGCAAGCCAACGCCGACTCACACGGCATGAACGGAGACGATGGCACCATTATTGTGGAAGAAGCCTACGCTTTTGGGGCCAGGAACTTTGACACAGCAGGTGCGCTGTCGGCGATGATCAATGGTCAGTCGAAGATACGCGAGGGGTTGAGCGATTACCTCAAGCTTGGGTATGTCGCCGCCAGTACTACGGGTAACTCGGCGGACATCACCCAGGAATACAGCAATGCTGATTTCGCCATTGCTCGCCTCGCGAAAGCACTCGGCGATACGGCGGTTTACACCACCTACCTCAATCGCTCCAACAACTGGCAGCACGTCTTCAATACAGCCAGCGGCTACATACAGCCGCGCAATAGCGACGGCAGCTGGGCCGCGAACTTTTCTCCCACCAGCGATAACGGTTTTCAGGAAGGCGACTCCGCGCAGTACTCCTGGATGCAACCGTTTAACTTGAATGGACTGTTCGGCCTCATGGGTGGCAATACGAAGGTCGTAAGTCGTCTCGATACCTTCTTTAGCAAGCTCAATGACGGACCCACCAGCCCCTACGCCTTCATGGGCAACGAACCGAGCTTCGAGGTGCCATGGGAGTACGATTTCGCCCAGGCCCCTGCACATACGCAAAACGTGATCCGGCAGATACAGATCCAACTCTTTAAAAACGCAACCGGCGGCCTTCCCGGTAACGACGATGGCGGCGCTATGTCTTCCTGGTATGTCTTTTCAGCAATTGGCCTGTATCCAGAGATTACAGGAGTGGGAGGTTTTGTCATTGGCAGCCCGCTGTTCACTTCGGTAAAGATACAGCTTGCAGGAGGGCATACGCTCCAGATAAACGCGCCAGGGGCTTCCGACACACGTCCCTATGTGCAGGCCCTGAGCCTTAATGGTAACACGACGACGAGCTTGTGGCTGCCATGGAGTACCGTTCAGAAAGGTGCTACGCTCAATTTCACACTGGGCAGCAGTGCTACGAACTGGGGCAGCGGAGTGGGAGATACGCCGCCGTCGTACCCGCCGACGGGGTAAACCGCTACCTTCGACAAAAGGGTAGTAGCAACTGCACTTGAAAGGTGAACTAAGAGAACCTTTCCCAATAGACCGACAGACTCATACCTACTTCATTGCTATGCTTCGTCTTTATTGCTGTCAGGCAGAAAATCTGCCATTTGCACAGAAGATGCATGAAGACTGAGATATAAAAAAGGGGCCTGCGCGGCAGGCCCCTTTTTTATGGTGTAATAGCATTTATATATTTACGTGCTCACCCGAGCGGAGGGGGCGAAACTGGGTACCGTCGTTGATAAAGACTAGCTGTTGATCCTGGATGTGTATGATAAGATCGGGTTTGCCATCGCCGTTGACATCACGAATTTCGGCGGTAACGGGAGTTAGATCCTGGCCGTCACCAAATAAGATGGGACCGGGATAGATACGGGCATGTGCCGAATCGCTGCCAGGTAATTCAATGATCTCGATATGGCGGTTCAGGTTCATAAAGATAAAATGAGTTGGATTGGTCGCGCTATCGTTATGACCAACTACTGCATCAAGTTGGAAAGTACGAGGACGGCCGTACTGCATATCGTCCTGGTGGATATGCCACCACGAGGTGAATGAACTTAAGGCAACAGCAAGCAAGGCCATCACGACCATTCCGATAAGGATGGCCATGAGCGGGAAGTGCCGCTGCTTATGCTCTACCTCTGCTACAGGAGCGGTAAGCGCTCTTGATGGTGACCCGTTGGCGTTGACAAGGGGATTGGAGCGACGGCGTTGTATAACGCTGCTCTGTAGCAGAGGATCGTCCCGAGTATCATGCTCTATTGGCTGTCGATATCTGCGCGCGCTACTGTGACTACGCGTTGTATACAGGTCATCATTGTCTCCGACATCGTATTCTGCGAACTGAGGCTGTTTCTTTGCCTTCGCCACTTCCATGGCCGTGACCTCCATATTATTTTATTTAGAACACTTTTTCAACATCATACATGGAATGAATGTTCCAGTCAAGTGTTTTTGGCACAATTTAGAACGAATGTACTATAATTGGGGGAATTGTCTCATTCCAGTCCAGAGAGGGATGTTTGAATCGCCCATAGCCCATAGTACTATGCTGATTTCATTGATCCTGCCAGCGAGGGCGGCGCAAGCGCCCCCACCGCCCTTCCTCACCTCTCCCGCCCCTACGAATCCGGGGGCATTCCTTCCCACTTACACCAATACCTACTCCTGGGGCATAATTTCATCCTCTTTAACCCTGGGCCTGAACATGATACAATACTGCCATTACAAAATAGGGATAAGCGGGAGTAGGATGCAATGCAAGGCATTATAACATACTATGCCTGAAGCGGATACAAAAGTTTTACATGTTAGAAAAAATTACTATGCTGGCCGAGGCTTTTCGCGCACAGCATAAACAACTGTATATAGTAGGTGGTACGGTACGTGATGTGCTGCTCCATCGAGAGCAATCCAATGATGCTGACCTGGCTACCGATGCGCAACCAGATGAGATCAAACGGTTGGTGGCACCAACACGTCCCAGTGCAGTGATCCTGGTGGGCGAGCGTTTTGGCACCGTGCGCCTGCATTATGGGAGTGATATTGTCGAGATTACCACGTTTCGCACCGAGCGTTATAATCCGGAATCACGTAAACCGGAAGTCTGCTTCGGCACGCGTTTAGAAGATGACCTGCTCAGGCGCGACTTTACGATC
Organism: Ktedonobacter sp.; assembly: GCA_003450555.1. Classification (GTDB taxonomy): domain Bacteria; phylum Chloroflexota; class Ktedonobacteria; order Ktedonobacterales; family Ktedonobacteraceae; genus UBA11361. Next base: position 3,927 of record DMFQ01000445.1, read on the forward strand.
AATGCGCTGGCACGCGACCCCCTCAATGGCCATATCATCGATCTCTTTGAGGGGCAACAGGACCTTGAAAGCCATCTTTTACGCGCAGTCGGCAATGAGCCAGACAAGCGCTTTGATGAAGATCCACTGCGCCTGTTGCGGGCAGTACGCTTCGCGGCTCAACTTGACTTCACGATTGAGCCACAGACACGGCGTTCGATCTTACGGCAGGCTGCAAAACTGCAAAAGATCAGTCGCGAACGTATTCGCGACGAGATGAATAAACTGCTCACATCTCCACATCCTGCGAAGGGACTTGATCTGCTGGTGGAGCTGGGCTTGATGGAATGGATCATCCCAGAAGTACTAGAGCTGCGGGGCGTCAGCCAGCAGCAGACGCGTGCCGTCTCTTCCAAGGATGTTTATGCACACGTGCTGCGCGTGGTGGAACGTTCGTCTCCACGATTAGCGACGCGCTGGAGCGCGCTGCTGCACGATATTGCCAAGCCTCGCACTAAGAGTATCGAAGAGAATAAAATACACTTTTTTGGACACGAGGACGTGGGAGCATACATGGCGCGAGATATCCTTAAGCGCTTGCATTTTGACCGGGATTTCATTGAAAGTGTCTCGCGGATAGTACGGCTGCACATGCGAACAAACGCCTATACCAGCGACTGGACTGATGGAGCAGTACGGCGTCTCATGCTGGAGGGTGGCGAGGTTCTACCCGATTTACTGGATCTTTCGCGCGCTGACATTACGAGCTATCGAGCAGATAAAATCTCGCGAGCGGCCGCCCGCGTGTTAGAGCTGGAAGAGCGCTGCCAGAGGCTTAAAGAAGAGGCGGAGCGCGTCCCCTTGAAGAGTCCGCTTGATGGCAATGAATTAATGGCGCTTTTTGATCGCAGCCCTGGACCATGGCTGCGTCCAATTAAAGACCATCTACTTGGCCTGGTTATCGATGGTGTACTTTCGCCCGATAACAAAGAAGAGGCGGCACGAATCGCGCGCGAGCTACTGGAGAAAGCAGAGCAATGATCGAGCAAGAAACACTCTTAAGATGAGGTGAATCCAGTCAACGGCTGGCTCGATTTACTTTCCAATCCATAAGGATATTTCCGCAGAAAAGGATTCAACCATGACAAAGGCGAATAAACAGGGGCCACAAGGACCGCAAAAGAAGGTTGGCTCCTCACCCAAGCCAACCGAAGCCAAAAAAATAGATACAAGGGCGACAGGTAATGACCTGATGGTCACGCCTAAAAGCACCTCTGTGGCGAATAAAAGCAAGCAGGGTGCAAGAAGCAATCGGCCACGCGTTGGCGGTACGGCCTTGCCAGGCGCGAAATCCAC
>DMFQ01000445.1:5378-7764 GCA_003450555.1 Ktedonobacter sp.
GGTCAGGGTAACAATGTGCAAGATCAGAGGCAGAAGCGGCTGGACAAAAGGAAGAAGCGTATAGAGGAGCGCAGGCAAGAGGCGAAGAAGGTGGCAGCGACGGGGCCGCGCACCATTTCTTTAGGGCGAAGGAATACGTATTTTTTGATTGCCGTGGTGGCACTTATTATTCTGGTGATCATTATTGCTATTTTGATTAATCACCATTAGAGTCAGGGACGAATGGTGTCGTAGATCAGGGGGCCGAACGTGACGGGGGCGTCGCTCCAGCTATAGCAGGCAAGCAATGCTTCTTGTAGGGAGGCGGCCTCGGCATCGGTACGAGCGTGGATTTCCACCAGTGGTTCGCCGGCGCGGAGGTATGCGCCGACCTTGGCCTGCAAAACCAGGCCGGTGCGGTGATCGATTTGCTCACCCTTTTTAAACCGTCCGGCACCCAACTGCATGCTTGCCAGGCCGATGTGCTCCGACTGTATCCTAGCGATGTAGCCACTGCGCGGCGCTGTCAGCATATAGCGCACGGGAGCAGTGGGAAGTAGCTGTGGCTGCTCGATCTGCTGCGCATTGCCTCCTTGAGCAGCGATAACCTCGGCCAGCTTCGCGACAGCAGCTCCGGAACTGACAGCACATTCAACACGGTTTTGCGCGGCAGAAAAACTCTCCTCGGCGCCGGTCATTAGCAGTAATTCAGCGGCCTCGTGATAACAGAGATCCGAGACATCTCGCGGGCCATTGCCATGGAGAATAGCGATAGCCTCGGCCATTTCCAGGGCATTGCCGATAGCGTGACCGAGAGGTTGATCCATCGAGGTAATAGCAGCAACGGCATGCAGTCCGGCCAGACGCCCAATAGTGACCATTGTTTCCGCTAGAAGCCGCGCCTGCTCTACCGTCTTCATGAATGCGCCGGAGCCAACCTTGACATCGAGTAAGAGGTGAGATGCGCCGATGGCCAGTTTTTTACTCATAATGCTGGCCGCAATCAGGGGGATACTCTCAACTGTGCCGGTGACATCGCGCAGGGCATACATTCTTCCATCAGCCGGGGCCAGATCGTGCGATTGACCGGCCAGAACAAGAGCATGTCGGGTGAGTATGCGCATAAACTCTGCACGAGAAAGTGTGGCACTAAATCCCTCGATAGACTCTAGCTTATCTACAGTACCACCGGTGTGACCAAGGCCGCGGCCAGTCATCTTGCCTACCGCGACTCCACAGGCCGCTACGATGGGAGCCACGGCAAGAGTCACTTTGTCACCGACGCCGCCCGTGCTATGTTTATCCACGACAGGTGAGATGACATCACGCACATGAAGCTCTTCACCGGAGTGCGCCATTGCCAGGGTCAAGTCGCTGGTCTCGCGTGCATCCATGCCACGCCAATAGACCGCCATCAACCATGACGACATCTGATAATCGGGGATGTGCTCGCGCATGTACTCCGCAATGAACCAGTTTATCTCCTGGGTACTGAGAGTCTGGCCATCGCGTTTCTTGCGAATGAGTTCTACAGCCTGCATACGGTTTCCTCGCTACTCCGAGAGGACAATGCGCACAGAGCTTACTTCAAATCCGTTGCCAGTCTCAATCTGATAGCGGTCGTTGATTTGACCTCCCAGGCGCACAGCGCGATCGTAGGTCAACTGGCCGTTGGTAAAAGTAAAGCCGCCGGGGTCTTGCGGCCAATAGCCTTGTATGATGATGGTCTCAAATTGCGCTTCTTGCTGCTCTTTGAATGCTTTGAGCAGTGTGGCAACTTGCTGCCAGGCAACACATCTTGGATAGACGATGCGAACGCTTTTTTTGCGCTTGCCATCTGTCGTGGTGTCGAGGACATTGAAGGCCAGCGCACCTGATTCAAGTGCGTGAAGGTGCTCGGTAGTACGTGGCGGAAACGGGGCAGGAGCTTCGGGCGCGGGTGGCGCAGGAGCAGGTGGTGGGACGGGCGCCTCTTGCTTGACGCGACGCGCCTGCGGCGGTGGTGGAGGTACCTGGCGCGGCTGCTGATACGGGGGCTGGGGTTGTTGGCGTGGCGCTGCTGTCGGATATCCCAGCGGGGGCAGTTGATTTGGTGGGGGTTGCTGGCGTGGTGCAGCAGGTTGCTGGGATGGTAGGTTTCTCAAGTCACGTCCACAATAGGTGCAGTAGCCTGCTCGTTCTGAATTTCGGCCACAATAGGGGCAATGCATGGTTTGCTCTCCCATCTTTTTTTCACGATTCTTTTGGCTCTAGTATATCATAACGTGATTTGGGGGGTATTTATGAAATGATTGAGCAGCGCTAGGACGACCGCAAGGGATCGTCCCTACTATACACGAATTAATGGTCGCTGGAAGCAGCGTTGACACTCAAGGTTAGGACGACCGCAAGGGTCGTCCCTACTATA
>DMFQ01000445.1:8053-8200 GCA_003450555.1 Ktedonobacter sp.
TCGCGGCGGGGCAGGTCGGCTAATTTGCGGCGCAGAATGGCCATGGTGCGCAACTCGGGAGGTGTCAGCAGGCGCTCTTCCTGGCGCGTGCTCGAGGCGGCGACATCGACTGCGGGAAAGATGCGGCGGTCAGCGAGTTCGCGCGAG
>DMFQ01000377.1:0-1287 GCA_003450555.1 Ktedonobacter sp.
GCTGCTGAGATTACCGTCGTAGCCGATGACCCCTTTCCTGTGTATTATCGTCCCGCTCTCAAGGACTATCTTGGTGGCAAAATACGGGAGGAGAAGCTGTGGGCGCGACCAATCAATTTTTACCAGGATCGCCGCATACGCTTTCTGAACGATAGGGTGATGGGCATAGAGGTAGCAGGGCACAGCCTAATGCTGCGTGGCGGGCAGAACATTGGTTACTCGCGGCTGCTGCTCGCTCATGGCGCCCGCGCCAGTACGCTCACCTGCCCCGGACTTAACCTGGCGGGCGTTACGACGCTGCGTACCGTAGCTGATTATCAAAAGGTGCTGAGCCACCTGCCTGGCGTGCGCCGCGTGGTGATTACGGGGAGTGGCACGTTGGCGCTGGAGTCGATCGAGACGCTGCGCCACCGTGGCCTTCAAGTGACGCACCTCTTGCGGCGCCGCTCGCTTTGGTCAGAAGTGCTGGATCCCACAGCCTCGGATCTTGTGCTGCAACAGGAGACGCGCGACGGCGTCGATGTGCGCTACGAGCAGGAGATCGCCGAGATAGTCGGTCACGATGGCAAGGTGAGCGGTATCGTGACCACGACCGGTATACACATCTCCTGTGAGGCGGTCTTGCTCGGTATCGGCATCGAACCCATCATCGACTTTGTGAAGAGCGCCGGTATCGCCTGTGGACGTGGCGTCAAAGTGGATGGTGCAATGCATACGAACGCGCCGGATATCTACGCCGCTGGAGACCTGATCGAAACGGCGGACCCCCTGACCGGGCGCTCTCGTGTCATCGGCCAGTGGTATCCCTCCATTCAACAGGCACGCGCCGCCGCCTATAGTATGTTGGATATCCTGGATGCTAAACATCAATTCCGCTTCGGCAACTTTTACAATGCCTCCATGCTCTATGGACTTGACTTTGCCTCGGTCGGGCTTTCAACCGTGCCCAAGGATGGTAAAGGTTATCAAGAGATTATTGCTGATCCCCAACCGCGTACCTATCAGAAGGTGATACTCAAAAATGGTGTTCCCGTTGGCATGTTGGCGCTGGGTGATCGCAGAAGCGTGCTGACCTTCAAACGCGCCGTCGATGCCGCGGTCGACCTCTCGCCCGTCTCCACACAGCTCTTCGCGCCTGACTTCAAACTGGGCGCGTGGCTCGATGCACAGGGTGTCTCTCCTCCTATCTTAGGGGTAAGCAGGGAAGGGGCGGTCGCGATCAAGCAAGCCCTCTCCGCGGTGCGTACAAACACACCTCCCTCGCCAAACAAGCCTCACAAGCCTCAC
>DMFQ01000377.1:1360-2271 GCA_003450555.1 Ktedonobacter sp.
GGTCTCATTGAAGCGATACTGGTGCCTGTAGTGTCATCAGCTCCTCCCGAGGTAAAAGCCCTGCTCAAAGAAACCTATCTCAGCCAGACCAGGGTCATAACAGTGGGTCGCGCGGAAGGGGCCAGCCTTCCAGTCAAGCATAGTTCAATCTCACGCCGTCATGCTGAGATCAGCTACGCCAATGGGCACTACGCGCTGCGCGACCTGCAAAGCAAGAATGGGACCTTCGTCAATGGGGAGCGCCTGGACAAGGATGCTGTCTCTTTGCTCAAATCCGGCGACGCGGTACGCTTTGGCGACGTCTCGTTTGCTTTTCAAATGCGCGAGGTCGATCCCTCGGCTTCCATGCTGCTGACGAAACAGAACTTTCACCTCCTCTCCCATGGAGTCAATGTTGAGCACAAGGAGACGGAGGTTGACGAGGTCACTAAAAGATCTGCGCACGATAACGCTGTGGCAGAAAGAGCAGAACACAGGACGATCCTTGCATCCCCACCCAGCAACTCTGCTACCCCTGCCACTCCCGCCTCTACAAAACGAACTACCCTGGACTCGTGGGATCAACCCATGCTGAACGCCGATGGTTCCGTGCTCTTTCCGGGGACAAGCAGCGCGGTCCCTGCCGACGTTATAGCCACAATGAGCGAGACACCCGCCCTTGTCGCCGTTGTGCAGGGCAAACCGCAGGTTTTTCTGCTCAAGCAGGGCAAGAGCGCCATCATTGGACGCGATAAAGGAAACCAGATTACCCTCGCCGATATATCCGTCTCACGCAGGCATGCTGAGGTATTTCCCGGCCCGAACGGCATGACTATTCGTGACCTCGGCAGTAGCAACGGCGTGCTGGTCAACCAGACCAGAATCGACAACCCGTACCGGCTCTCGCATGGCGACCGCATCAACATAGGCAG
>DMFQ01000377.1:2344-6963 GCA_003450555.1 Ktedonobacter sp.
GCTACTCCCAACTCAGACAGTTCCCCATCTGCCGCATCAAACAAACAATGCCGCCGCTGTGGTTCTGTAACGAACAGCGTAGCGCGTTTCTGCCAAAGCTGTGGCGCACCACTATAGTAGGGGCGACCCTTGGGTCGTCCTTGGGATAGGGCCGTATAGCCCTGGAAGGTAGGAAATATGCAAACACAAACTCCAAAGCTGGTTGTCGGTATCCAGCATCGCACAGACATCGTGCCGCTGCTGGAGGACGAAGTACGTTTCGAGATCGACATGTGCATTGGCTGTGACCGCTGCATGAGAGCCTGCCCCGTACCTTTATCCTCGCTGGTGAACATCGCCGACCTCAACCTTGCCACCATCTCCGACGTGGTCGCCCCACACGTGGCGCGCTTTACCGACGAGTGCGTGATGTGCGGCTCGTGCGTGCCGGTCTGTCCGGTCAATAATCACCGCGATCTGCTGATGCTCTCACTCAAGCAGCGGCTGGGCATACCGTGGGACGGCAAGGTTGATATGAGCCGCGTGCTTGACCACTTGCCCCCAGGGTGGGATGTTCAGTTGATCCTCAGCCGCCTGCGCGAGCAACCCATGTTCAGCGATCAACAACTGGTACCGGACAACTACCTGTTACACTTCATCGCCAACTCCAAGGTTTTGACGTTCCTACCGGGAGCCGTCGTGCTGCATGAAGGCCAGTATGGACGTGAGATCTCCTTTTTCCTCGAAGGTCGTTTCCTCATCTCCTCCGCTGGCGCCAATAGTGAAGACGTGCCGGTAGCGGTTCTGCGGCGCGGTGAGTTTGTTGGTGAACGTGGGATGCTGACGGGCCAACCGCGTAATGCCACCGTGCGCGCGCAAACAGCCGCCGTAGTGTTGGAGGTTCCAGATCAGGTCATGCAGCGCATGATGGAGATTGTGCCAGCTGTGCGCACATTCTTTGAACAGTTGAACAATTCCCGCTCTGTCGAATCCGTCATGAAGCGCATGGCGATCTTCCAGGGTATTGCTGATCCCGACATTCGCTGGATCGCCAAACAATATACAGTTTAAGAACTATGATCGCGACGAGCAACTTTTTACCGAAAGTGATAGAGGGCAGCCAGCGCGTGAATCACTGCATATCATCATGGAGGGCTTCGTCAAAGTGGCGCGCCGCACCACGGCAGGGACTGGGCGGGAAAAGTCCGATGAGCGCATCATCGCCTATCGCCAGGGTGGTGACTACTTCGCCGGTGGCCTGGATATGCTGGGAGATGGCCGCGCCGTTACCGTGACGGCGATCAATCGTGTACATGTCGCAGAGATCCCACGTCAAGAAATGCTCACCATCCTCGCCCGCTATCCCGAGGTGAACCAGCGCTTTATGACCCGCCTCCAGGAATACCGCATGACGGCCGACGCGGCCCAGACATTCATCGGTTCGCTGGACTTCCTACGTGCCGCGCCTGCTCAATCATACGCGACCGCCGAGGCTCACGAAGCCCGTGCCAATCTGCGCGCGCTCGTCGGTGGTGGAGTCGTCGAAGGGACTGAGGTGCTGGTGATCGACCTTGACAAGTGTGTTCACTGTGACAAATGTGAGGAAGCCTGCGGTCGCCGCCATGGACATTCGCGCATGAACCGCAAGGGCATGGTTGTCGGTAACATCAGTATCGCCACCGCCTGTCGCCAGTGCCAGGATCCCGTCTGTATGCTCTGCAGCCGCGCGGGTATTGCCCGCATGCCCAGCGGTGAGGTGTACATCACCGAAAGCTGCATAGGCTGCGGCATCTGTGCCGAGCGCTGCCCCTACGACAACATCTCGATCGTATCGCTGGCGCAGGAGGTCGAGCAACGCAGCGTGTTGCAACGCTTTAGCGAGTTCTTCAGCAAAGGAGCTGGCAAAGAACGCGGCAGACAAATGCTGCCCATGTCTAACAAACTCGCCGCACCCGGCCCACTAGATATCCAACAGCCGCTTGACGCATTTGGCGAGATGCGCAAAAAACTGGCCATCAAGTGCGATCTCTGCGCGGGCTTCGACAACCAGGCCTGCGTGCAAGCCTGTCCCACCGGCGCAGCCTTCCGCGCCCAACCCGCGCAATTCTTCGGCTCAACCGAAGAAATCCTACACCGAGCCCTGTAGGGGCGCACTTCATGTGCGCCCGCCCGGCAGGCCCAAGAAAGGACAAACCAACCATGGCAATAAGCACGAAATCATCACCGCAAAACACCGGGCGGCGCGTCTGGCATACCCCAACATCAAAAGCCGCGCTCTACTGGTGCCTCTTCGCCCTCCTTTTCTGTGCCCTCTTCTACCTTTTGTACCTTGTGCTCTTCAAAGCGCCAATCTTCACCGGCCCCTGGTTTGATAGAATCTTTCGTGCCGGCGTATTCTCTTATCTCATGATCTTAGCAGTATCAGCCTATTCGTTGCGCACGCGTTTCATGCGCAGTCTGCCATGGAAATCGCAAAACTGGGTCTGGATGCACATGTGGTTAGGCATCGCCGCCGTCTTGCTTGCATTGCTGCACGCCGATTTCCGCTTTGTGCTGCACGGCTATTGTGCCAACCTCAACTGCGTAACCGACCACTATTGGGGCATGCCCGCGCTCTACGGCCTGATCTTTATCGCTGTAAGCGGTGCGGTAGGTCGCTTGCTCGACAAATGGCAGGCGCGCAGTATCGCCCAGGACGCCAGCACCAACGGCGTCGGCATCTCCAAAGCCATCAAAGATCGCCTGCTTGAGCTTGAATATGTGGTCGAGCGCTTCAGCGCGGGCAAATCCGAGCCATTCAAACAGTACTGTGCCGCCGCCATCGAAAGCGTTGGTGCGCTGCCAGGAAATGTGCCCACCCTGTCGGCCAAAGAACAGACCGACTTCCAACGAGCGTACACAACGTTGGAAGAACACGCGCGTCTTGAGGCCTCGCTAAAGAAGCAGCATCAGGCACACATAGTCTTTCGCTCCTGGCGCTACGCACACATGGTGCTCGTACCCTTAGCCCTGCTAATCATTTCCTACCACGGCATCGCCGAACTCCTCATCAACGTCCTGCATATTCTGCCGCGTGGATGATAGATCTCTCCTTAAATTGAAAGAATGGGCATGGTGAAAGGCCTTTCGCCATACCCATTCTTTGCTGTTTAATCCAACACCTCACGTGCAATATACAGCGGACGCGCCCGCACCTCGTCATAAATACGGCCAAGATACTCCCCAATGATGCCAAGAAAAATGAGCTGTATACCGCCGAGGAAAAGCACCAGGATCAGCGTAGAAGCCTGCCCAACAATGGCGCCCGTGAAGATACGCAGCAAGGCCGCAATCACTATGCCCACCAGGCTAATAGCGGCCAGCACGAAACCGAAGCTTGTCGCCAATTCCAATGGAAGGTGGCTGAAACTGGTGATAGCATCAAGCGAGAACCCTATCATCTTGAACAAGGGATACTTTGTGCTGCCCGCGAAGCGTTCCTGTCGCTCGTAAAGCACAGCCTCCTGCCGGAAACCAACCCAGGCCGAAAGGCCGCGCATAAACCGGTGATGCTCGCGCATCTTCACCAGCGCATCCACGACACGGCGATCGAGCAGCCGAAAATCACCTGTATCGTGCGGAATACTGATCGAGGTAATACGCGTCATCAGCCGGTAAAAGATCGCCGCGCTCATCAGCTTAAATTTCGTCTCGCCCTTGCGCCTGTTGCGCTGCGCATAAACAACCTCCGCGCCGTCCTGCCAGCGCACGATTAATTGCGGAATGACCTCGGGCGGGTCCTGCAGGTCAGAGTCAATGATAATAACAGCTGCACCGCGCGCGTGATCCAAACCCGCCGAAATAGCAATCTGGTGTCCAAAGTTGCGCGAGAAGTCTATCACGCGCACGCGCGGATCCCGCGTGTGCAACTCATGCATTGTCCGAAAAGAACCATCGCGACTGCCGTCATTAATCAATATCAACTCAAAGGGATCACCGATTCCCTCCATCACCTCAATCACGCGCCGGTAGAAATGCGGCAAGGTTTCCTCTTCATTAAAAACCGGGGCAACAATAGAAAAGGTGGGCTGTATCGTGCTAGCCCCCCCTGTTTCAAGCTTATCCATAGACATAGAAGCCTCTCTTCTTGCTAAGTCGTTTATTTGTTCTGTTCTTACTATCTATATACGAATATCCCCCCATTTGTTGCTTGACCGGTGTTACCCAAAATAATACATACCTCCCTGAAATAATCCACTCCCTTAAATCACCTTCACATCAACCCCATTCCCCTCCAGCAAAAGCACCTCCGTCCTATCTCCTGATCCAGAACGGACAAAACGCAAGTGAGCGCTGTCCTCACCAACCTGGATACCATGTAACTCCAACACATTGAGCCAGTGCGGCAGCGTCGGCAGATCCAATACCAGGCAGCCCTGCTCCGCGTCAGGTTGGAAACCCAGCATAGCGCTCAACAGCATAAATGGCGCGCCCGTTGTCCACGCCTGCGGTGAACACGCGACGGGATAGCGCGTCGGACCATAACCCTTGCGCTGCTCAAAACCACAGAAGAGCTCTGGCAGGCGCGTCCCCTCATAATAAAGACTGGCCTCTAACAAGCTTTTCAGCAGTTGCCCAGCCTCCGCTTTTCCCTCGCCATG
>DMFQ01000220.1 GCA_003450555.1 Ktedonobacter sp.
ATTGCCGCGCAGATTATCGAGCAAGAGGGCGACTATGCCTTGGCCCTCAAAGAGAACCAGGAGAACCTGTACGACGAGGTGAAAGCGACCTTTGCGTTGGCTGAGAAAGAGGCTTTTGCGGGTCTGCGCTGGGAGTCGGTTCGCACTGTTGAGAAAGGTCACGGGCGCCTCGAAATACGGGAGTACTGGACCATCAGTGATCCAGATATTCTGACGTATCTCGACCCGGAGCAGAAGTGGAAAGGCTTTCGTGGCATTGGCATGGTACGAGCCGAACGGCGCATGGCTCAAGAGGTCACCAAGCACACGCGCTCCTTTCTGCTCAGTTTTCCCACAGTGAAAACGTTTGCCCATGCCGTTCGCAGTCACTGGGGGATTGAAAACTGTCTGCATTGGGTGCTCGATGTCGCTTTTCGGGAAGATGACTCGCGCGTTCGACAAGGGCATGCGGACGAAAATCTGGCAGTGTTACGCCACATGAGCCTGAATCTCTTACGTCAGGAATCATCGTCTCGGCTTGGCATCCATGCCAAGCGTCTCAAAGCTGGGTGGGACAACCACTATCTCTTGCGCGTTCTGGATGGGGTAAATGAGATGCGATTGCCCTGATAATCAGTCAGGTTGGCAATTCACCTTGTGCCCTTACAAGGGATGAGAGCAAGCTCATTGAGATACGTTCCCTTGTTCGATGACCTCAATGTTGTCTTTGCCCTCGTATACATCCCACCATGGTAGCGCACAGTGCACAAGCACTGTATTGATGGTCTGGATGTTTTGCACACCTTGCTGTGCGAGCCAGCGATCCAGCGCCGGGCTACCCTCATTGGCGTAGACAGAAATACCCCCTTGCCAGGTTGCACGACCGCACAGCACTCCCGAAAACTTCACTCCAGCTTCAGCAGCTAACTCCAGCATTTCGCAGAACACCTCATTGCTGACTCCTGCGCTCAGGAAAATGAAGGGCATGGTTGTTGTGCTTGCTATAGTGCGGAAGTGCTCACTTGCCTCCTGACGCGAGTAGGCCACTCCTTCACCGGAGAAAGCTCGGCTGCCCGCCATAAACGCGGGATTGACCGGCACCTCGACCTTTAGCACATCCACGCCATATTGTGGCTTTGAAAACTCCTGCATGGTACGTGCAACATATTCCGGCTTCCTCCTGGCAAAAGCCAACCCCTTCTCGTCACCAAGTGCGTCGTCGTACACTAACGGCTCTAAGAAAAAAGGCACGTCCAAAGCAGTGCATTCCGCGCCGATGCGTTCGATGTAAACATGTTTGACCATGTTGATCTGCTCCTCGTCCAAGGGGTTGTAGTACAGCAGAATTTTGATGGCTTGAGCTCCGATTCCGATCAGACGCCGGACGCTCCACTCTGGCAGCAGGTCAGGCAAACGTCCTTTTGTGCTGAAATCGTAACCAGATTTTTCGTAGGCAAGCATCACACCAGTGGCGGGCGAACGGCTAGAGATCGCTTCAAGACCGTATTCTGGATCCAAGAGAATCGCACTAGCATAGGGAGTCAGGGTTTTGGTAACCGCGGTCTTGAATACAAGCATATCTGCTGCCGAAGCTGTGCCGTTTGCACCCCTTGACATGGCGATCTCCTGCAGGAGATTTCCGCGATGATCTATTGCCAGCGCGGCGATGACTCCATGTTTGTCGGAGCAGGCATTCATGCCCTCGAATTTGCCCCTGGTTATTTTGACCTTCATTGTTGTATCCTTTGCTCAGTGCTCAATTTCACTAAGACGGATGGGTCGGTGTTCCGCGAGGGACTTACCAGCGGCCAGCGCCATAACTACCGGAATACGTCCATCAAGCCCATTGACGGGAACAGGGCGGTCATGGAGCACAGCGTCTACAAAGGCTGCCATCTCAGATACGAAACTCTCTGTATAGCGTTCCACAAAGAAACGAAGCGGCAGGTCACGCCGGACACTGTAGCCATCGCTAATGACGGCGGTGTTTGGATAATTGTTTCCGATGGAGATTGCGCCTGTACTGCCCAACAGTTCCAACTGCTGATCATATCCATAAGCAGCCTGGCGACTGTTGCTGATGGTACCGATTACACCGTTCGTAAATTGTAACAGGATGACCGCGGTATCCACATCGCCTGCCGCACCTATAGCACGGTCAACCATGACGCCCCCTCGAGCGAAAATCTCATCTACTTCGCTGCCAATCAAAAAACGGGCCATGTCGAAGTCATGGATCGCCATATCGAGGAAGATGCCGCCAGAGACGCGAATATATTCAATGGGTGGCGGCGCAGGATCATAGCTGACGAGATGAAGCAGGTGTGGTCGACCGATCTCTCCCCGTTCCACTGCCTGTCGCACACGGCGATAATTGGCGTCAAAGCGTCGATTGAAGCCAACCTGCAGCTTGACGCCAGCACGTTCTACAGCATTCAACGCCCTATCAATTGATGCGAGGTCGAGTGCAATCGGTTTTTCGCAGAAGATGTGCTTGCCAGCTTGCGCGGCCTCCTCAATGATGCGAGCGTGGGTATCGGTGGATGTACAAATCACTACTGCCTGTATCTCCGGATGATCCAGCACTACACGGTAATCTTGTACGAAGTGAGGAATGGTGTAGCGCTCCGCGCACAGCCTGGCTGCCTCCTCGAACACATCCGCCACCATGACCAGGTCTGCAGCCGGGATACGTGAGGTAATATGCTCAGCATGCAGGAGGCCAATGCGTCCAGCTCCAAGCAGACCGATCTTCAACGAATTTGCAGGCATGGGCATTTCCTTTCTTTGTGCGTTACAGCGCGAGAGTGCTAAGAAACGCCCGGTTACGCTGAGCACTCGCTTTGGGACTCCCCATGCCAGGGAGGATATCCTGTTCCACGACAATCCATCCGTGATAATCGTGTACGCGCAACCACTCAGCGACTATGCCAAAGGGCACATTACCACGACCCAGTTCACAAAAGACCCCGTGTTGTACTGCTTTGAAATAATCCCAGCCTTCTGTGCGAGCATGTTGAGCAACCTGCGGCTGGCAATCTTTGAAGTGCATATGCATGATACGTGAGCCGAATCGATTGAGACCATCCTGGACAACCTGACCATCGATGCTGCCAGAGCCATAGAGGAAGTGACCCGTATCAAACACTAACCCGAGTAGGCCTGGATCGGTCATGTCGAGGAAACGGGCAATTTCAGCTGGCGTCTCGACGTATCCGCCGCAATGGTGGTGGAAAGC
>DMFQ01000147.1:0-1519 GCA_003450555.1 Ktedonobacter sp.
TTGCTGAATCAAAAGGGAGAAACACAAAGCATATCCAAAGTGCTTTGTGTTTCTCCCTTTTGATTCAGCAACGGAACAACTTTATTTACCAGGGAACAACTTTATTTATCTTCTACATGAATTGCACCTCTTCGTGCATGCAAATATGCTATTTTCCGAGTTAAGAAATGCCCTCAGAAACCCTAAAATGGGAGGAGATGCGAGGGTAAGTGGGGCAGGATGGGAATCATGGCGCTGATGATAAGGGCGATGACGAGCAAGAGGGCGAAGTAGGTAAAGAGTTTGAGAGTTTCACCCATGGCGCTGTGGAGATTGGTAGGCATGTCGGCGCGAAACACTCCTGTGATTGCAACTAGCAAGGTTGGGAGGGTCCACCAGATGAGCAGGATGAAGTGTGGTGCGCTGTGTGGGATGGCGAGGGCGGTGATGATGGCGTATGCCCCCAGCAGCAGGAGTAGATAGAGTGTCCGACTCATGCGAAAGCCGATGATGCCAGCCAGTGTTCGTTTCTCGGCCTGAAGGTCGCTTTCAACGTCGCGCATGTTGTTTACATGGACGAAGGCAGTCGCTAACAGACCAGGCGGGATACTGTAGAGAAGTAGGGTGGAGTTGCCGGGAAGAGCACCTGCCTGGACGGCGTAGGCACCCAGTGTGATCAGGGGTCCGTAGATACAGAAAGTGATCAGCTCACCAAGGGTGATTGAGGAGAGGGCGCGGGACGTGGCGCTGTAGAAGTAGGCGCAGAGCAGACCGATGATGCCAAAGAGAAAGACAAATAGACCGCCGGAGATGGCCACGACTATCCCCAGGATGGCACCAAGAAACAGCATCAGTAAGCCAAAGCTCAAGACGCGGCCAGGTTTGATCAATCCTTGTTGTATAAGACCGCCAGGACCAAGCGGGTTGCTGGTATCGATGCCTTTGATATAGTCATAATAGTCATTGACAAGATTCGCGCCTATTTGCAGAAACGCTACCGCACAGAGCGTGACAATGAAATGTAAAAGGCGAAAGTGGCCGAACGGGGCCTTCGTTGTAATGGTCTGAATCCAGAACAGGGTGCTACCTAACAGGACAGGCATGAGAGGGAGGAGAAGGTAGGCGGGGCGAATACCTTCCCACCATACCTGTAGCCATTCAGCAGAGGTTCGATGATATTCGGATGGCGGCGCTACCAGTGGGTGAGGGAGTCGAACCGAGCGAGTGGTGGCGACTGAGCGCACGGCAACTTCTGGTTCGCGGACATTGATTGTCTGGAGCGATCCCAATGGGATCGTCGGTACCTTTTCGGCCTGCTCCGCAGAGGCAATCACGATGTTCGACGAGAATGGCGCCTTCCCTTGCGGCGGAGAAAAGGTTACGGTATCCTCGTTTTCCTCTGGAGTTGAGGTCACTATATTTGAGGAAAGCGGCGCCTTCCCCTTAGATGGAGAGAAGGATATAGTATCATCGTTTTCTGTTGAGGTCGAGTCTTGACTTTGCATTTGCATGCACCCTTCCTTAAGAAAGATAGCTCTGA
>DMFQ01000147.1:1587-2483 GCA_003450555.1 Ktedonobacter sp.
TTATTTTTCTGTAATTCTTGTTGTAAGGATAGCATCCTTTGCTGTAGCTGGGCTTGAGAGACAGCGACGGTCAGATCACCACGAGTTTTCTCCAGGATGCTGCGCGCGGTGTCTGTTGTGCGGCGCAGTCCCAGGGTGATGGCATCGGGGAAATCTACCAGTGTGAGGAGTGCGTAAATATCGTCCATGTGGCGCAAGAAGACCTCACACTGATCAATATTGCCACGTCGCAGTTGATCGAGTACATAGCGCCTCAATTCTCCTACCGTTTCACCCAGTCCGTTGAGATAGGGAGCCCAGCCGATTGAGAGTTGGTGAGCTTCTGGCAAAGGGCGATTTTGCGCCAGAGCATGGAACGAGGCGGCTTCGGCATACTCTTTCTGGGCATCCTGGACGAAGCCAGCAAAAAAGATGTCCTGGTGGTCGCGCAGGTCGTCGGCCATTTCCGCGAGTAGGGCGGATGCCTGGGCGATCAGTTCTTCGGCGTGCTGGAACTCTTGTCGATGGATGGCGCGAATGCTATTGGCACAATGACGGATGGCGGCGCGAGATTTGGGTAGGGCGCGCTCGCGGGCCGCGTGTTTCAGTCCCAGGTATGCTATGGCTTTTTGGCCAGTTGTATCTAGTTGATCTTTCATTAATAAGCTCCCATTGATGCCGCCAGCAGGGCAAGGGCACCTTCACCATCCCCTGGATGCGACTGCCTGCACATCTGTGTCCAGGGCAGGGGCGCCTTCTTCATCCCCTGGATGTGGCTAGCCTTGCCCGCGCATTTGTGTCCAGGGCAGGGGCAAGCCCTGCCCGTACATTTCTATTGTAACGTGTACATAGTTTATCATAGAAGTTGTTGGAGTGATAGGGAGATAGGATGAAAGAGAAGGCGAGGGTATCGGCAA
>DMFQ01000147.1:2605-3218 GCA_003450555.1 Ktedonobacter sp.
TTGCCGATACCCTCGCCTTCTCTGTGAGAATCATTGAAATTTATTTATAGGATGCGACAGACGTTGAGTTCGGGGGGGAAGGTCATGGTGTTGAGGTCGCCGGACCAGAAGAGTTGCTTTATCATTTCGGCTACGGCGTAGAGCAGGTGTTGTAGGGCCGCTTCGCGGCCTTTCTCGAAGGCGGTGCTGCCGGGATAGGTGGCGACAGTTGAGAACCAGGTGTCGAGGGGTAAGCGCGAACTTATGCGAACAAGGTACATTTCCATCTTTACTGTTCCGTGTTCTACTGGAACCATGATGCGAAGTTGTGGCATGGAGTCGATGATATCGAGGCGATAGAAGACGCCGTAGTGATCACGCGAGGCCTGAAAGATGGATACCTCGGGGAGGGCGGCAGAGGTGTCGTCATCGTTCTGTTCGTGCGGCTCGTGTGAGTTGTATTCCATTTCTACTCCTAAATTTGCCAGAAAGTTTTCTAGTTGTTCGTTGATGTTCATCGCTAACACCCTTTCCAGTGTGTATGTGTACCTTTGTGCGCCAAAGATGAATGTATTACCTTTCGTTACGATGTTATTCCTGTAGGGTGGGGGAAAAGTGGAAATAGTGTTCTTGG
>DMFQ01000147.1:3361-3922 GCA_003450555.1 Ktedonobacter sp.
TGAGAGTTTCTATTGGAATTTCTTGACATACTTGCTACAATGGCCCCAGCACTAGACAGTTTTGTCCAGTCATTCTATACGAGAAAACCCAGTTGAAAGGCCAGCTAGATCCATGCCGCGTATATTTGACAACATAGAGCAAAAACTCTTGCCTGCTCTGAAGGATAACCTTGAAGTGTCGGAGCGGGCAGATTTTTGTGTTGGTTATTTCAACTTGCGAGGCTGGAAACAGATCGACTCATATATAGAGAATTGGTCTGGTGAAGATGGTCAATGTTGTCGTTTACTGGTGGGAATGCAGAAGCTGCCTGAAGATGAATTGCGCACAGCTCTCAGCATGACTGATGTTAACGAAGGTATGGATAATCAGACGGCGCTGCGCCTCAAGAGACGGCTGGCAGAGGAGTTTCGTAGTCAACTGGCGTCAGGAGTACCAACCAACGCGGATGAAACAGGACTACGCTGCCTAGCAACACAAATCAAAACTGGGAAAGTAGTCGTCAAACTGTATCTGCGCCACCTGTTACATGCCAAGCTCTACTTGCTCTTTCGCTCTGACCG
>DMFQ01000147.1:4126-6047 GCA_003450555.1 Ktedonobacter sp.
TGAATGTCGATGTACTTGATCACGATGCATGTCAGAAGCTGGCTAAATGGTTTGAGGATCGTTGGAATGATCGCTGGTGCCTGGATATCTCAAAAGAGCTGGTAGACATCATCGAGGAAAGCTGGGCACGGGAAACACCTATTCCCCCCTATCATATCTATGTAAAGATGGCCTATCATCTTTCGCAGGAAGCACGTGCCGGATTAGCGGAGTTTAATATTCCAAGCGACTTCGGCGACAGGCTCTTTGATTTTCAGAAGGCAGCCGTCAAAATTGCCGCGCACCATTTGAACAAGCGGGGTGGTGTATTGATTGGGGATGTGGTGGGTTTGGGGAAGACGCTGATGGCTACTGCCCTGGCGCGCATCTTCGAAGATGATTATTTTCTGGAAACACTGATTATTTGTCCGAAAAATCTGGTCAAGATGTGGGAAGACTACGCCGCACAGTACAGGTTACGTGGACGAGTATTACCAATTAGCCTTGTAAGCCGGGAACTGCCCGATATGCGGCGCTATCGTCTGGTGTTGATAGACGAGAGTCACAACCTGCGTAACCGCGAGGGAAAGCGCTACAAGGTCATCCAGGAATACATTGAGAAAAACGAGAGTAAGGTTATTTTGCTTTCAGCTACACCGTATAACAAAGCATATATCGACCTCTCTAACCAATTGCGGCTCTTTCTGCCAGAGGATCATAACCTGGGCATACGGCCAGAAAGACTTCTGCGCGATATAGGTGAGACACAATTTTTTAGTAAATTCCAATGCTCTGTACAATCGTTAAGGGCTTTTGAAAAAAGTTTCTACGCGGATGACTGGCGTGAATTGATGCGCCTATTCATGGTCCGGCGTACACGTACGTTCATTCAGGACAACTACGCCGAAATTGATCCTATAGATGGGCGTAAGTATCTCACATTTGATGATGGTACGCGATCGTACTTTCCCAGCAGGGTTCCTAAAACGGTGAAGTTTAGCATAGCAGAAACCGATCTGGATGATCAGTACGGGCAACTGTACGCGGCCAATGTAGTTGAGACGATAAATTCGCTGAACCTACCACGCTATGGACTAGGAAATTATGTAGCAGCGAAGCCAAAAGAGCCACCTACAGCAGCAGAGACAAAGGTGCTAGACGATCTATCGCGTGCAGGAAAGCGGCTCATGGGTTTCTGTCGCACCAACCTTTTCAAACGCCTGGAGAGCAGTGGTTCTGTCTTCATCGAGTCGATTGAGCGACATATATTACGGAACTTCATTTTTCTGTATGCTATCGAGCAAGGATTGCCTATACCAATAGGTACTCAGGATGCCGGTCTACTGAATACAGGTATCAACGATGAGGATACAGATATTGTAGACCTGACAGCGGAAATACCCGGTGAAGATGAAAACAACAATACAGTTCAGAGAATCATAGAAACCGGTTTCTTGAATCTGGATATAGATGCAGAGCTTAAACGCCGAGCGGCTGAAATATATAGTCAGTATATGAGCCATTATAAAAGCCGCTTCAAATGGGTGCGACCTCACCTTTTTCATAAAAATCTGGCGCGTGCTCTGTATTTAGATGCACTGGCACTGCTCAAGATAGTGACAACATGTGGCAGATGGAATACCGACAAAGACGAAAAGTTAAAAGCTCTTATTGAGTTGCTCACAATACATCATCCCCACAAAAAAGTACTTATCTTTACGCAATACGCCGACACAGTACGCTACCTTGAGACACAACTCAAAGGACATGGTATAGCCAAATTGGCCGGAGTGACGGGTCAGTCAGATGATCCTACGTCCTTAGTATGGCAATTCAGCCCGGTCAGCAACAATAAACGCGAAATGATAGAAGCAGAAAACGAGTTGCGCGTGCTGGTTGCCACAGATATACTCAGTGAAGGTCAGAATCTACAGGACTGCTC
>DMFQ01000072.1:0-7106 GCA_003450555.1 Ktedonobacter sp.
AGCTTTTCCGGCAGCGCACACCCCCACTGACCTTGCAGTGTGGTTCCCTACGTCACGTGTTTTAATCGCGGGTGATCTCTGTTTCATTGGGGTGACACCGCTGGCAGTCAACGGTCTTATTTCGGGATGGATAGCAGCGATCGATGCTTTGATTGCGCTCCAACCAGCAGTAGTCGTTCCTGGACATGGTCCTATTGGAACTGGAGAGGACCTCGGAGTATTACGAGACTATTTTCTCGCTATCCAACGCGTAGGACGCGCAGCCGTTGCACAAAACCTATCCTCTCAGGATGCTCTTGCTCTCCTGGATACGAGGCCGTTTGCCGGGTGGCTCGAATCTGAGAGGAACCTGATCAATCTCGAACGGGCTATGCAGGAGGCAGCTGGCGAAATTCATCAGATGAATCTCTCTGCTATGCCACCCAGTACACGGCAACCGTAATTGTACAGATGAAAGGAAAATAAACAATGCCTCAAGCCAAAGCTTCTATCACAATTCATGGCGATGCTGATCGAATTTTTGCCATCACCAACGACATCGCGCGCTGGCCTGAACTCTTCAAAGAGTATAGGCATGCGCGAGTACTTTCATCACAGCGGGATGGACGATTTGCAAAGCTCGAATTCGAGCTGACGAACGAAGAAGAACAAACGTGGCAATCATGGCGTATCCTAGATTTCCAGGAACGAGTGGCTCTTGCGCAACGAGGCACGCCAAAGTTTCCTTTTCTCTACATGCACCTTACCTGGTCGTATGAGCCTGTAGAAAATGGGGTGCTCATGACCTGGATTCAGGACTTTGAGATGGATGCGAATGCACCTGTTACGAACGAACAGGCGCTGGCACGCATGGTCAGCCATATGCAGAACAATCAGGAGCACTTCAAGCAGGTGCTTGAAAGCCAGGAATATATCGCTGTTGACAAGGCATAGCATAAGGGGGCACAAGGAAAATTGTGCCCCCCCCACCAAAGACAGTGGAAAGCATGAAAGAATGGGAGAAGTTGAATGCATGATGCCAGTAAGGAGCCGTTGCAGAGTGCAATACCGCGCCTCACCCCCAGTCCTATCATCGAAACAACCTGGGCCTTCGCCCAAAGCTGTATTCTGCTCGCTGCCATCGAGCTTGATCTGTTTACACTAATCGCGCAAGGCTCGAACTCGCCTGAAATGCTGGCGCATCATGCTGAGGTGTCAGAAAACGCCCTGAGACGCTTGCTGGCAGCCTTGAGCGTCATGGGCTTTTTGCAGCGCGACGGAGATGACTATACATTGTCGCCATTAAGTGAGCGTTTCTTAGTGCGGAGTCAGAAATCGTACATGGGCGATGTGGTATTGCAGAACCGCCAGGAATGGGATGCCTGGATTCATCTCTCAGACGTTGTGCGCACAGGCCAGGCGGTCCGCTTCATCAACGAAGAGCCGCTTGGTGGTCCTTTCTTTGCGCCTCTGGATGAATATCTCTTTCCTCTGCTTCATCCACTGATGCACATGATTTGTCAGCGTCTGGAAGTTGGGTCACATCATCGTGGTATGCAGGTGCTTGATCTAGGAGCCGGTACCGCTCCTGGAGCCATCGCAGCCCTGCAACTGAATGCAGGTGCTCATGCAGTGGCAATGGACTTTCCTGAAGCGCTAGCACGAGCACAGATATTCGCTCAGAAATATGGAGTGGACAATCGTGTAGAATATTGGCCGGCTCATCTTGAAACCGTTGAACTGCCATCACAACGCTTTGACCTGATCTTTGTCAGCCACGTGTTTCGCATTTTGGGCGAGGATCACACGCAGCGGCTCATTCATCAATGCTATCAGTCTCTCAAACCCGGTGGGAAGCTGGTAGTGATTGAGACCTATAACGAGCAAGGGACGAAGCTCTTTCCGTATATCGTGTCCTTGAACATGCTGATCAACACGCGTCGCGGTGATACGTTCACCTCGCAACAGATGCAAGAGTGGCTATCTACAGCAGCATTTCAGGTTGAAGCGTGGCCGAATGTTGGACCAGATCTGGTGCTGGTGGCCACACGTCCATAATGTAGTTGTATATAGCACCAAGGAAAGGAAGTATATGACGACTATTACACCGCATGCGAAACAATGCACTTTGATTAATGTCTTCACCGTCTCCCCTGAGCGGCAACAGGAGTTAATCGATACACTGGTTGCAGCGACAGAGCAGGTAATACGAGCACTACCAGGCTTTATCTCTGCCAACATCCATAAAAGCGTTGATGGAGTCCGTGTCACTAACTATGCACAGTGGGAGAACGCGACAGCATTGCAAGCGATGCTCGGAAATCCTGAAGCGAACGCCCATATTGAAAAATGCCGCGCACTGGCAGAGCATGTTGACTTTCACCTGTATACAGTCGAGCACTGTAGTGTTGCCACAAATGTCGCTGGATAAAGGAGAGACTTATGGTTCAACCATACCAGCGTTTAACAGGCGAGCAACTTGCCGGGTGGACACCCAAGAAAACGTCCTCCCCTGTCTACGAAGTGCTTTGTCGTCCCAATGTGTCTATCCCTTTGCCAGACGGTACCATTCTACGTGGCGACCTCTATTTGCCCAGAGCGGATGGCTCTTTTCCAACCCTTGTGGCGTGGTCACCATACACCAAAGAGCTGCAAAACACGGGCCTTCCACTCCCGATCAATGAAGTCGGTGTTACAAAGTATCTTGTTTCATGTGGTTATTGCCACTTAATCGTCAATGCGAGAGGAACAGGAAGATCAGCTGGGACTCGTGTTGAGTCCTTTTCTCCTTGTGAGCAGAAAGATGTTGCGGATGTGATTGAGTGGGCGGCAGAGCAACCATGGTGCAACGGGAATATCGGTATGGTAGGTATGTCCTATTTCGCTGCCATCCAATATCTCGCCGCAGCGCAACAGCCTGCTCATCTAAAGGCAATCTTTCCCTATTTAGGCTTCACTGATCTTTATCGGCACTTCGTCTCGCGTGGTGGAACATTCCATTCCGACTTTTTCGCAACCTACTACACCTTCGTGGGCGCAACGCAAAGGATTACCGTACCAGCGACGGTGCGACATACATTGGGCTATCTTTTCAATCGGGAATGGCTGCAGTCGCTCATCATGCGCATCTTCTTTCTTAATAGAACGAAGATGCCAGGGCGATTGCATCCAGAGGAATCGTGGGCACGAAGCTTCGCTACACTTGCCTTCGACGAGCCCTATGACGGACCATTCTACCGGGAAAAGTCTGCCTGGCCCATTCTGGACCGCATTCAAATTCCCGTCTGTATCGGAACGAACTGGGGCAATCCTGGGTTGCACATGAAAGGAGCATTTCAGGCATGGCACGGAATCCATGCGCCTAAGAAACTTTTTATCGGTCCCCCTGATCCAAGATGGCCGTGGACAAACTACCAGGATGAGCTGCTTGCGTGGTACGACTATCATCTCAAAGGCATCGACACGGGTATTGAGGAGCAACCGCCGGTGCGCTACTGGCTGCAAGCTGCGAATCAATGGAGATCCGCAGCGGATTGGCCCATTCCCAGAGCGATCAAACAACGCGGCTACCTTGCGCTCCATGCCGATGATACGCTGAAGGAGCAGGATCTGCAAACTGAGCCATCAGCGCAGGAGTCCTCGCTCTCCTTTGTTGCTATACCGCGCCATATGCTTTATCCAAAAGTGCTCGACCATTATGAGGCGCAGGTGCTACGCTACTCAACGCCCTCTTTTCAAAGGGATACCGAGGTAACCGGACCAATCCGCCTCCATCTCAACCTGTCTTCGACGGCCATTGACACCCACATCATCGCACGCATCAGTGATAGTGGGCCAGATGGGAAACGACAAAAACTGTCGTTTGGTTGGCTTGAAGCTTCTCATCGGAAGGTCGATGAGGCACTCTCGCGCCCTGACGAGGTCATTCACGAGCATAGAAAGGCTGAGCCGCTTACACCAGGAGTGCGTGTCACTCTAGATTTCAGCTTAACCCCCACGGCCAATTTGTTCAAGAGGGGACATCGCCTCCTCCTGGAGATCGCGAGCCAACCGGAGCTTCTGGAAACAAATGCTTTCGAGGGCTTTATTTTCTTTCCGTATCATGCTCCCCCTTACCCAGCAAGAAATACTATCTTTCACGGCGGGAGTGACCCATCGTATGTCGAATGGGAAGAACGAGTCGATTGAGAGAGCCTCCGACGAGAAACAGAGAAAAGGAGAATATCTATGCAACAACCATTCCGGTTTGGTGTAGTGACTGAGCGTGCACAGTCGGGAGCTGAGTGGCGCACGAAAGCGAAGAAGGCCGAAGACTTGGGTTATGCCACGTTTCTCGTGCCCGATCATAATGATAAGGATATCGCGCCAGTGGCAGCGATGATGGCTGCTGCCGATGCGACTACTACGCTACGCATTGGCAGTTTTGTCTTCAACAATGATCTTAGGCATCCTGGCCTTCTTGCGAAGGAGGTGGCTACGCTCGATCTCTTTTCTGAGGGGCGCTTCGAGTTCGGACTTGGAGCAGGTTATCTCCCTTCTGATTATAACCAACTAGGCATTCCTTTTGAGCGTGCTGGCACAAGGATTAGCCGTTTCGAGGAAGCATTGTATCTCATCAAAAAGTTGCTCACAGAGGAGATGCCTGTAACCTTCTCTGGCAACTTCTATAGTATTGAGCAAGCAAAGGGATTGCCTAGACCTGTGCAGAAGCCACATCCTCCCATATACATTGGAGGTGGCGGTGAGCGCGTGCTCTCGTTTGCAGCAAAACAAGCCAACATCGTTGGTTTTGCACCTAAGAATAGCCAAAAAGGGCTAAATATGAAGGATGCTACAGCGGAAGCAATGACAAAAAAGGTAGAATGGGTGCGTACAGCGGCAGGAGAGTGTTTTTCTACACTCGAACTCAGTTGCATCGTCTTTCGTATTATTATAACCGATCATCGAGTCCAAGCGATGCAGAGAGCAGCAGGACATATAGGCTTATCTGTGGAAGAGGTAGCAACGTCACCTCATCTGCTCATCGGCTCTATCGATGAAATCGTCGCTGATTTGCAGGAGCGTCGTGCACAACATGGAATCTCCTATATTGAAATACTTGAAGAGTATACGGAGCAGTTTGCTCCAGTTGTGGCTCGCTTAGCTGGTACATAGCAGGGTTCCCCTTTATCTATGATGCTCTATTTTGTAAAGAAGGATTGTGTATCTACAAATGATGGACACGAATGTACGTTTGGTTTCCGATTCCCCACCAAGGGGAAATGATCAACTAATACGGCTTGCTTATAGAGGCCCTCTGGGGTGGTGGTATCGCCTTACTGCACCAGCACAGCCTCCCGAGACTGCATCATTAACTGTGCGAGAATTGGCACGACGTGGACGACTGACGAGTGCAACACTCCTGGTTGTGATTCTTCTTGTCCTTGCCGCTTATCCCATCGCTTTCTTGACTCCGAATCACGTCCTGGCCATTGTGTTGCTTATCCCGATTCTTATTGATACAGTGGCGCTATTTTTCAACCGAGCGGGCAAGATAGCGATCGCGGGCGTTCTGGTCGTGGTCGGTATTGAAGTCGGCATTGGTCTTTCCATCCTTGGACCCGCCTTATCGGGTGGGGGTCTCACAACCTACATACTTCCACAGTTTGACCTCCTGGTACAGGCTGACTTTGTGGCTGTTTCTCTCCTTCGTCCACGTTCTGTCATCTGGCTTGCAGGTCTGCACATTGTGCTGAGCGTGCTTGCTATCACGTTCCTTCCTCGTACACCAGAGTTTGCGCAGATGCTCTCTGTCAACGGATATGAGGTATATCTCCGCCTTATCACATTGCAGATCATTGTGGCATTTGTGACGTTCCTCTGGGTCACTGGTGCACAGCAAGCTATCCAGCGTGCTGATCGCGCAGAGGAGATTGCCGCTCTGGAGCAACGCGAGATCGAGCAGCAACAGCTTCAGATCGAACAGAAGCAGCAGTTGGATACGGGTATTCAGTTTATCTTGCAAACCCATGTGCAAGTAGCCAATGGAAATTTTGCTGCGCGTGCGCCTCTCGGTAAAGAGAATATGCTCTGGCAGATTGCGTACTCGCTCAATAATTTGCTTGCACGGCTGCAAAGCTACAGCCAGATGCTAAGCCAATACCAACATATGCAAGAAGAGAATTACCGTCTGCATAATGCGTTGCAAAGTAACACAACCGCTCAGCATGAACTGCAACGCACGAGAGTGGCAGCTACTCGTCTGATAGAGTTGCTCAAACAGTCGCAGGATGGGCGAATACCTACATCGACAGTGCGTAGTGGGACAGTCATCGACGCTGTTGTTACGCAATTAAGTAACTCTACAAGCTCTTTGCCTACCTCAGAGCAGAGACCTATCATTCCACAACGCACCCGCGAACAAGGCATTCCAAAAAACACACGTCCTATGAATAATTGAAGTTATACAGAAGTCGTCCTGAAGGCCCTTTATGACATTGTCCAAAAATCAGGACGACTTCTGTATAACTATTATGTAACCCTGTTCCTACAATTACTACCGAATCTTAACCCATTCTTAACTCGTATCCCCTTCCATTTTATTTGTGCTGCCTTCATAATATAGATTAAAGTATTTATCTTTAATCGAAGGATGCAGTTTGAGAAGGTACATTTCCAATTCTCTGACCTGCCATCTGAAAGAGAGCACAAAAACGATGCAAACATTGAAATCAAAGCAAATGATCATTGTTGCTGATGATGATGATGATGGACATTCTACTATTACAGAAGTGGTGAAATTACCTGTCAAACCAGAAAATCTACAACGTATGATGGGCTATGTGCAAG
The DNA here is from genome assembly GCA_003450555.1 of Ktedonobacter sp. Taxonomy (GTDB): domain Bacteria; phylum Chloroflexota; class Ktedonobacteria; order Ktedonobacterales; family Ktedonobacteraceae; genus UBA11361. Next base: position 6,808 of record DMFQ01000072.1, read on the forward strand.
AATGGCATGAAACTATTATTCCTGCCCTTCCTGGCTTCCAGGGAGCAGCGCTTCTGAGTAGCCTTGCTGGTGCAGTACTTGTCTATGCAAACTGGAGTAGCAAAGAAGCAGTTGAGGCTGCAATTCATGACCCACGTATGGGCAAGTACTTTGAAGGGCTTTATCCTATGCTTGCAGGCCAACCAGAGGTGCATTTCTGCTCAGTAGGAATGATAGTGAAGGCGGAACAGGCTTCCTCCTAATAGAGAGTAAGAACTTACAAGAATGAGTTTCCTGGTTCGCTGCAGTTGCTAGCAACT
>DMFQ01000072.1:7207-11651 GCA_003450555.1 Ktedonobacter sp.
CTGCAGTTGCTAGCAACTGCAGCGAACTGTAGTATGTGATCGTCATAGCAAGAAGATGCTGCTAAACGATCCAGCAGCTTTTATGCGGCGATCCTGAGCCATATTCTCCTGCTCAGCGATGAGGCTACTCACGTGCGCGCTGCATTCTAGTTGTGGAAACACTTTGGAAACGCGCTTCCAAGATTGGCTTCCAGAAAATCCTGTAGGCCAGCTGTGAGCCAGTAAAGACGAGTGACGTGTCAATAATGACCGCAATGAGGCCATCGGGCATTCCACCGGCAAGTTCACCTGCTAACGCGCTGGTGCAAAAGCCCAGGATGAGCGCGGGTAAGAAGGCTATTAAGAACTTCAGTTGGCCCGACCATGTGGTACGGATAGCAAGCATCGCAAGTGGAGGTACAATCATGCCAACAAGGAATGGTGCAGTTTCACGCAGCAAATCCATAGATTTCGACCATCTTTCTTTTCTGTCCTTGTGAGGACTACTACTGTGTATTGTCCCTAATCAATGGGACAATACAAAATACTGAACGACATAATACGTATCTTTAACAAAAAGAAGCAGAAGTTCAATTTGCTTATTGTAAAACATACTGTATTGAAAAGTTTTTTTCAAGTCTCGTTTCTCGTCTTATGAACAAATTGAAGCACTTACTATCCGGTGAGGGAAGGTGAGAGCAACACTATAGAAGCATGGGCGCTTGCCAGACGCGTACCAACCCATCGTCATCTCCAGAAGCAATGCGCGTTCCGTCAGGGGACCAGGCGACCGTGAGCACTTCACTCTTATGATTACGATAGGTCAACACGGCATGACCCGTTATACTATTCCATACTTGAACCGTCTTGTTGGTGTTTGCCGAGGCAACAAACCTCCCATTGGGGGACCAGGCTACCCCATTCACCCAATCACGACAGCAATAGACCCAGGAAAATTTACCCGTGATCGCATTCCAGACCTGCACCGTCGCATCAATGCTCACCGAGGCGATCATCGTTCCGTCAGGGGACCAGGCGAGGGCAGTTACAATGTTTGTATGGCCCATGTAAGTTAACATGGTCTTTCCTGTGATTGCATCCCAGATCTGCACTGTTGCATCGATACCAGCGGAGACGAGATATTTTCCGTTGGGAGACCAGGCGACAGTCATGACCCAATCGGAGTGCCCATGGTACGTCAACACTGTATCTGTGGGGGCGACTGCCCCGATTCTCCAGACCTGTACTGTCTTATCATAGCTAGCAGAAGCAAGTTGGCTTCCATCAGGGGACCAGGCAAGGGCAGTGACAGTGTCCGTGTGACCTCGATACGTCGAAATGCGTCTGCCGGTTGTGGCGTCCCAGACCTGTACCGTCATATCAAAACTGGCAGACGCGATGTCCCTCCCGTCGGGAGACCAGGCCACAGCAGTCACGCGGTTCGAGTGCCCACGGTAGGTCATATCAATATGCCCCGTTGCCACATCCCAGACCTGTACCGTTTTGTCAAAACTGGCAGAAGCGATACGCTTCCCATCAGGAGACCAGACAACAGCATTTACAGCGTTGTGATGACCACGATAGGTGGATAGAGTGGTTCCCACAGGTTTGAGAGTTGTAAAAGCAGAGGAAGCATGAGGGGCAGAGGCAGAGGTAGAGCAAGATGATAGAGGTACAACAAAGCTACACAACAAAAGGAGAAATAGATATGAGCACCTCTGGAGACGAGGCATGGTTCTCTTCCCTTCTTCTCAAGGAGAACATGCTAACGTACTGTATCTACATGCTCGTTGCTCTCCCTTCATGTGACGTGCGAGAAAAGGAGACCAGGTAAAAACAAGAATCCCATCAAGAAAAAATCAGAGCAAGACGAACGTCATTTACTCGTCATTAGGGGAACTCTCAATAGTCGTCTTTGTATACATTCTACCACACTTCAGAGAGAGTGGAATCTTCCGTCTCAATTTTTTCATTGTGCAAGCACCCCATCAGTACGAAAATTTGCCCACAAATATGGTATACTTTGCTTCTTAGCGAATCAATCGTTTTTCGAGTCCTCAGCAACGTCGAGAGCAAAACATTGTCTAAAGTTACTATACATTTGTATTCTATATCTATATGAAATACGCAATGCTTCTTTTTGTTGTATCCTCTATATGACATATGATAAAGAGGAGATTCTAATGAGTACCCCTACATCCATCAAAGAGATTGATCTTACCCCCCTGCCAGGGAAAACATACTGGTCTACCGAGCGAGAATGGCGGGAAGAGTTCACCTACTTTCTCCTGGTAGACCGCTTTCACGATAATCACGACCGAACTCCTGTCCAGACTCAATCCCGTTCGACAAGCGCCGGAACGCCGACGCAGCTTAGCACCTTCTGTGGCGGCACCATTCGAGGTATTTTAGACCACCTGGATTACATTGCTCACCTGGGTTGTACGGCGCTCTGGTTAAGTCCTGTATTTGAGAACAATGGCGCTCCCAATCCTGATTCGGGAACATACCATGGATACTCCATTCAAAACTATCTTGATATCGATCCGCGTTTTGGTAGCAAGCAGGATCTGGTCGATCTGGTGAGCGCGGCACACAATCGCAATATGCGTGTCTTTCTCGATGTGGTTACCAACCACTCAGGCGATAACTGGTACTACCAGGGAGACGTACCGTATTATTATTTCGATGACCTTCAATTTCCCTTTGGAGGATGGCGGCAGGATAACAGACCCCTTCCCCAGGAGCTCCGTAATCCTGACTATTATCACCGCAGGGGCCAGATACGCAACTGGGATGTTGATATTGAGGCGCAGCACGGGGATTTCATCTCACTGAAAGATTTCGATAACGATGATGATCTTTCCGGACTACAGTTGCTCGACACGCTCATCAAAACGCACTGCTACTGGCTGCGCGAGGCAGACATCGACGGTTTCCGTATGGATGCAGTCAAGCATATGGGAGCACTTGCAGTATCTCGTTTTTGCTCAGCCGTACGTGAATATGCTGAAAGTCTGGGCAAGCGCAATTTTTTCTTATTTGGCGAATTGGTAGCGGGAGATGATGCGATCGATCGCTATATAGGTCCTAATACCCCTGCACAGGTCAACGACGAAACAATTTATTTCGGCCTCAATTCAGTGCTTGATTTCCCGCTTTACTATGTGTTGCCCGGTGCGATCAAAGGACTGACCCCCCCGGTGAATCTTATCAATCGCTACGAGAACTTGCGAAATCACGCCTTGAGCCGGGGTGAGCTGGGCCGCTACCTGGTCACCTTTCTGGATAATCACGATCAAATAGGGCAGGACCCTAAGCAGCGCTTTGCAGCAGGCGCTCCAGATAAGCAGGTGATTGCAGGGATAGGGTATCTACTTTGCGCGATCGGAACTGCCTGTATCTATTATGGGACGGAGCAAGGCTTCGCAGGTCAAGGTTCCGATGATCGTTACATTCGGGAACCCCTGTTCGATCTCGCTAACAGCGGTGTGAGCTATCTCAACCCCGATTGCACCATCTACCAGGAGATTGCCAGGCTCGCTGCAGTCTTTCATAAGACGGACGCGCTCCATTTTGGCCGGATGTATTTTCGAGAAATCTCAGGAAACGGTCGCGACTTTGGACTTCCCCAGGGACAGCCGTGCACACTGGCTTTTTCGCGTATTCTAGCATACCAGGAAGTGTTGGTCGCATATAATACTTCTACTACGGAGCAGCGCAATGATTATGTTATTGTAGACAGCACTCTGCACACAAAAGGCAGTACTTTGCAATTCCTGTATGGGAGCGATGGGACAATTCCAATTCAAAGTCATCCCGATCCAGGCAATCCATCGTTATTTGTGCAGCTTACATTAGAGCCGATGCAGTTTGTTATCCTGCAGTGACTATCGTACCTATTTAGCTTTATTTGGTATTCTAGCTCAGCGTTTAGTCGGTGATCAGTTTGTACCCAATGGCTATAAGAAGTTTTATTCTAAATCTTCCACCACTGTCTATGCCACCTTCTGGCAAGGTTTAAAGCTTTAAGCGTCTCATTTGTGAGAATCGTTTTAGAGCGTTCTAGTTCAGATGATGTGACATAGAGATCGACAATACCCATGTCGACACCTAGCAAGGGTTCGACGGCGGCAACAGTACAATAAGGCACGTACGCAGCGCTATAGCCCCCCTCCTGGAGCATGACCAGCCGTCCAGCACAGACTTCGTCCGCCAGCTTAACCATATCTTCAGATAGCTGGCGAAAACCTGCCATCGTCATCATCATTTGTGCCAGAGGGTCGAGCCAGCTTGCATCCTGCCCCGCTGAGATAATGATCAATTGTGGGCGGTATTGTAACCCTATCGGAAGCACAAGTTGCTCGAATGCTGCGCGATATCCCCGATCTCCTGTTCCCGCCGGCAATGGAATATTGACCGTATAACCAGTACCTGAGCCGCTTCCCACTTGCTCTAATTCACC
>DMFQ01000072.1:11804-16671 GCA_003450555.1 Ktedonobacter sp.
GAATCTTGATAAAAGGCATCCTGAGTACCGTTACCGTGATGTACATCCCAATCGACGATCATGACCCGCTCGAGGCCATAAACTTTACGCGCATAGTAGGCCGCAATGACAGCATTGGCAAAAATACAGAAGCCCATTGCTCTATTCTTCATGGCATGATGACCGGGAGGGCGTAACAATGCATAGGCATTACGTACCTCGCCATCCATGACCGCGCTGACTGCATTCATCGCGCCGCCAGCAGCATAGAGAGCTGCTTCAAATGAAGCGTGACTAAGCGGTGTATCAAGCTCTGCCTCTCCCCAGGGACCTTTCATGGGACCAACGCCTTCGGACATGGCACGTATACCAGCGATGTATTCACGAGTATGATAGACAGTCAGCTCGTCCTCGTGCGCGGCTCGCGACGTAATAAGTTGCATTCGCGCTGTCAGACCAGAACCATCAAGAAATTGTTTTATGCGCTGGGTAATGAACAAAGACGAGGGATGTGGCTCTGGCGCAAGAGAAAATGAGCCTTCGCGCATCATCACTGTAGTCTGCACACCAGTGTCGTGGCCGAGAAATCGCTCATCGAAGACCAGCCCGGTCGCGCTAGTGGGCATAGTCAGGTTATCCTTTCTGGCAAAGCAACTCTACCCCATCTTACAATATGCCGGAAACATCCACAACTTATTGCATATAGAACCGAAAAATGGTAGTATAATCAACGCATGGATCAGCATAACAACAATAAAAATGTGATAGACGACATTGACCAGCGCATCATTGAAGCGCTGCAGCAAGATGGCCGTCGCCCATTCACAAAGATAGCAGCGGACCTTGGTATCTCTGAGGCCAGCGTTCGACAACGTGTTTCAAACCTCATAAATAATCAGGTCATGCAGATTGTTGCCGTTACCAATCCGATCAAGCTTGGCTTCTCCCTGGCCAGCATGATAGGCATTCGCGTCTCAGGCGATCGATTGATGGAGGTAGCGCAAGAAATTTCGGCATTTGACGAGGTTATTTACCTCATTCTCTGTACCGGCAGTTTTGATATGCTTGCGGAAGTAGTGTGCCGGGATAACGATCATCTACTCAACTTTCTCACAGAGAAACTCTATAAAGTCCAGGGGGTACAACAAGCCGAAACCTATATGTATCTCCGGGTTTGCAAACAGAATGATTGGGCATTCCTCTCTCAGGCGCGCGTCTCACCCTCATCACGGCAAATTCGCCAGATCTCATCCCTGGAGCAATGAAATAGAACCTCCTTTTGGACAATAGGTTCTATTTGGTGCTACAAACAATGACATGTCCCAACGTCTAGTGTATAATGCGAACATACGTATACTAAAACATTTAGAAAGTGGTCGAGACCATTGTTCTAACGTGCCCCTTTGCCCATACTAACTTCAGAGAATAACGAGGGAGATACCTTCTGAAATGATGGAAACGGTTCCGTCGGGGACAATTCTCAACGGACGCTATCGCATTGAGCGCGTGCTGGGCAGCGGGGGGTTTGGGCATGTCTATTTAGCCATAGACCTGAGAATGAACCAGCAATACGCCATTAAAGAATATTTTGTTACGGGTTCTAGTGGACAGGCTCAGCTTCAGCACGAAGCACGAGTGCTGAGCCAATTACATCACCCGAATCTTCCTGCCTTTCACGAAGCTTTTAATGAGCGTGGTCACTACTTTGTTGTGCTCAGCTATATAGAAGGCAGCGATTTAACCGATCGCATTCGCATCGCGCGCCAACGTAATGAAGTTATCCCTCTACCCCAGATTATGGACTGGATCCTTTCGGTTTGTGACGCTGTCCAGTTCCTTCACACTCAGCAGCCTATAGTTATTCACCGCGATATCAAACCCGATAACATCCGTATCATGCCGAACGGTACCGCTATCCTGGTTGACCTTGGTAACGCAAAAGCGACAGCCGACGGCGCTCGCACGCTCTTTTTCATCCGCCACCAGGGCACACCTGGCTATGCTCCACAGGAGCAATACCCCGGTGGTACCGGCACCGACGAACGTTCAGATGTTTATGCCCTGGGTGGCACGCTTTATTTTGCATTGACCGCCCATGAGCCACCGAGCGTTTCAACGCGCAATCAATCTATCCAGCAAGGGCTACCCGATCTGCCATCGCTGCAAGAAGTAGTGGCAAAAAATCCTCCTGAAAATAATGCAGATGCGATTGCCGCTCGGCAATTCAGATTAGGTGTCTCAAAACCTGCTAAACCCGCACCGCGCCATCTTCGTCACCTCGCGCAACTTGGTACGTTACCGCCAGCATTACTCGAGCAACTGAACAATATCATCAAACGAGCAATGGCCATGAGGCAGAGAGATCGCTACCCAACCGTTGCAGAGTTGAGCACTGACCTGCGCAAGGTGATGGCAGCATTACCTGCTCCATCATCTATACCACCCGCACGCCCACTAGACCCGAATAGTACCCAACCAGACTTGCCCTTACTGTACGAGGCCATTCAACGAGCAAAAGAAAACGCAAAGCAGCCAGCACCTGATGTGGTGAATAGCCCGGTCGTTCAACCTGCGCAACCTCCAACGCAAATGCCAGTATGTCCACGTTGTGGTTCACCGCTGGTACATCAGGCTTCCTACTGTCCGAGCTGTGGCTCCTCACTCAACAATGTATTCAAAAATAACGCCATTCCCCCAACGGCAGCGGAGCCAGATCCCAAAATCAACAAAGCATCGCCTCAGGACCACTCTCCAGTCCTCGATAACACATTAGACAAAACCAAGGTTATTGCTCCAAAGGCTCAGGGAACAGTGCTCACTTACCAGCCAGGCGCTGCAAAACCTGGGATAAATTCGTCGGCTGCTGCACGCGGATTCATCGCACAGCAGATGGAACCAGTTCAGCAAAAACCTGTCACACAATCTGCTTCTCATGCACCATCACCTAAGAGCAGTAATCCACCTGCGAAAGCTTCTGGCTTTACTCTATCCTTGCGCATCATTATTGTAACAGCGCTTATAATTCTACTGGTATTGATTGCAATCATTGCTCTCTATTTCATCACTCACGGGCAAAGCAACCATGCCTTTCACAACAATGAACTCTGGTTTTTCCTCGGTTCACAGGTAGCACATCATGAGCGAAACTTCTCTTTCAGCATTATTGCCTTCGGTACGCATTTTACTCCTGGGTTATGGGCATGTCTCGCAAGCCTTCCTCGCGCTACTCACATCACGTCGTGAATGGCTGGGCAATGAACTGGGCATTCGTCCGGTTATAAGCGGCCTTGGTACGCGGAGTCGAGGTCTCTATATCCATCCCCGGGGGTTTGATGCAGAGCTACTGGCACGAGATGCGAACCCCCTACAGCGGTTCATCGACACAGGAATTTATGTCAATAATGCTGAATCGTTTATCGAAGTCGGCAAAGCCGTTGGAGCAACCATTCTCATCGAACTTACCACGCTCAACCCTCAGAATGGTCAACCGGCTCTTAGTTACATTCGCACAGCCTTGCAGTCAGGTTTAGATGTGATTACCGCAAATAAAGGTCCGGTCGCCTATGCCCAATCCGAATTACAGGCTTTAGCACGCCATCAGAATGTGCAATTTCGCTTTGAAGCGACGGTCATGGATGGGCTGCCCCTTATCAATCTTGCGCAATTTACCCTCCAGGCGGTTGGCATTCGCTCTTTTCGCGCTTTGCTGAACACCACAAGCAGCCTTGTATTGAGCATGATCGAGCAGGGCTTCACGCGAGAAGAGTCGATAGCGAAGGCTCAGGAGCTTGGTATCGCCGAGGCTGATCCATGGTATGATCTCGACGGATGGGACGCAGCTATGAAAACTACTATCCTGGCAAATACGCTGCTGGAGAGTCAGATCTCACCACAACATATCGAACGTCAGGGCATTCGTGACTACTCAGTCGCTGAAATTCGCGCAGCCGCGTCCGCAGGAACTCCTATTCGCCTCGTGAGCCGGGCATACCGCAAGCATGATGCTATCATTGCAGAGGTACGTCCACGTAAAATCAGCCAGGATAACATACTGCGGGTTGGCACAGGTACTACCAGCGTTATCTCTTTAGAGACCGAAGCCATGGGAACGCTCACACTGGTAGAACACGAACCAACGGTGACTCAAACGGCCTATGGAGTATTGAGTGACCTGGTGACTATCCTCAAGCAAAGAGCCTTATAGAAATTTCATCCCCACATCTCAGCCAATGAGCGGCGCACCCGACTTAACCACGCGGGAAGTGAAGTAGCCCATGCCAGGCGCTCCATTACATCATCAATCAATTGCTCTCTAACGCCTTGATCATTGTGGGCATCATATCGCGTAAAAAATACATCTTCTAGCGGACCATTGATGGTGACAATAGGTGAGACCAGCATCAAGGCATCGCCTACTATCGAGGATTCGTGCGGCACTGGAGGATAGACCGCAGCGTAGGCTGCTAAGAAACGGTGTGCTCGTTCGGGATCAAGGCCGCGTTTGACGAGTGGGCGCGTTAATGGACTCTCTGGGTGCCACTCTAAAGCGCTAAAATAGAACAGCGCATAGGCAAGTTCGATAATGCGTTTCTCCCAGCGAGAAGCTGCCAGGTTGAGTACAGCTGTGACACCCTGAGCCCCAAAACGCAGGTTCATAGCGTGATAATCTCCGTGGATATGGAACTCAGGCAAACCACGAACAGAGCCGATAGACACCATTGCGGAGGGGAGTACAGCCTCCCATTGATCGCACCAGTTCTCCAGCGCCGCGGCAACGGCTGCTATCTCACTCTGCTCGGCTTTCACACGCGCCATATTCAAATAGCCTTGTACAACCCCACCGATATGCGCCTCTGATGGCCAACGATGTTGAGGTCCCGCATACGTA
>DMFQ01000072.1:16736-26027 GCA_003450555.1 Ktedonobacter sp.
CTTCGGGACGCACTTGTGTTGAAGAAATCGCCCATGGCCTCTTGCTCAAGTTCAAAGGAAGTGTCGCCAATCACCACCATTGGTTCCCCTTGAGGGGTAAGCCACAAAGCTGGCAGAGGAATACCTGCTTGTTGGAGAAAATGTCGGAAGGCAATACGATGATTGGAATCTTCTGACACGAGTCCTTCAGGCTGCTCTCTAAGAATATAGCGCTGCCCCTGGATGTCAAGCAGCGCACTCCAACGCTCGGTCGCGGCAGTTTCTACGATCGTTTCCAGCTTGCTCCATTCACTGACGCCAAATGCCTGCATGACCTCATTCAGATCAAGCAGTTCCTCCTGTTCTTCTCCTGCTGGATACTGCTCCATGATTACACTTCTGTCGGCAAATCTTGACGGCTGCCCCATTCATTCCAGGAACCATCGTAGTTGGTCAGATGGGGATAGCCGAGCATAGCCAGGCTGAAAAGGATGGTTGTAGCCGCAACGCCTCCGTTACAATAAGCCACCACCTGCTGTTGTGGTTGTACCCCTGCATTTGAGAAAATTTTGGCGAGTTCTTCATTGCTACGAAACGTACCAGTGGCTGGATCGATTACGTCATCGCGAGGAATGTTCAAAGCGCCAGGTATATGACCGGGACGTCCCGGTCTACGGACTACCGCACCGCTATATTGCCCGCGATCACGCGCATCGATCATTGCGATATGCTGATTGCCAAGCTGAGACAGTACTTCAGCAGCAGTGGCGCGTAACTGAGGTTGAACTACAGGAGTGAAGGTAGCTGCCGGATAAGTAGGTATACGCACTTCCAGTGGTCGATTTTCTCTTTGCCATTTAGCAAAGCCACCGTTCAGTACGACAACCTGGTCGTGCCCATAATAATTGAGCGCCCACCAGAGTCGCGTAGCAAACTGGGCAGTTGGGTGAATATCGTAGGCGACCACCAGATGCTGATCACCAATACCTAAGCCTCCAAGCACTGAGGCAAAGCGCGCCAGCGGTGCGATTTGAGCGGGGATTGTATCGCCAGGGTCAACGATATCACTGCTCCAGTCAATATACACCGCGCCAGGAAGGTGTGCCTGCACATACTCATCCCGCGCACCGACATATAGTGCATCCTGGACACCATTGTGCTCTACGGTTCGTACATAACCGCGCATATCCACAATGCGGATATGTGGATCGTTCAGATGCTCAGCCAACCAGGAGGTCTCCACCAGAAACTGACTGCGCTCCATATGAATCCTCAACTCTCTCTCTGCTACGAGAAAAGACCAGCCGCATCGGGATTATCGGTAGACACAAAGTGGGCAGGTGTGCTGAACAATTGCATGGGAGTAACCTTCACAACGTTCATTGATGCATTAGGGGTCTGCGTTGTAACATAGCGCTGCACTACCAATCCCAGAGGGCGTGCCAGTATCAACGCGGCGGTCGATGCCAGCAGGACGTTATTGAACGAATTGTATGGGCGGCGCAATTTGGCAACGGTCATTGAGGAAAGACCAGTAAGCAGGCCTGCAACCGCGAGATTTGTCCCACAGCGCTCGTGAATGGCCATCTCAGGCTGTGTCGTTCGTAACAGGGTCAAGGCTTCATTGGCGGTAGGAACAATGGCTTCCGTGGGGACATCACCGAAAACAAAAAAACCGGATGCAAAAGAGATACCGGCAAAGCGCACTTCGGGATACTTTCTACTGAGCAAAACAATAGTCGCGTGCTCAAGGGCATGATTCTGCTTAACCGCGCCACCCAACAACATCTGCTGTGCTACTTGAACAAAAGGATTGATCGAACTCATCTGAAAAACCTTCCTAAAACTATATCACAATCAATACGTGGTATTAAATACCACGATTTCATCACCAAAATTGATTACATCTCCATCATTCAATACGACGGGTTGGTAGACCCGCACATTGTTGACTAGCGTCCCATTGGCACTTTGTAAATCCTCCAGGTACCAGCGGCCATTGTCAAAATAGAGACGAGCATGACGACGAGAAACCGTACGTCCCTGTATGATAAGATCATTGCCATTAGTGCGACCAATCGTCGTGACCACCTGGTGAAAACGGAAGGAGCGACCCCCCATCGGCCCATTCTGAATAGACAGCCGAGCGAGGACCGGACGATTGTTTGGTCCAAGGAATCGATCGTGAATGGCCCGTTTGTCAGAGAGTTCATCGCCACAGGAGGTACAAAAAAGACGAGTGCTCGGATTAGAGGCTCCACAGCGAAAGCATGGCAGCGTTACTACTGGCTGCTGACTGTTATACGGCAACTGCTGCGAAGGAACGCTTTGCCCTGAGACCAGGTCTTGTCCACTTACTGAAACAGGCGTTGGTCGAGAGACACCACTACTGCCCTGCGCATCCAGTTGTGGTATCGCTGAAGACATTCCTGGGCGCCAGCGCAGGGGCATCGAAAGATGTGAAGCCGTCAGCGCCCCTGTCAACGCGCCGATCAGCTCATCGGTCGTCTGGTAGCGATCCTGCGGTGCTTTCGCCGCCATCTTTACCACGACCTGTTCAATAGGGGTCGGCACCCCTGCCATCCGTAACATCTCAATAGGCAGCGGATCATTAAGATGCTTTACCGTGATTGTCAACGGATTATCTGCAGTAAAAGGCACCCGGCCAGCTAAGCAGTGAAACAGGACAATACCAAGCGAATAGATATCGCTGCGGCGGTCTACCGCCTGTCCAGTGCCCTGTTCAGGGGACATGTACTGTGGCGTGCCGATACCTGTTCCAACGCGAGTGAGATTGGTTGTACCTTCGAGAATCTTTGCTATGCCAAAGTCAGAGAGAAGAAGATAGCCATCTTTGCGCAGCAGCATATTAGCAGGCTTCACGTCGCGGTGAACAATGCCATTGTTGTGGGCACAATTCAAACCCTCCGCTGCCTGGATCATGTAGTCGACCGCCTCGGGAACTGCCAACGATCGCTTCAAGCGTTCCTTGAGTGTGCCACCCTCAACATATTCCATGACGATATAGGTGATGTTATCTTGCTCACCAAAATCGTGAATCTGGAGGATGTTGGGGTGTACTAATTTCGCGACGGCACGGGCCTCCTGCACAAACCTCTTGACGAAGATTGGATCGCGCGCGTGATATGCTGGCAGTACTTTGATAGCAACATACCTATCAAGGTTTGGTTGATAGGCTTTGAAAACGGTCGCCATGCCACCAGCTCCAATGCGTTCGACGATACGAAACTGGCCCAGCGATCGCCCGACTAGTACGTTCAAATCGTCGTTCTTTCCCTGTTGCTGAGGGTATGGATTGTCTCGTTGCATAGTAAGATGACTCCTCTGTTCCCACCATCCGATGTAGTCAAGTTGATTATACAGGTAGAAGGCGTTCGTGTCGAGGGGAATCCTATTCGTCACATGAGCACTTACTACGCTTTGACACATTTGATCTCAAGTTAGCAATTCTCTTCCTGGTATCGCTGGCGAATAACTGCAAGGTTACTTTCAACTATCCTTCAAGCAAAAGCGTTTCTGGGTCTTCGACCAATTCCTTGACTCTGACCAGAAATTGTACGGCCTCACGTCCATCGACGATACGGTGATCATAGGAGAGCGCGACGTACATCATCGGACGAATAACAACCTGTCCGTTGACGGCAACAGGTCGCTGTTCTATCTTGTGCATGCCAAGTATACCCACTTGCGGCGCATTCAAGATGGGCGTCGAAAGCAACGAGCCAAAAATACCGCCGTTAGTAATGGTAAAGGTACCTCCCTGCAGTTCAGTTAATGCAAGGCTATTCTCCCTGGCTTTTTTAGCTAGCGCCGCGATCTCCTGCTCGATTTCCGCAAAGCTCTTGCGATCAGCATCACGCAGTACCGGCACAACGAGTCCCTCTTCGGCTCCGACAGCTATTCCGATATCATAGTAACGTTTCAGCACCATCTCGTTGCCCTGTATCTCCGCGTTCAGGCGAGGAAATGCCTTGAGCGCACCGACTACTCCTTTTGTAAAGAACGACATAAAACCAAGGGACACGTTGTGGCGCTCCTTAAAAGCATCTTTCCGCCGACTCCTCACTTCCATAATGGCGCTCATATCTATCTCGTTAAATGTCGTGAGCATCGCCGCGGTGTGCTGAGCTTCTACCAGGCGCTGGGCAATCGTCTGTCGCCGACGCGAGAGCCGTACTCGCTCCTCTCGCCCACGTGACGCTATTTGAGGTATGCCACCCGCCTGTACAGGCGCTGTAGTCCTGGGTTGCGACTCGGATGGGGCGGGAGGAGTCTCCGCAGCTTGCACAATGTGTTGCGAGGGAGCGGTATTCTGTGTGTTTTGTTCCATATAGCCAATCACGTCGTCCCTTGTCACACGCCCATGAGGACTCGTTCCCCTTACCTGAGATAGATCGACGTGGTACTCCTCTGCGATGCGACGAGCCAGTGGGGAAGGCGGACGCTGCCCGTCGCTAGTCACCTGTGCCGGTGGAAGCTGTCCCGTAGGAGTTTTCTGCTTTTCGTTGACTACCAACCCGGCTTGGAATTGACCTGTTGGAACTTTTTGTCCATTCCCTGCTGGTGCGGCAGTTTCAGCACTACTCTCGCCAATAATCCCCAGAACTTCACCGACCGCCACTAAATCACCTTCCTGCTTGACGACCTTTTGCAGAATTCCGCTCTGGTCGGCGGTTACTTCCACATTGACTTTATCTGTCTCCAACTCAACAAGAGCTTCACCCTGATTAACCGCATCTCCCTCGTGCTTCAGCCACTTCCCTATTACAGCATCAACGATTGATTCACCCAATGTTGGGACACGTATATCAATGGGCATAGTTTCCTCCACGTTCTTTACTAAATGAACCCAGGGCTTGTGTCAATATCTGTTCCTGTTCAGCCAGAAACAGATCCATAAAACCTGAGGCAGGGCTTGCTCGTTCAGGTCGAGCAATCACTCTCACTGGAACCTGATGCCCGACGAGGGCCAAAAGTTGGGGCGAGAGGTAGTTCCAAGCTCCCATGTTGAGCGGCTCTTCCTGCACCCATACGACCTCCCGTAGATGTGGATAGCTGGATAAAGCCTCTTGGAGCGCATCTCCAGGGAAAGGATACAATTGTTCGACGCGCACGATCGCCACATCCTCAGCCTCTGATCGTTTCTTGTGAGATAAAAGATCAATCGATACTTTACCTGTACAGAGCAGCACTTTTCTGATATCACCTGTGCGAGCTAGAGCCATCGTGTCATTAATAACTTTCTGGAACGTACCCTCTGCGAGTTCTGTGAGTGTGGCCGCTGCCAGCGTATGGCGAAGCAAGCTCTTCGGCGTCATGATAACCAGGGGAAGTGGGTCACGTTCCAGGTAAAAGGCCTGCTGCCGCATCAGGTGAAAGTACTGGGATGCCGTCGAGCAATTTGCAATCCGCCAATTGTGCTGTGCAGATAGCTGAAGGTAGCGTTCCAAGCGCGCGCTTGAATGCTCTGGTCCCTGTCCTTCGTAGCCATGAGGCAGCAAGAGCACTAGCGAAGACTTCTGCTTCCATTTTGCACGCGCCGAAGCAATAAATTGATCGATAATAACCTGAGCGGCATTCGCAAAATCACCAAACTGTGCCTCCCACAAGACCAGCGTACGCGGAGCATGAACACTATAGCCGTACTCGAAGCCAAGAGCAGCAGCCTCGCTTAAAGGACTGTTATAAATTGAAAAGGATGCACGTGCCGAGGAGAGATGCTGCAAGGGAATATAAGTCTCATTGTGTTGATCGTGCAGTACCGCGTGGCGATGACTAAAAGTGCCGCGCTCAACATCCTGACCAGTTATACGTATCGGCGTGCCATCTGCAAGTATTGAGGCAAAAGCCAAAGCCTCAGCCTGTCCCCAATCGATACCACCGTCTGAACCAAGTGTGGAGGCCCGTCGTTGCAGTAAACGCACCAGCTTGGCGTTGGGGATAAATCCATCTGGCCAGGTAAGTAATTCGTCATTAAAGGTAGTCAACTGTTCAGCTGAAATCTGGGGCACTTGCTCTAGTTCATCATGATAGCCGTTGCCATTCAACCCATTCGACTCTTCATCCGCAAGCACCAGACCATTACTGGCCTCTTGCTTTGCCTGCTCTAGATGAGTGAACGCGTCCTTCACCATGGAGTCCACTTCTTCTTGCGAAACTGTCCCTATCTCCACCAGATGGCGAGCGTACAGTTCACGCACTGTTGGATGTGAACGGATACTATCATACATGTGTGGTTGGGTGAAAGCGGGTTCGTCACCCTCGTTGTGACCCCAACGGCGGTAGCCCACCAGGTCAATTAGCACATCCTTATGAAAGTGGTCCCGGTATGCCTGACCCAGGCGCACTGCGGTGAGGCACGCATCCGGATCATCTGCGTTGACATGGATGATGGGGATTTCAAAACCCTTCGCCAGGTCGCTGGCGAACTGTGTGGATCGGCTATCTTCTGGCTCAGTCGTAAAGCCAAGCTGATTGTTTACAATAATGTGGATGGTTCCCCCGACCCAGTAGCCATGGAGTTGCCACAGATTCAATGTTTCTGCTACAACTCCCTCGCCAGGAAAAGCCGCGTCACCATGAATGAGGACGGGCAGAGCACAGTCCACCTCCTGTAACGGTGCTCCGGCAACATCAGAGATCATCTGCGAGGCTCGAACCATACCTTCGATGACCGGATTGACGAACTCAAGATGGCTAGGATTGGGAGCCAATATCACCTTGAGGCTCATTGAGGCTTCTTCACTGAGCACATGTTCCGCCCCCAGGTGGTATTTGACATCACCTGTCCAGCCAAAACCAAAAGTATCGGTGAGAGGAACACCCTCCTCGTGTTTGGCATGTCCAAATTCAGAAAGGATTTCCGTATATGACTTTCCAAACACATGAGCAAGCACATTGAGGCGTCCCCTGTGCGCCATTCCGATAATGACCTCGCGGCTCCCGGACTCGATCGCCCCTAGAGTAATTTCATCAAGCATGGGCACAAGTGCATCCGTACCTTCCAGGGAGAAGCGTTTCTGGCCTGGAAAGGTCTGGTGAAGGTAACGTTCAAATACCTCAACCTGTGTGAGCCGTTGTAGGAGTCTGCGACTGGCCGCCGGTCCCTGTGTTTCTTGGAACAGCCGTAGCCCTACTGCGTCACGTAACCAGGAGCGCTCGATCGGGCTTTTCACCTGGTCAAACTCATAACTGATCGTACCAGAGTACATAGCACGTAGAGTAGCAATCGCTTCCAGTGCGTTACGCGCTCCTTCAGCGGCATGTCCTCCAACTACTATTGGTGGAAGAAGTGCTAGCTCTTCATCGGTTATCCCGTGCGCTTCAGGTAATAGGGCGGGATCACCGAGAGGTTCTGTCCCTAAGGGATCGAGATGAGCACCGAGATGTCCCAGGGCGCGAATGGCGTGCGCAAGAGCCGAAGCGGCTACGACATGAGAGACTTGAAAGGGTGTGTCGCCATTCACCCTTTCGTCAACTTCAGAGGGTGAAATTTCGCCCTCCTGCGCCCACGCGTCAAAAATAGCTCGTGTAGTAGTATCGATACTCGCCGGATTCTTAAGATATCGCTCATACTGTTCCAGGACATAGCCTGCGTTTGGTCCATAAAACGTATCCAGGTCACGCATTATAATTCCTTTTAGTTCCTAGTTCCCTATGAAGTCAGTGTGGGATTGAGAATTGTTAAAACAGAAACATAGTTGTATTTTATCACTTCCTATGGTATCATAACGTTGTTATTCTTCAAATATCACTTGCCTGATCGTCTATAGAAAAGACGAAGTAAAAACAAGTCATACATACGCATGGGCAATGAAGGAACGAGTAGATCACCATATCTTGCCAAAGAGAGCCTGGGGTTGGTGTAACCAGGTCAAGATCGTGAAGCGAAAATCATTCCCGAGCCGCTAGCCGAAACAACGAAGTAGACCTAGCCGGGGCCTTCCCGTTATCACGAAGGGCTGTACGAATCCTCACAACTGAGGAGTTACAGCGAAACCAAGTGGGCCATATCCATTTCGTTATGGGACTATGGCTAATGAGGGTGGTACCGCGGGAGTTCCTCTCGTCCCTATCTATGTTGGGCGAGAGGATTTTTATTGAGCCAGAAGAGAGCGTCGATCATGATGAAAACAAAATTGCTCTACCACGAGAATAGTTTTACCTTCGAATGCAGTGCTAAAGTTGTCGCCGTTGAGGGAGACGAGGTGGCTCTGGATGCCACGGTATTCTACCCGGGTGGAGGCGGCCAGATGGCGGATCATGGCACTATCTCATGGGATAATTATCAGATTCAAGCCAATGTAATTGCAATGAATAAGCGGGACGACATTGTCTGGCATACACTCAGCTGCACGCCCCCACCCATCGGTACAGAGGTTGTCGGGACCATTGACTGGGATTTTCGCTACAAAATGATGCGAACCCATACTGCTCTACACATTCTCTGCGGCACTATCTGGAGTGAATTTGGCGTACAGGTGACAGGAGGCCAGATGTATCCTGACCGGGCGCGCATGGATTTTGCCATGGAAAACCTGAATAAAGAGCGCATTGCCTACATTGAGCAGAAAATCAATGAAGCGGTGCAGGCAGACTACCCGATCAAAGTGTATAAGTTGCCAAGAGAAAAGGCCTTCGAAATACCCGACCTGATACGTACTAAAATTAATCTGCTCCCACCAGAAATCGAGGAAATACGCATCGTTGAAATCGTCGGGCTTGACCTACAAGCAGATGGCGGGACGCATGTCAACCATACCAAAGAGGTGGGTCGCATCAGAATTACAAAGACTGAAAATAAAGGGAAGATTAATAAGCGTTTAGAGATTATGTTGACCGAGTAGAAACAACGAGATCATGGCAAGTAACAAGACGAGCTCGCAGGCGCTCATTTAGAGCAGAGGAGGCAGAAGTGTCAGTGAAATCAAATGTGTTCCGTACAGTGACGGCAGCAGACCGCGTTGACTATCCGGCGCTAGAATCAACCATTCAGAAGTGGTGGGATGACCAAGGCGTACTACAGATGTACCTGCAGCGCAATGAGCACAGCGATAAACAATTTTCGTTCCTCGATGGTCCCATCACCGCGAACAATGCGATGGGTGTACACCATGCCTGGGGACGAACCTATAAGGATATATATCAGCGACTAAAAACTATGCAGGGTTATCAGCAGCGCTACCAAAATGGTTTCGACTGCCAGGGGTTATGGGTTGAGGTTGAAGTCGAGAAGGACCTTGGATTGAAGAGCAAACTTGATATCGAAGCTTACGGCATCGACGAGTTTGT
>DMFQ01000072.1:26207-48327 GCA_003450555.1 Ktedonobacter sp.
CAACGCTGCAAAGATCGCGTCTTCACATTCGCGAAACGACAGACCGATCAGTCTATCCGCCTGGGCTACTGGATGGATTGGGGCAATGACTACTATACCCTGTCCGATGAGAATAACTTTACCATCTGGTCTTTCTTGAAACGATGCCATGAAAAAGGGCTACTCTACAAGGGGCACGATGTAATGCCCTGGTGTCCACGCTGCGCGACCGGTATCTCGAATATGGAAATAGAATCAGAAGGCTACAAGGAAACAACACACCTGAGTCTCTATGTACGCTTTCCATTAGTGGACCGTCCTGGAGAATACCTGCTAGCATGGACTACTACACCCTGGACGCTGGCAGCTAATGTCGCGGCAGCGGTACATCCTGACCTGCCCTACATCAAAGTAGAACAGGATGGCGAGTACTACTACCTGGCACAGGAACTCCTCCCGGTGCTAAAAGCGCTTAAAGGCCGTGATAAAGGTGACTACCATGTTGTGCAGACGCTGAAGGGCAGCGATATGGTCGGTTGGAGCTATCATGGCCCGTTCGACGAGTTGCCCGCGGAGCAGGGCGTTGTCCACACTGTTGTACCCTGGAAAGATGTAAGCGCCACTGAAGGAACTGGGATCGTGCACATCGCTCCTGGCTGCGGGCGCGAAGACTTTGCGCTTTCGAAAGAATTTAACCTTGCAGCCGTCGCTCCAGTCGACGAGTTCGGGGTCTATGTTGCAGGCTTTGACTGGCTCACAGGACAGTTTGCAGCTGAAGTCGGTCAGCAGATCGCCGACGACCTGGCACAAAAGGGGCTGCTCTATCGCCCACAGAACTATAAGCATCGCTATCCAACATGCTGGCGCTGTAAGACTGAATTGATCTTCCGCCTGGTTGATGAGTGGTTCATCTCTATGGAGGAGTTGCGCTACGAGATCATGGACGTGGTACGCCAGATCAACTGGATACCGGGGTTTGGCCTTGAGCGCGAATTGGACTGGCTGCGCAACATGGATGATTGGATGATCTCCAAGAAACGCTACTGGGGATTGGCTCTGCCCATCTACGACTGTCCACAATGCGGCACTTTCGAGGTCATTGGCAGTAAGGATGAACTGGAAGAACTGGCCGCATCCGGCTGGGAAGAGTTTGAAGGTCATTCGCCGCATCGCCCATGGATCGATGCGGTCAAGGTTCGCTGTAGAAAGTGTCATGCAGAGGTTTCACGTATCAAAGATGTCGGCAACCCCTGGCTTGACGCTGGCATCGTACCATTCTCGACGCTGCACTATCGTACCAATCATCAATACTGGCAGAAGTGGTTCCCAGCGGACTTTGTGACCGAGTCGTTTCCAGGCCAGTTTAGAAACTGGTTCTATTCGATGCTGGTAATGAGCACCGTATTGGAGAACACGCCGCCGTTCAAGACGCTCTTTGGCTATGCGACCCTCCTGGCTGAAGATGGCACACCCATGCACAAGTCAAAGGGCAATATGATCGTCTTCGATGAAGCGGCTGAACGGGTTGGCTCCGATACTATGCGCTGGCTTTTCGCCAACCATGTACCCGAACTGAACCTCAACTTCCCCCGTATTCCAACGGAGGAGGATATGGAAAAGTCAGCGCGGACAGGTCTGCCCGTTCGACTGAGCGAAAAGTGGATGCTGGTGCGCCGGACGCTGGATAAGATATGGAACGTCTATAGCTTTTTTGTCAGCTACGCAAATATCGATCACTTTGATCCGACTCAGCACCAGCTCCCGGTAGCTCAGCGCGGCGAACTGGATCGCTGGATCCTCTCTGAGTTACAGATAGCAATCAGAGAGGTCACAGAAGGGCTGGAACACTACGACACGGTAAAACCAACGGCGACCATACAGGCTTTTCTGGATGATCTCTCCAACTGGTACTTGCGGCGCAGTCGCGAGCGCATCTGGAAACCTGAGTTGGACAGCGATAAAGTAGCGGCCTACCTCACACTCTACGAGTGCCTGACGACGCTTGTTGCCTTGCTCTCTCCCTTCATGCCATTCATAACTGAAGAGCTTTATCAGAACCTGGTACGCAACGTGAACGATAAAGCTCCCTTAAGCGTCCATCTTTGTGACTGGCCGCAGGTGAACGAGGAGCTTCTCGATGAGCGCTTAACGAACGATACGCGACTCGTCATGCGTATCGTCGGTTTGGGTCGCTCCGCTCGCGAGAAGGCGCAGATCAGGGTCCGCCAGCCCCTGAACGCGCTCTATGTGCGCGTTCCGAGTCTCGCGGAGGAAGAGGCATTAGACCGCCTGAGTGAGCAGGTGCTGGAAGAGTTGAACATCAAGCGCCTGGAGTTAATCGGTAGTGACAGCGATATGCTGTCGTATACCTTGAAACCTCAGGTCAAAATACTAGGCCCCAAATATGGTCCCCTGGTGCAAAAAATCCTGGCAAAGTTCAGAGCGCTGAACGCCCACGGGGCTCAAGAGGCAGCGAAACTGCTGAGTGAGGCAGGTTCACTCAACTTTACCGTTGATGGTCAACAAATTGAGCTGACAGCAGATGAAGTAGAGGTTGTAGCCACGGCCAGACCGGGCTTTGTCACCGCCGAGGAACGAGGCTACATTGTCGCGCTGGAAACGACGATCACGCCGCAACTGCGAGAAGAGGGCCTGGTGCGTGACCTGACCCACTTTGTACAGGATATGCGGAAAAAAGCCAGTTTCAACATCGAGGATCATATCGGGCTGGCACTCTATTCGAATGTAGAGCTAGCGCAGATCCTGCAACAATACGGAGAAGTTATCGCGGCAGAGACGCTTGCCAATAACCTGCTCATTTCGATCGATCAGAAAGACACACCCTCTTTCAACGAGGTGTACCGCGAGACGATCTCACCTACATCAGTGAAGAAGCTTGGAGGATACACGGTCGAGGTGGTACTGGGGAAAATGTAGCTTTTTAGTGACAAGCTAACCTCCCTACCTCACCAACCCCTTGCGCCGCATCTGCTCCAGGTCAAACTCGGCAGGGGCTAACGGACTCACCCCGGCTTCGGCACACGCCCACCCAATCAGGGCAAAACCAAGATGGAGCCCCTGCGCAAGCGTAGTTGTCTGATGAGCCGAGAGTAAATTCAAACAATCTTGACGCAACTCTATGGCCTTGCCCTCGCTGTACTGTTCATGATAGCCACTCAAAATCGAGGCATGGGGCATAAAATCGTCGTAGCGAAAATTGTCTGTCGCAGCCAGCAATAATAACCAGTAGCCCACCTGGCTCCCCTCCAGGACCGTATCATCTTCCCTACCAGTATGAACATGCTCGCCGCTCTGTACATCGGCCAGTTCTTGAAGCTCATCTGCCAGTCGCGCCACCAGATAACTATGACTGCGCTCCTGCAGCAGTCGCGAAGTGTTAGACTCTTCGCTCATATCATTATCACGCAGGTAGAGGTATACTCCGTACAATTGGCGCATCTCAGCCTCTAACTTCTCTAACTTTCGCTGTTCCTCTTCGGAAGTAGAGTCCATGGCTATAGGAAATACATCGGCGTGTCCAGACGTCCTGGCCTGGCTTGAGCTATAGACAATCTTTGGATCAAATATGCGCTCACCTATCGTTTCATAGGTGTCGTCCGGCATCAGGCGCCGGTAGTAGCAACTACGATAGCCGGTGTGACATGCAGCATCACCATGCTGCATGACCTTGATCAACAGGCTGGTTTCTTCACAATTGACGAAAATACTTCGCACCTCCTGAACATTACCCGACTGTTCTCCCTTGCGCCAGATAGTATTCCGCGAGCGGCTGAAAAAATGGGTATACCCTGTCTCTCGCGTCAGGTAAAACGCCTCCGCGTTCATAAATGCTACCATCAGCACCTCGCTCGTAGCATCATCTTGAATCACGACTGGCAGTAACCCTTGCCGATCAAACTTCAGCATGGTCGCACCTTCACCCCTCTTGCTTGCAAATAATCCTTTACATCACTGACACGAAACTGGCCAAAATGGAAGATCGAAGCAGCTAATACCGCGTCGGCACCACCAAGGGTCAGGCCTTCATAGAGATGTTCGAGCGTGCCGACACCCCCCGAAGCTATTACAGGTACCGAGACATTGGCGGCTATCAAGGCAGTAAGACTAAGATCATACCCCTGCCGTGTCCCATCGCGGTCCATACTCGTCAGCAAAATTTCTCCCGCTCCGAGATCTACACCTTGCTGTGCCCACTCCAACACATCCATCCCTGTAGGAGTACGACCGCCGTCTATGTACACTTCATACGCGCTAGGCATGTCAGGGTTGCGGCGAGCGTCGATTGCGAGTACGATGCACTGCGCGCCGAATTGTTCGGACCCGGCGCGTAACAGTTCGGGAGATAGGATCGCAGCCGTGTTGAGCGAGGTTTTATCCGCACCAGCTCCAAGAGTTGCGCGAATATCCGCGACGCTGCGAATACCACCTCCCACTGTTACAGGAATGAACACTTCCTCCGCGGTTCGGCGCACAACATCAAGCATCGTTGCGCGGTTCTCATAGGTCGCAGTAATATCGAGAAAAACGAGTTCATCCGCACCTTCTCTATTATAGTACGCTGCAAGTTCCACAGGGTTTCCTGCATCCCGCAGGTTTACAAAGTGAATACCTTTGACGACACGCCCTGCCGCCACATCAAGACAAGGGATAATGCGTTTGGTCAACATGCCTCTATTCTCCCCTCTCTATTTCCAAAATTGCGGCTGCGAGATCTACACTTCCCGTATAGATTGCCCTACCAACAATCGCCCCCTCAATTCCCAGTTTGGCGATAGCACGGAGGTCATCCATTGAACTGACGCCGCCAGAGGCGATTAAAGCACATTCCGGGCGCATTACAACGGAAGAAGCCTCATCGTGTCCAGCAGTCACCCTCTTCATTTCAAATAATGCTGCCAGATTTGGCCCATTCAACGCGCCATCGCGTGCGATATCGGTATAAATAAAACGTCGCGCGCCAAGTTCGCGCAATTCTTTTGCCAGCGATGTTGCCCGCGTAGTGGAGGTTTCGCGCCAGGCAGAGGTGGCCACCCAACCATTGCGCGCATCCAGCCCAACCGCTATACGTTCTCCCCAGCGCTGCAGTGCCTCCTCAAGGAGCGCGCGTTCTTTCAAAGCCGCAGTACCAAGCACAATGCGCTCGATGCCGAGATCGAGCACCTGCTCGATGTGGGCAAGGGCGCGCATTCCACCACCAACTTCCATCTTCAATGCCGTAGTCGTGCGAATACGCTCGATAAGTGCAAGATTGATAGGGTACCCGCTGGCTGCTCCGTCCAGGTCAACGACATGCAGCCAGCTTGCTCCAGCTTCCTGCCAGCGTAGCGCT
This sequence comes from Ktedonobacter sp., assembly GCA_003450555.1. Classification (GTDB taxonomy): domain Bacteria; phylum Chloroflexota; class Ktedonobacteria; order Ktedonobacterales; family Ktedonobacteraceae; genus UBA11361. Next base: position 31,537 of record DMFQ01000072.1, read on the forward strand.
ACCCGCAAAGGGTCGGTATCGTAGGTTGTGATTTTGCCATAGTCTCCCTGGTAGAGCCGTACGCATTGACCATCTTTGATATCGATCGCTGGGAGAATAATCATTGCGCCACCCACTTTACAAAATTCTTTAACAGTTGCAGACCAGCTACCCCACTCTTCTCTGGATGGAACTGCGTACCCCAGACATGTTCAGCCACGATAACGCTGCAAAAAGGAGAACCATAAGCGGTGACTGCCGCGACACCTTGCCGCTCTTGCGGCTCGACATAGTAGGAATGGGCAAAATAAAAGTAGGCATCTGGGGGAAGATCGGCAAAGATAGACAATCCTTCACGCAGTGGTGTCACCTGGTTCCAACCCATATGCGGAACCTTTGGGCCATGTGGGATACGTCGCACTGTCCCGTGAAAGAGACCCAGACCATCGACCTCTCCCTCGGCGTGATGCTCTGCCAACAGTTGCATCCCAAGACAGATACCTAAAAAAGGCTTCCCCCGCTGCGTTGCCAGGCGAATAGCATCGTCCAATCCTCTTTCTTTCATACGCGCCATGGCTGTCCCGCCTGATCCGACCCCAGGCAGCACTACCGCCCGCGCATTAGCAACAACAGCGGGATTATCGGTGACTTGCACCTGCGCTCCAACATACTCAAGAGCTTTCTCGATACTGTGCATATTGCCCGCCCCGTAATCAATAATGGCAATCATCTCCTCCATCTCCTCATCCTTCGTTCATTGATCTATTGCCCATCTCCACGGCCTGTGTCAACCCGAGCCAGCACAGTGCGGAAGGTAGACGTTTCTCATCCAACAGGTTTATTGTCAACAGCGGACAACACATCATTGCTAACCATACCATCTCTTCCCAATCAGCGGGAAGAACTCCCTGTGCACGTAGTATATTCCTAAGAGGTACATAAAGATCGTATAATTTCGTCTCGAAGATTGCCTGACGTATCGCTGTCAGCTCAAAATTATGCTCCACAATAATATCTGAACCGCGCATTGAAACAGATAGTTGCAAATTCTGAGCGACTTCGCGCGGGAAATACATCCAGGTTGCGAACACATTATGGAAGAAGGGCTTGACAATATCGAGTAAAGGCGAATGGCGACCGGCAAAAGCGGGGTCAAAATAGAGATAGTCTTTCTTGTCTTCCAGAAAGACATTGCCAAAATGTGCATCGCCATGGCCGACAACGGTCGTTGTCTCTCGCACCGGATTAAGTATTACTCTTGCGCGCTCAATCAGCTCGCCCAATGTAGGCCGCTTCCATTCCCCTGCAACAACAGATCCATGCTTGGTACAGATCGTCCAACGATAGTGAAGGAGTTCTTCGAAAGGTATCATATGTGTACTGCTATTCCTGCCCTGACCAGGTAGAGGAACAACTTTCCCCTGATAGAAGTTCTTAAAACGTTCGCCTGCCAGGCGATGCCAGAAGAGTTGGTGAATAGGAGCACGAGCGTTTTCTTCCCCAGAGCTTCGCACGAGCGTCTGCTCGTAGATAGTCAGTAAACGAGCGCATTCCTGCTTTTCAGCCGCGATGACCGACTCAAACGTATCACCTTCCGTGGAGCTTACCTCGACGGCACGGACAAGATCGAATATGACGGGCCAACGCACAACCGGATAGACGACCATCTGTCTCCCCCCCTCGTGTAACGTTTGGAGCGGTCTGACTATGTTGTACCCCGCCTGATGGAGCAGGTCAGCGTGATAGTATTCTTCCAGTGTTCCCTGCTCTTCAACGTGTGTCTTGAAAAAGTATTCTTTACCATTCAAATGATAAAAACCATTGAATGAGTTCAACGATACTGCTTTTGGCATCAAGGTCACGCTTTCGAGTCTCAATTTCATATGCCGCGCGAACCAGCGCTGTAAAAGCCGCTCCGCCTTTTCTTTATCCGAGAATTGAAGGCGTTGAATGGTTACGAGACTATCGATCTCTACTAACAGATCAGGAAGTTCGGTAATATCTTTAATAGTGAAATCGGGTCTGCTCTCTTGCAGCAGTCGACGAGCCTCCGAGGTACGCGCACCTGTCAGTACGGCCACTGTAATCGCTCCGGCTGCGCGACCGCCCAGGATATCACTGGTCGAATCTCCCACGACTATGAAGTGCTCAGCAGGAGCCATCACTCTGCTTTCAGCTAGTTGTACTGCTCCACTCACACATGCTGGTAGAGCTTTGCTATTTTGATAGTCATGATCAACCGCCACCAGAAACTGGAAAGGGTGCGGCTTACCCAGCAGAGTGGCATCGCCATAGTTGCGTAGCACTGCTTCTGCCCGCTCGACATAGTCATAGGTCGCACTATGCTCTTCGTCAAAATAGTGGCGTAACCCGTACATGGCCAGCGGGTATATAGCCTCTTGATAGGTACGCCCGGTAGCAAAGCCCAGCACATACTCCTGACGCCGCAGCTTCTCAAGGGTAAAGCGCACCTTGTCCAAAGAGAGTAAAGGCTGCTCGAAGTGAATGCATCCTGGTTTCCCACGCTGTTCTGGAAGGTGACCATAGGTTTGCGAATAGAGTTCATCTCCCAAATACCACTCTTGAAAGATATCCTGGCAGAAGGTCCAGTAAGGGCTGTAGCGAGAAAAAACGCCTTCTATTGCATACCCCAGAAGTTCACTTGCATAGAGATCAAAACGGTTAATCAACTCTAGCCCAACATATCCTTTGAAGACAGGCAGATTAAATAGCGCCGTAACAGGGTTAACGGGATCAGTACCATGATCACCACTTTCTACGTCCAGATGTGACCAATTAAAAAGCTGCTTTGACCCTGGCAAACGCTTTTTCTGTATCCCCTGTTTTCTAAAGCTTGCAAGCCATTCAAAGTCCCAGGGTTGTAAAGGCAACAGGTCAGTCAGGTCTGGCACTCCTGACAACAGGTCAATCAAATGGAAGCAGGCCATCACATAACAAGTATCCCAATTGGAGTTGATTGCACGCGCCTTAAGGGCAAGAATTTCCCCTTCTGGAAATGTTGCGCGACTGGTACTACGGCTTTCTTCAGCAGTCATAACAGGTTGATACTGTCCATCTGCCCCTAAAGTACTCTTGTCTAAGTTCCAATAGCGCGGACTATAGCAGAGTTCATGCAGTGTCAAACCAGCTGCATCCCAGTAGGCATCTTCGCTGGTAATCACGCCGTCTAAATCAAATACAACCAGATTATTCAATGCAACCTCTTTAATCGCTCGTGCAAGCTGCGAACGCGCGCAGATTCTTTCTCAAACCGATAGGTCAACGGAGTTACATCGATGTGGGATGCACCCACATTCCGCAATACAGCTACGGCATCTAATAAATCCGAGGTTGTACTTCCAATACGAACCACCCCTGAAATGGTACAACCGTAGGGGACCGATCGATCGCGTTCCGCAGAGCCGCTCCCATCGGAAGTAGCAACGCGAAACTCAAAGCCGGGAATACGTGATCGTAACTGTTGGCAGATACGCTGTATTTGCTCAGGACTTTCAACTTGCACATGCGCTGTGAGCAGTGAGCGATTGCGCGCTTGCATGCGAGCATCGATGGACTCCAGCATCATCACAGCCATGCTTAAGGCTTGTTTGTGCTGGGCGAGTAGATGCGCATTTGCAATCAGACAGGCTTGAGAACGCAAGACAACTCCATCATCCAACAATTTCAGACGGTTTTCACGCAACGTCGTACCGGTCTCAGTCAGGTCTACAATCAGGTCAGCAGTGTCAGTCAATGGCGCCGCTTCAAGCGCTCCGTGAGGAGAAACGATTTTACAATGAGTAATGCCATGGCGACGAAGGAATTGTCCTGTCAAGGTTGGGTACTTGGTGGCAATACGCAGGCCTCGACCTTTTTGTGTCGTATAGTAGCCCGCGAGGTGCCAGAGGTCAGCGCAGGTGCTGACATCGATCCAGGTTTCAGGCACCGCGACCACGAGGCGACAGGAACCATAGCCTAGATTACGTTCCAGAACGATGATTTCATCATCATGATCGCCATCACCAATCTCATCGTCACTATAACCGAGATGCTCAGCCAGGATATCATACCCCGTTATACCAAGCATGGCATCGCCATTGCTCACCAGCATGGGTATATCCGCGGCACGTTGAAAGACCACTTCCAGTCCCGGCATACTCGCGATACGTGCCAGGTACTGGCGTGGGTTACTGCGGTTGACCTTCATCCCACATTCAGCGAGAAAGGAGAGCGTTGAGGCCTCCAAAGCGCCCTTGCCGGGCAATGTTAAGCGTACTTCTGGCTCTTTCGTCATAGCCTTTGCTCCTTGTGCGGCACAATTTCGGCCAGAGCATCTACAGGTGTAACCCGTTCTTCACCCGTCTGCAGATCCCTCAGGGTAACGCCTTGTATCCGCTGCTCGTTTTCCCCAACGATCATTGCCAATGCGATCTGCTTCTTCACGGCCACTTTCAAGCCCGCGCCAACGCCATGCCCATTCACATCGACCTCTATCCGCAAACCCTGCAAACGCGCCGAGCGAGCCACCTGCAAGGCATAGGGCACATCACTCTGACTGACGGGGATCACCAGTGCCTGTGTATATTCGTTTTTCGGCAGATCGTTTTGGGATAGCAGCGGGAGCAGGCGCTCGATACCAAAGGCAAAACCACAGGCGTTGATATCACGATTACTGCCAATCGCACGCATCAGCTGATCATAGCGGCCCCCCCCGCAAAGTTGAGCTTCAAAACCATCCTCATCACGTGCATGTATCTCAAATACCAGCCCCGTATAGTAGCTGACGCCGCGACCAAGTGACAGGTTGAGCACAATCTGCTGTTGATGCACACCGCACTGTTCGACGATGGCCACGAGTTGTTCGAGTTCAGCCAACGGCTGCTCGTCCAGTTCGTAGCGCGCCAATAGAGCACGCAATTCATCAAAGACGAGAGGAGGGGAACCAGAGAGCGCGTGCAGAGCGCGCATAAACTCCAGCGCGTGCAAAATCTGTCGCCGCTGCTCTCCACGCCCCACTTTCCACAAGAAGCGTTCGACCACTTCATTGCGAACAGCATCATCTCCAAAGGAGATACTGATTCCGTTGAGAAGAGAGGACATAAAGCGCGTCTCTAGCTCGGATACTGCCCCTTTTGCTCCCCTGGCAGTCGTATCTTCACTCTGCTCTTCCGCCGTGTTACCTGGATACAGAGCCTCCAGCCTGGCCTGTGCCGCCCGCTCTCCCTCTTCAGAGCGGCTGATTTGTTCCATCAAACTGAGTAATAAACGTGCCGCGTGATCGTCAAGGCGTAAACGCTTGATAAAACCACTGGCAACACCGATATGCCCCAGTTCCAGGCGGTACTGAGTGATGTGAAGTTTTTGCAACATATCACAGGCAAGCTGCACTATTTCAGCATCGGCAAAGATTGTCTGTCCTCCAAATAACTCGACGCCTAATTGCGTATGCTGGCGATACCGGTTGCGCCCCGGAGCCTCATAACGAAAAATCGGACCTGCATATTGAAAACGCTGTGGCAGGGGCTGCTGCTGGTAATGGTCAAGGTACAGGCGACAGATTGAAGCCGTGTACTCTGGGCGCAAGCAAAGGTCTCGCTGATGTAGGCGAAACGCATACAGGTTCTGCCATAGTTCCTGCCCAAAACTGGAAAGAAAGAGATCGCTATATTCAAGTATTGGAGCATCGACCGTTGCATATCCTGCCTGAGCCAGGAATGTACTCAAACTGTCGGTTACCCAGCGTTGATGCTGATACGCTTCAGGTAAAGTATCATGCATCCCACGCAGTCGCTCAACGCGCTTCTTCATGAACGCAACTCTTCACTCATTTTTCACGCCTCCGTATCATAGTTCCAGCTCCTTGATCAGTGAATAATTCGCGCAATAAGACATGTGGTTCCCGACCATCGACGATATGCACGCGCGGCACTGCGAGCAAGGCATCAAGGCAGGCAGAGACCTTGGGGATCATACCACCACTGATAACACCCTCTTCTATCAGTTGCTTCGCCTCCAGTTCCCCTAGTTCCGAGATCAACGCCCCATCTTTGCGACAGATGCCCACTACATTGCTGAGAAAGATTAATTTCTCAGCGTTGAGCGCACCTGCAACGTGGGCCGCTACCAGGTCTGCATTGATATTCAGGCAGGTACCGTCTGGCCCCTGACCAAGTGGAGCGATAATAGGTATATAGCCTTGATCGATAAGTGCCTGTACTGGGGCGGGATCAACCGCATCAACCTCACCAACAAATCCAAGGCGCTCATTAGCGATGTGCGCGCTAACCATATTCCCATCGGTCCCACTCAGGCCGATGGCTCGCCCCCCCAGTGCAGAAGCCATCAACACTAATCCCTGGTTGACCTGACCTAACAGTACCATCCGTACAATATCCAATGTCGCCGCGTCGGTGACGCGCAGTCCCTGCTCAAAACGCGCCGGTAAGTTGAGCTTCTTCAACCATTCATTAATGTACGGACCACCACCATGCACCAGCACTGGATTGACGCCTAGTGTGCGCAACCAGATAATATCCTGTAAAACACCACGTTGATGCTCAAGAGTACTGCCTCCCAATTTTATCACCAGCGTCTTCCCTTTCAGATAATCGATATAGGGAAGTGCCTCACGCAATACTTGCGCGATCAAGTGCTGATCGTTTATGATGTCACCCTCTGACGTTAGTGAAAAAGTTATAGCCATGTATGATAAACCATCCCTCTTCATTTGTTGACTGTTATTTGTGTCGAAAAGATATACCGTTCTATGGATTAATAGACATTGGCGATAATCCGCATGTTTCTGGCAGCCCGTAGAGCCGGTTTGCATTCTGTATTGCCTGGCCTGAGGCACCTTTAACGAGGTTATCCAGGCAAGAAATCACTACGAGACGCCCGGTGCGTGTATCCACCGTCGGATAGATAAAACAATTATTGCTGCCATATGTCCATTTGGTGTGTGGCGGCTGATCCACGATATGGACGAATGGCTCACCTGCATAGTACGTTTCATAAAGCTCTCGAACCTCTGCCCCTGTCAAGACATGTCCCTGCGCATCTTGCTGCAGGTCCGCATAACACGTTGCCAGTAGGCCGCGTGTCATTGGTACCAGGTGTGGTATAAAGGTGATCCTTGGAGGCTGATTGAGCGGGTTACCTTCCGCTAGTGCAGCCGCCATAAGCTCCTGGGAAATCTCTGGCAAGTGACGATGTCCTGATAGACTATACGCGCACACGTCTTCATTCGCTTCAGCATAGTGGGTGCTCAAGGTCGGACTGCGTCCGGCTCCGCTTAACCCCGATTTGGCATCAATGATTAAATCCGTGCCTATCACCCTTGCAGCCACCGCAGGCATGAGGCCAAGGATGGCAGCCGTGGCGTAACAACCGGGATTCGCTACAAGCGTTGCCACTGCAATACGCTCACGGTAACGCTCACACAATCCATAAGCCGCCGTCTCCAGCAAAGCCGGCGCGGGATGCGCGAGCTTATACCATTCTTGATAGACCGCTGCATCACGCAAACGAAAATCGGCAGAGAGGTCTATCACCTTCGTACCCCGCTCCAATAAACTTACTACCGACGCAGCCGCAGCAGCATGGGGCAAGCACACAAAAGCGAGATCGACCTTGTCAGGTTCATTTGTGATCACAAGCGCGGGATCAAAACCACTAGAGATGCCACCATGTCGCTTTAGGCCAGCACAGAATTGGGGAAAAACATCATACAATCTCTGCCCGGCAGCACTACGCGCCGTCACCGACTTCACCTCGAAGTGAGGATGTTGTGAGAGTAAACGCAACAATTCTAATCCGCTGTAGCTTGTCACATTCACTATCGATACGCTGATCTTAGTCATCATGTTCATCCTTCTCTGTAATTGCATGAAAGAAATGAGCGTGATGGAGAGAAGCGAGCAATAAAAAAGCCCTCGTCCCCATCAATATAGAAATGAAGGGACGAGAGCCTGCTATAGATATGCTCCCGTGGTACCACCCATCTTGTCACCAAATCTGCTTCAATGCAACCCATCTTCTTCACTACGCTGTGACGAAGGGTTTGTGACCACTTTACTGGTTATTTTGCTGCATGGGAACCACCCACCTGCTCCTACTTGCCCCGGTTACAAGGCTTTCTTCGGCCAGCCGCTCACGACGCGGTTCTGAGATGGTACATCTATTCCGAACTTTCACCAGGCATCGGATCGCTGTTAGAGACCGCTCTCATACTATGTTCGTTCAACGCGGGTCAGACTTTCTTATGTAGTTGTTACTATAAAGGATAGCAGTAGATTGGCAAAATGTCAACGACGCGCGACATCATTTATACAACGCTGTCTTTTTCGGAACGCTCCTCCCCTCCTTTTGTCTGCTCGAGCGTTCGTTCTGGATTGCGTACTTTCCGCCTGCGCCTGGCCAGGCGGTAGAGCAGATAGAAAAAGAGGGCCGCGATGACGATTGCAATGAGCCGGTTAAGGGTTAATCCCCCACTTGTACCTGGATAAAGATAGACATCATCAGCAGCAGCAAAAAGTTGTGAATAATCGCCCGTCCCCCATGTCAGCGAGTACACTGGCTGATCTTTCGGCATACCGGGACCAATACCGCTCCAGGTCTGGCCACTATCATCACTGCGCAAGGCTCCTACATCAGTTCCGACAAATACAGTCGTCGGCTTGTGAAAATCGACATAAATGACGTGTATACTCGTCCCTACAAGTGATTCCGAACTGGTTTTCCAGTGCCCACCAGCATCCTGCGAAAAGTAGAAGCCGCGCTTAGTACCAGCAAAGATAACTCCTCTAGTTCCCCCGTTCACAACAGTATCTGGTTGTACAGAGTTCACCACCACTGAAGAAGGTAGACCAGTATTAAAGGCCTGCCATGTTTTGCCCTTATTGTCAGAACGATACACTCCTGAGTTCGTTGCAGCCCAAAGCTGATCGCTATCTATATCAATAGTTAATGCATTGATGGTGGTAGCTGGAGGTAGACCGGCATTGATAGAGGACCACGTATTACCACCATCCAAACTCATTAGCGCTCCATGAAAAGCCGTGCCAGCATACATTGTCTGTGGTACCTTGAGGTCAAATGCCAGCGTTGTATAATCGAACGGCTGATTAGCTTTACCCATCGCAAGCCAATGGAGAGCCGCATCAGTACTCCTGAAAAGACCAGCAGTAGTTGCAGCATACAGTTTTTTCCCTGTGTTATCGAACGAAAGAGCATTGATAGAACTCGCTGGAGGTAAACCCGCACTACGTTCATGCCAGTGCTGACCCCCATCGGTACTGGCAAATAATTTTCCCAGCAAGCCACCAGCATAGATATCCTGCGGATTATTGAAATCTACCGCGAGCGTACGGATATGCTGGTGTTGCAATCCGCTCGATTGCCAGTCCCCTCCCGCAAAAATACCCGAGTTCGGCGCACAGGCAGAAAGGCAAAGCATTACGACCGTGCAAAGCAGAAGAATTTTCGGAGTTGTAATATACATAGATGCCTCAGACTAAGGTATGAGTAGCAGTTCTTCACCAAAGCCCTGCACTAAGGCCTGTTCATAGACGTGGGCTGCTGTCGCGATATCTTCCAGAGCGGTGCCAAGGCCCTTATAGAGCGTAATATCCTCTGCCGCATTCCGTTGTGGACCCTGTCTTCCAACTACTTCGGACAGATCAAATACTCTATTCCAGTCAAAGAGATCCTCGTCAGCGGGAATGATGAAATCACCGGCCTCTTCCTGTGCTTGTTCTCGTGAATCGGTAACAATAAGATAACTACGTTGTAAGGTCGAGAGATCAATTTCACGTTTTGTATGCCAGTTTGAACCAATTGCGTTAATGTGACAGCCAGGTTTAACCCACTCTCCCTGAAAAACCGGATCAGGTGATGAGGTCGCGGTAATCAAGATATCAGCAACTTCAACCACCTGGCGAGCAGTTGGCACCGGCCTCACCTCGACATTAATTACTTTCATCATTTCATCACAAAATATTCTACAAGCCTGCGCATTTCGGCTATAGACATAGACCATCGTCACGGGGCGAACAGCACATATACCCAAAAGTTGCGTAACTGCCTGGTTGCCAGAACCAATCAAGCCAACGATAGTGGCGTCGGGCAAGGCCAGGTATTTGGTAGCCAACCCACTTGTCCCTCCTGTCCTCATCCGCCCTAACCAGTCAGCTTCAATTATCGCGAGGAGCTTTCCATCTTGCGCGCTATAGAGCATTACGACAAAACGCACCCCCTCCCGAAAAGCAGTATATGACTTATAGCCAAGAACACCCAGTGTTGGAGCAGCCGCAGCCAGCATGTTCAACACACCATTTGTCAGCTTGATACGATGACGTGGTAGATTTATTGCATTCCCATCCGCTAACGCCCCAAATGCTTGTTCCAATATGGCTACAGTGTCAGGCATGGTTAAAAGGATCCGGACATCTTCCTCACGCAATACTACTGCCATAGAAGTGTTCTCTATACTCGACTAATGCTCACTTACGGCGAATGACACGTCGCATGTAAACCACTGTTTCTTCTATCTCATAGTTCTTGGGTAGTTTGAACCTTTTATCGTTTTGCGGGAACAGAACATCTCGCAATCTGTTCAGCGTTGGCAGGGTGTTGCTAACAGACCGAGGCGACATCGCGCGCGCCAGCAAACCACGACGTACCAACTCAATGCCGACTCCGAAGGCTACCGCTCCGACACCTGCCGCGAAACGTGGTAATTGTGGATGGTGTAAAAGAGTGAGAGTTCGGTCTTGCATTGGTACCAGGCTTGTTGATGGCACCGTTAAATCTGCCCCGCAACGGCGACAATACAGATCATCTTCTTTGTTTCCAAATTGGCACTTGGGACATAACATTCGAGTATTCCTCCTCCATTAGAATGCTAAACTTTCTTTACTTCTTGCTTTCCATTATCTCGGCAATCGCTTGTATGACCAGAGCATTTTCCTCAATGGTATTGTAAAAATATGGAGAGATCCGTAACAGCCCTGGCCGTGAGTCAGTAATGATATTACGCGCGACGAGTGCCTTTACCACTTCTTCAGGGTGCTCAATCTCAAGCATTACAATGGAGCTGCGTCGTTCCGGTTCCAGTGGAGCACGCACCTTCCAGCCATGTTCGCGCACCTGGGCAATCAGGTCATTAGTCAAATAGCGCGTTCGCTCACAGATCTGCTCCACACTGATCTCTTGTACTATATCAAGCCCGCCATTAGCCGTGTAAATCGTGGGAACAGCAGGGGTACCCAGTTCAACCCTGGTGGCCTCTGGACGAAACTCAAACTCCTGTGTCTTAAACTGGAACTGGTCACGATGCCCAAACCATCCGGCAATGGTAGGCTGCAACTGCGATAACAATCCCTCGCGTATATAGACAAACGCAAGTCCTGGACCACCCATCAACCATTTCAGTGTGCCCGTCACGAGAAAATCAACGTCTATGGCGTTGACATTTATCGGTATCTGGCCTGTCCCCTGGTAGTCATCGATCAAAACATAGGCACCTTGCTTGTGCGCGATATCCGCGACAGCCCGTACATCCTGAATATAACCACTGGTATAAAAGACACGCGAGGTGGCAACTAATGCGGTTTTATCATCAACCTGACGTTCAAACAATTCAGGTGGAGTATAAATACGATCAGGACTTTCAACAAAGCGGCACTCGACTCCTAAACGCTGTTTTACTAACCACTGGTGCGGCAGTGTGGGGAAGTCCATATCGGCCATGACAACGTTGTTCCGCTTGCTATAGTCTAAGGCCGAAGCAATGGAGCTGAGCGCGACTGAGACGCTGGGAGCAATCGCTACCTCGTGCGGCTGCGCGCCAATAATGGCGGCAAACTTTTGTCGGGCCTTAGCAATCTCCCCCATCCAGATTTCATACCATGCATGCGCTCCCCACTCGTTCCACATCTCCATGAATTGCGCCAGGCCTTGCATCGATCGATTCGAGAGGGCGCCTAATGAGCAACTGTTCAGGTACGTCTTCCGTTGCAGAATTGGAAACTCCGAGCGATACGCCAGTAGCTCTGGATGTTCGATGGCGGCGGGAGCCGGATATTGCACCCTGGACTCATTCATGGTCATTTTGCATTTACTCCTTCAGGGAAATATCGACCCTGTGTTTGCCCAATAGCAGTGTCACCAATCTTTGAGACTCTATACCTTATTTTACCGCTAATTCTGTAGAGTTGCTATAGTTCTCGCTAGCAAAGTTGCCGCTTGCTCGACTTCTTCCTCGCTAGACCATCGACCGAGGGTCAAACGTAGCGCACCAAGCGCTTGTTCACGCGAAAGCCCCATTGCTAATAACACCGGCGAAGGGTCGGTGTTTCCTTCGTGACAGGCAGAGCCAGTAGAACTGGCGATTCCTGTAGTATCTGCAAGAACCTCTTCCCCCATAACACGATCTACACTCACGTTGAGTGTATTGGGCAACCGTTCGGTGACATGCCCGTTGAGACGTACACGCCCGGAAAGATATGCTTCAAGGCGTCGCTGGAGGAGATCGCGCAAGCGTTGCAGCCGTGCCTGGCTCTCTGTGAGCTGCTCTTGAGCTAACATGCAGGCCGTACCTAGCCCAACAATAAAGGCGATATTCTCTGTACCAGCTCTCCGTCCGGATTCCTGCCCACCACCGTAAATGATCGGTTCGAGTTGCAAACCATGTCGTACATACAGGGCGCCAATACCCTTCGGCGCATATACTTTGTGCCCTGCAATGGTCAGCAAATCAACAGAGAGGGCATCCAATCGCGTAGGAATTTTACCCACAGATTGCGCGGCGTCGCTATGCATGAGGATTCCGTGCCGATGGGCGATCTCCGCAATTTCAGCGATAGGCTGCAATGTGCCGGTCTCGTTATTAGCATGCATGATCGTGATCAATACGGTCTGCTCTTCAATCGCAACCTCAACATCCGCAGTTTTGACGCGTCCGCTCTCGTCGACAGGCAGGTATGTAACGTGAAAGCCGTGAAAACGCTCGAGCGCTCGACAGGTATTGAGCACAGCGGGATGCTCGGTAACCTGTGTGATGATATGATTGCCTCGCCTGGATAGAGCGACGCCTCGTATAGCAAGGTTATCGCTTTCAGAGCCACCGGCAGTAAAAATAATCTCGCTGGGCGAACAATGGAGCAAGCCTGCTACCTGTTGTCGCGCCATGTCAATAGCCCGATGCGTTGTATGTCCGTAGTTATGGGCGCTCGAAGGATTGCCAAAGTACAATGAGAGATAGGGCACCATGGCCTCAACGACAACCGGGTCGACCGGTGTGGTAGCGTTGTAATCAAGATAGATGGGACCATCCTGTAAAGCTGGATGTCTTTTCAATTGATACCTCCTCACTTAGTTGCCGACGGTACAGATACATTATACCGCTCGTTTCAACTCCAACTTCTGCAGTGCCATTAAACCCCAGCAAGCTCAGCTTGTATGGCTTCCCACAAGTCATGTATATCCTGCTCCGTTGTACGCAAATTCCCAATGGCAATACGGATAGTAAACATACCATGCAGCTTGGTGTGCGAGAGGAAGAAGCATCCAGTTGCGTTGATTGCGTTCATAATGCGCTCGTTCAAAGCCTCGAGCTGTGCTTCATTATCCACACCTCGTGGATGTGCGCGGAAACAGACAGTGCTGAACGGCGTCGGTGCCACCAGTTCAAAATCAGGAGATTCACTGACCCACTGTGCTACCAACTGCCCAAGGCGAATGTGCTCGTGAATGCGCGCGGCTAACCCCTCTTGCCCAAAGTAGCGCATAACCATCCAGAGTTTGAGCGAACGGAAGCGCCGACCTAAAGATGTGCCATAGTCCATCAGATTGGGAACCGCATCATCCGCGCTCTCGGTGTTGCGCAAGTATTCTGGAATCAGGCTGAAGGCGGCTTTCACAATATCGGGCTTACGGGTATAGAAGACACTGCAATCGATGGGAGTAAAAAGCCATTTATGTGGATTGACGATCAAGGTGTCGGCGCGTTCGCAGCCATCCAACACCCAGCGCATCGATGGATCGACAGCGGCTGAGCCACCATAAGCGCCATCAACATGCAGCCAGAGGCCATAGCGCTCGCAGACATCGGCAATGTGTGGCACCGGGTCTACGCTGGTAGTCGAGGTGGTACCAACGGTCGCAACAACGGCAAAGGGTCGCCAGCCTGCAGCAAGGTCTTCCTCAATAGCTCGTTCGAGTTGCGCGACGTCCATACGAAATGAGTTGTCCACTCCAATTTTACGCAGACCGTCCTGGCCGACGCCCAGCACAATACCTGCTTTCTCAACTGATGAATGAGCTTCTTGCGAGGCATAGTAGCGCAATCGTGGTACCTCCGCTCTACCAGACATGCCCTGTTGACGAATATGCAGACCTGGAATGGCTTCACGGGCTGCTGTGAGGGCGTAGAGTGTTCCTGACGATGCTGTATCATTGATGACACCAAAAAGAGGAGATGGCAGACCGAGCATCTGTCGTAACCAGTCAAGCGCCACCTGCTCCAGTTCGGTCGCCGCTGGCGAGGTGCGCCAGAGCATCGCATTGACGTTCAGGGCGCCCGAAAGCATTTCACCGAGTATACCCGGACCAGAGCCTGTGATACCGAAATAAGCAAAAAATCCAGGCGAGTTCCAATGGGTAATACCGGGCATGATTATGCGATCGACATCAGCAAGGATCTCTTCCATAGCTTCTGGCCGGAATGGCGGTTGATCGGGCAGCGACCGCCGAATATCTCCTGGCGCAATCTGTGACAGCACAGGATAAGAACCTGCATTCGCCAGGTAGTCCGCCATCCAATCCACCGCCTGGTGACCATAGCGGCGGAATGCCTCAGTCTCCATATCACCGGTCGCATCTGACTGTTGGGCTATGTCAAGCGATGCGCGTTCTTCCATATCATGCATCCTCTCTCATAAGAATAATGCCCCCATTGGGATGGGGGCAGAACACTTCCAGCGCGCTGGAGGTAGTATATTCTCTCAACAAGATTGCTACGAGAATTTCGCAGCAAGTTCCCGGGGACTCGGCTCGACTAGAATGGAACCATCCGGGAAGACGATGGTTGGCACGCTCTGCATACCTCCATTCACACGGACAACATATTCAGCCGCGCGTTCATCCTCTTCTATATTGATATACTCATAGGGTATACTATGCGAATCAAACCAGCGTTTCGCCATGCGACAATCACCGCACCACCTGGTGGCATACATCTTGACGACTTCTTGCTTATCAGTGGCGTGTAATACAGCTTCCTGCACAAATAGCTCCTTCAATTTTTGGGGTTAAGATAGATTAGGTTACCTATAGTCCAAAACACATAGGTATTACTGAATATTCCCACGTGATTGAGCCTATTAAGGATGTTCACCTCTCTGCAGGCTGCATAGTCGTTGTATTGATGCGCTCCAACATCACATCAAGAAACTTTTTTCCGCCGGTGGCGATTTGAGACCTGATGTCGTTTAATTGCCCCATTCTCCTCTCTCTCAGCTGGCTTATACCGTTTGTTACTGGGGAAAATGTACAAAGTCGAACTCAGAAAGGTTGCTGGATAGTAACGGAATATGATAAGGTATTCGTGAAATCCAACAATGAGAGGTAGATCAAGATGAGTAATAGTTACGTAAAATCAGTGGATGTAATAGTTGTAGGTGGTGGTCCTGCTGGAAGCAGTGCAGCTTATATGCTTTCAAAACAAGGCTTGAGTGTTCTGGTCCTCGAAAAACAAAAAATGCCCCGCTATAAAACTTGCGGAGGTGGCGTTAATATACGTGCTGCTCGTCACATCCCTTTTAGTATCGAGCCAGTAGTAGAAAAAGTAATTTTATAAATATCGCTTTACGTACCGTGGGGAAAAACCTTTCGCAAAAGCATCTAACGAGCCATTAACTTATATGACCCAACGAATGCATTTAGACCAATTTCTACTCGAACAAGCTCGAAATCAAGGCGCACATGTAATAGAAGGAACTAGCGTTCAAAAGATACACGAAAAAAATGATTCGGTCTTTATCGAAGACTCTGGAGGCAAAATATATCGTTCTGCTCTCTTAATTGGAGCTGATGGAGCAAATAGTATAGTGGCTCGCAACTTGCAGTTAAACGATGGGATTCAGCGCGAAATTGCTTTAGAAAGTGAAATTGCTTTACCGCGAGAGATTATGTATAAATGGAACGATTCGATAGAAATAGACCTGTTTTCGATTTGGTGCGGCTACGGTTGGATATTTCCAAAACAAGATCATATCTCTATTGGAGTAGGTGGTCCACAAAGATTTTTTAAGCAGATCAAAGAATACAATTCCGCATACCTTAGTCAAAATAAGATATCTGAATATCCTAAAATACGATTTAGTGGGCATGCCTTACCTATCAGAAAGGGGTTTGCTCCTCTCACTAAGGGGTAGGGCACTCTTAGTTGGCGATGCAGCGGGATTGCTTGAGCCATTTACAGGTGAAGGAATAGGATATGCTGTTAGAAGCGGGCAGCTAGCTGCTTTTGCCATAGCTGCGTTTCTGAAGAACTGAATCACCAGATTTAGCACTTTATACCCATCTTCTCGACGACGAGCTAACTCCTGAACTATTGGCAGCTCAGCAATTTGTCCGCATATTCAACCGTTTCCCACGTCTATTTTATCATCTCATTAAAAATAATGACTATGTGTGGAAATCGATCTGCAAGATTCTACGCGGAGAGCGAAACTTTAGTGATATAAATCGAAGAATAGGATTTTTCAAGTATTTTTCTGTCTCTTCTATAGTGTTGTTGATAGGGTAGGACTC
>DMFQ01000108.1:0-1137 GCA_003450555.1 Ktedonobacter sp.
ATGACCCTTGCGGTCATCCTTGGAGCGGGACGATGTAGGGTTTCGCTACCAGACCCCAAAATTAGCCAACCTCAAACTAAAGCGTCTGCACAAAGCCAATAATAATCGCCTCCACCTCTCCCAGGTGATCGCGGAAAAAGTGATCGGCTCCCTGCACAGCTACCATACTTTTGGGCGCGGGCACCCGCTCAAACCATTTTGCCGTCAAATCATAGGGGGCAAGTTCATCCTCGGTGCCGTGGATAAGAAGTTTGGGCTTGTGGGACCCCTGGAGAGTCTCCCCTTCAAACATACGAGCGGGTACGCCGAGGCCAATCATTGCTTGAACACGGTCATCAGCGGCTGCGACGCGCAACCCCACGTATGCACCAAACGAAAAACCTGCCAGGACCACGGGTAAACCTGGATAACGACGGCTCAAGAATTCCAGCGCAAAGCGTACATCTTCCATCTCTCCACGCCCCTCGTCATATGTTCCTGTGCTATGGCCTACGCCGCGGAAGTTGAAACGCAGCGTGGGGATATGTATCGCTTGTAGTGTCTGCGCCACCTTAAAAACGACCTTGTTATGCATTGTGCCGCCGCCTAGCGGATGCGGATGGCAAACAAGTCCGGCAAACTTGGGAATGGCTCCTTGCTCTTCAGGTTTGAGTATGGCTTCAAGGTGACCCTGGGGAGTTGGTATGTTAATATGTAATATCTGGCCTATGGCGTACCATTCCTTTCTCTCCCGAAACGGAAAGGCATATTATGATCGACCCACGTGCCGATAGTATACCATGGATTTCGCCAATGGAGGAATTTTGATGGAATTACATCATTTATTCGTAATGCCCTTGACAAGGGACTACCTGTTCCATCATAATCGAAGATATATCTTTCCCCTATCATCTCCCACTATTGGTCAAGTGGAAGGATCTACTTTTCTATGGAAACCTATGGACGACACGAATATCCTGGACGCCTCTTCATCGTTGAAGGGGTGGATGGGTCTGGCAAAAGCACACAAATTGCCTTACTGCGCCAGTGGCTCATCAGCGAAGGATACACCGTCTTTTTTAGCGAATGGAATTCATCCCCCCTCGTCAAGAAGACAACCAGTCGAGGCAAGAAGAAACAACTGCTCACGCCAACAAC
>DMFQ01000108.1:1250-2147 GCA_003450555.1 Ktedonobacter sp.
CCGCTAAAAGCTGGCGCCATCGTGCTGGCGGATCGCTATATTTACACTGCCTTTGCGCGTGATGTCGCCCGCAATGTTGATCGCCAATGGGTGCGCGAACTCTATCAATTCGCGGTGAAACCAACGGTTGCCTTCTATTATCGCGTGCCGTTGGAGGTATCCCTGAGTCGTATTCTCACCGGACGAACAGAACTTAAATATTATGAAGCTGGCATGGATTTAGGTCTCAGCAGTGATCCATCCGAGAGCTTCAAACTATTTCAGCAGCGCATCGTGAACGAGTATGAAACGATGGTGGATGAGTTTGGCCTGACGGTCATGGATGCTACTCTCCCCATCCCGGAGCAGCAGCGCCGCATGCGCAAACTCATTCGACCCTACCTGCAAAGCGTGCGCCGCATACGCTCCTCTGCACAAGAATCGGCCTGGGCGGGCCTGGCACGCGAGATGCGACCGTCACACGTGGACCTGCACGGGAGGCATGGAGGATGAGTTGGATCATTGAGGTACATCGTCAAGGATGTTCGATGCATAAATCAGGAGTGGGGCCAGCTGTGGAGCAAAGAGGAAACGTATGACCAGGCTTACATTTTATGGCATTGATGCTATCCACCTGAAAGAACGCGATGAACTATTGCCCGGTCGCCTGATTGTTATCGAGGGCACCGATGGTGTTGGTCGCTCCACGCAGGTGCACCTCTTGCGCCCCTGGTTGGAGAGCAGCGGGTACGCCGTCGTCGATACTGAAATGACGCGCTCGAAACTGGTAGGAGCGGGCCTCAAACAGGCAAAAGAAGGGCACACGCTCGGCCCGATTACCCTCAATCTTTTCTATACCACGGACTTCGTCGATCGCTTCGAGAACCAGATTCTGCCTGCCCTGCGCGCCGGCTTTAT
>DMFQ01000108.1:2333-3457 GCA_003450555.1 Ktedonobacter sp.
GCGGCCCTCCCCGTCGACCAGATCGCGGAACAGCTCAAAGAACGCATGATGCCGCTTCTGCCGCAGGGCTAGACATCTAGTGAGCAATACATCTCAAAAAGGGATTTTTAACCCCATATGTCAAACACTAGATAATTTTCCGCCTTTTTGTCCCAACGGAGAAAGAGATGGAATGAGCACGTTTTGCTCTCGCTCAGTCTTGCTCGTGGGCCTGTTGAACCTTTTGGAGCGACCATGCTGCTCCAGCAGCGCGGCCATTTCCGTTTCGTACCGCTCGCGCCAGGCGGGCGGATACAGGCGCAGCATCCAGAGAACCAGGCGCATAATGATCTCCTTTCCTCCAAGCAAGAGAGGACGCCCTCCCTCCCGGAGCTTTTCCCCTTGACGGCTCGCATCTGCTCGCTCGAAGGCAAGCATGCCGAGGACTGTGATGGAATACAGCCTGAGGGGGTGCTCAGTCGCGAGCGCTTCAATCAAGCCCCGCTGCTCCAGGTGGGCCAGGACGCGATAGAGGGTGCCAGGCTCGAAGAACAGTCCCTCCGTCTGCTCGATGGCCTCGCACAGCGCAACGGCATGTTTCGGCCCCTGCGAAAGGCTGGCGAGGATGAGCATGGCCGGTTGTGAGTAACCCTGCTGAGCATGGTGGTGTTGCATACAGTCCTCCCGGTGATCTGTTAGCCTGGAGACAGTCGTTGCTGACCGGTGGAGACCACCTGCTGCAGCGTCTTGATCTGTGCGCGCAGCGCGATCTCCCCAGCACCCGTAATCTTGTACGGACGACGGCGCTCCTCAGCTTGCAACGCCTCAATCCAGCCGCGCCGCTCCAAGCGGGCTAAAGCGGCATAGAGTGTGCCAGGCTCGAGCTTGGTTCCGCAGAACTGGAAGATATCTTCCATCATCGCGTAGCCATGCTTGGGACCGCTCGCCAGGCTGGCCAGGATCAACAACGAAGGATCAGATAAACGTCCCAGGTCGTCCTGTTTTTTATACATCGGAGAGGTTCCCCTTCGCTCGTTCGTTTTTTTATTATACAGCATCACTTAGTATGTGAAGCATACCACGGATGAGGAAGGGTGTCAAGCGTTTGCTTCTTTTTTCGCAGGGCTATTTAAAAGTCCCAAAAG
>DMFQ01000273.1:0-388 GCA_003450555.1 Ktedonobacter sp.
GCATGTTTCCTCATTTCTCTCTAACTCTATCTTTAATAGCTCCAATTCGTGCCGCATTGTGCGCAATGCCGCGCAGGATGATCGCTCTCAAAGGCGCGTCGGAATGCCTCATAGCGCTCACCACGCCATATTTCAGCGATTGACTCCTGGAAGACATTGCCCAACACGCGTTCTTCCTGGTACTCCCTGGCGCTCCTGTGGCCAAAGGGCGCGAAACAACAGGAGAGCACGTTGCCACTGGATGTGATATAGGTGAGCGTATAGGGTCGTTGACAACCGGACCAGGGACGATCTCCAAAATCCCGCACGATGCTCTCTGTCGGGGTGGCCGATCCGGCTGCTCTGAAGGTGATCCCCTCTTCCTGGCAGCGTTGTTCGCATTGCCTGA
>DMFQ01000273.1:506-6301 GCA_003450555.1 Ktedonobacter sp.
TCATGCAGATTCTCACGCATGGCGGTAAACCAGAGTGACACAGCGGGCTTACTGGCATCCTGCTCCTGCTGCAATAGAATAAACGCTTTGATGTTGCGCCAGATTTTGTCGAAGGCATCTACGCCGCGTACAGTAGCATACGTTTCGCGTGTAGCCCCATCCATCGAGAGGCGGTACTCGTCAAGCCCCGCGTCAATCAGCGCCTGGCCGCGCCTGGCAGTGAGGGCGATGCCATTCGAATTAAAGAGCACGTAGGTGCCCCGCTCTTTGAGATAGCTAATCATGCGTGGCAGGTCTTTGTTGAGCAGTGGCTCACCTAGGCCGTGAAGCACCACGCGGTCCAAAACAGGAAATTGATCTACAATGGAGCGAAAGTTCTCAAAACTGAGGTCACGATCATCCTCACGCGAAAGCAACGTACGCGGGCACTGCTGGCAGAGTTCATTACATCGACTCGTGGGCTCGATGTAGATTGAACGCGGCAGTGTAACTATGGATGTCGTGGTCATACAGTCTCCTTCGTGTTTTTAGATGAGCGGCGGTAGCAGGCGCTAGCGAGGGATTTACCTCCAACATATGCGCTAAACGCAGCAGGTCGGATAATTCGTCGATATCGAAGAGTGGCTCCAGCAGGTGAACGCTTAACCCCTGGCTCTTCGCCAGTTCGATCGTCATCTGGATCACCGCACAGGTGCTCATAGGAATGCCGCTAAAGACATCATGCGGCTTGCGCATCGCAACGAGATAGTAGCCGCCGTCTTCGGCAGGGCCCAGGACAACGTCTGCATCGGCCAGCGCCGCCCGTGCCCTGTCAATTGTCTCCAGGCTGATGTGTGGCGAATCCGAGCCAATGAGAACCGTGTGCTGGAAATCCCGTTCTTGGGTCCATTGAAAAGCAGCATGCAGGCGCGCGCCCAGGTCTGCTCCTTTCTGGGGGAAGCAGCGCATAGCATGGGCTCGTGCAGAGATGAGCGTATTTACAAAGGCGGCGAAGTCCTTCTCAGGTGGTGAATACGTCCAGTGAAGCTGGCATACTCCACCAGCGAAGCGCTGAGCAAGGTCGGTGAGAAAAGCCTGGTAGAGATCAGCAGCCTTGTCATGACCAATTGTATGAGCCAGGCGTGTTTTGGTCTTTCCAGCCTCAGGGTAACGTGCCATGATGACAAGTGCGGTATCAGGCATGTGTTTCACCTCTAGCTCCAGCATAGCGCAACGTCGTGCGCAACATAAAATAAGCTGCCTTGATGCTGCCTGCTATCGTACCAGCAACTTTGGAACGACCGTGGCTGCGACGGCGATAATGAATAGGCAATTCAACAATGCGATAGTGCGCTTTAGCAGCCTTCACTATCATCTCGACTGGCCAGCCAAAAGTCATTTCGCTCATTTCCAGCGCCATAAGTGCTGAACAGCGCAAGACACGAAACGATCCTATATCAGAGAGACGCACGCCATACAGTAATCGGATCAAATGACTGACAAGCCAGTTGCCCAGCCGTGCCTGCGGTGGAACTGCTCCTCGTTCAGAGCGTTCACTGGCACGCGAGCCAATAACAAGGTCCATGCTGCCTTCGGTAATGGGGGCCAGCATCATAGGGAGATCGGCGGGATCATCGCTGCCATCACCATCCATGAAGACAACGATGTCAGCACCCAGATCGCAAGCCATTTTGAAGCCTACCAGGCAGTTGCGTCCATAGCCTCGTATTGGCTCACTGGCGACTAGCGCACCAAGTGAGCGAGCGGCCAGAGCCGTGCCATCGGTACTCCCGTTGTCGGCCACAATAATCCATGTCGCGAGATCAGGGGCAATTTCTGGCAATAACTGGCGGATCGCTGCTTCTTCATTCAAGGCAGGTATAACAATCGCAACCTTAGAAGTTGACATAAAATACAACTCCTCAACTACGCGGAACAATCAGCAAAAGCATGTCTTAAAGTAGCACGTGGAAGACCCGAAAAATTTTACAGGAGTTTACCTGTTTAATAACTCTTCAATCACCGCTGCCACGCCATCCTCGGTGTTGCTCAGTGTCACATAATCCGCGGCGGCTTTCACCTCATCGTGTGCGTTACCCATTGCGACCCCAAGTCCCGCGAAACGAATCATGCCGATGTCGTTGTGGTTATCGCCAATGGCCACAATCTCTTCTGGTGCAATGCCTAAATCCGCCGCGATAGCCTTCAATGCATTGACCTTTGATGCTTCAGGGTGGAGAAACTCCAGGAGATCAAAGGAGGATTGGGTCACATAGAGTTTTCCCTTGAAGATGCACTCAAGTTCTTCGCGCTTCTCTCGTAGGGTATTCTCTTCGCCAATGCCAACGATTTTAATACACGTTTGAGGGTACAGGCTCGCCACGTCTTCAACTTCTACTGCAGGAGGCACAGGAGGCCTATACCAGGTGCGCGACCGCGGTGTATTGTAGTCGACATAGACACGCTCATAGGTATGGTAGGCTCGAAAAAAACCAAAGGTTCGCAAGGTCTCAAGTGTTGGTAAGATATGCTCAACAGGCATCAGCTTTTCATGGAGCACCACCCCGCTGAGTATATCTACGACTAGCGCCCCATTTTCGATAATTTGTGGGGCTGTCAACGGTAGACCGGCACAGACGGCGCGTAGAACTTGTAACATCTGTCCCGTTGCAATAACGATGGCCATGCCGTTCTCCACTGCCTTGTGTAGCGCTTTGTAGGTTCGAGGCGTAATCAGCTTATGAGGAGAGGGGGTGAGAAGTGTGCCATCCAGGTCAATGGCAAGTAGGCGGTACATGTGGTTGCTCCTGAAAATAGTATCAGACGATATCGAATATTTGTGCATTAACATCTTACACTACATGCGCCACTTATATGAGCTGAACCATATATCAGGCCTGCCTTGCTAAAAGCCGTGTTTCTGAATATACTAGCGAACAAGATGGAAACTGATAGTAGTAGTTTGGAGATGAACTCATTGCAATTGCATAAACGGGCACGACGAGCACGAATTGAAAACATTCGGACACTGCTTGTTGTTGGGAGCGGCAAAGGCGGAGTAGGGAAGTCTACAGTCAGCGTTAACCTTGCAGTAGCCCTGGCCAGACAGGGTGCCAGTGTTGGCCTGCTCGACGGCGATGCCTATGGCCCTAGCATACCTATGATGCTTGGCGTACGCAAGAAAAAGGCAGGACAGGGCTCGGAAGTAACCTTGCCGCTGGCCCACCGTGGCAAATTAGCTCCCGAGCAGATGCTCAAACCCTTGCTGCGTTACGGCATCAAAATCATGTCGGTTGGCTTCTTCATTGGTGAAGAACAGGCTGTGGCTCCCATGCCGGATGTCCTGGGGGCCTTCATTCGTCAACTCCTCTACTCCGTGGACTGGGGTGAACTGGACTATTTGATTGTCGATTTGCCTCCGGGTAACGGTGAACCGCAGGCCACTCTTTGCCGCGAATTGCAGCTCGATGGGGCTTTGCTGGTAACAACTCCGCAGGATATTGCGCGTATCGATACCTCGAAAGCGCTGGCGATGTTTCGTGACGTAGATGTGCCGGTTCTTGGAGTCGTCCAGAACATGGATGGTTTTTTGTGTCCGCATTGTGGCGAACGTGTTGAGATTTTTCCACGCAGCCGTGAAGCGCGAGCGCAGCTCGACGACCTGCTTCTGTTGGGAAGTATTCCCCTGGATCCTGCCGCGGCAGAAAGTGGCGACCGGGGACAGCCCGTCGTCGTCAGTAAGCCGGAGTCACCCGTAACAACAGCTTTTATATGCATAGCCAAACAGGTGACGACAATCATCGAAACAAATAGAACGACAGCAGCGCGGCAGGCGCCCGCGGAGAACCAGGAAGAGGCTCCAGTAAATCAGGAGGAAGCTGAAACAGTGAAGGGAGATATCTTCAACAATGAAAGAGAAGATTAAAGGGGTACTGGCAGGACTTATTTTTCGAATCATTGCTCTTCTCACGTTGGGGCAGATCTCACCTATACTCAGCGCGTGTATTATTATCGAGCAAGACGGAAAGGTACTCTTGATTGACCGCTCAGATGGCATGGGTTATACCATTCCCGGGGGGATTGTACGCTATAAAGAGACGGTAGAACAGTGCATCTTGCGCGAGGTTCGCGAAGAGACTGGCTACATCGTCGCGATGCATGCCCTGGTAGGGGTTTATTCCGGCCTTGAGCGCGATCCTCGTTTTCGTGCCGCGTCTATCGCCTATAAAGGCGCTATCATAGGTGGGTCGGCACAGGATTCGGGTGAAGGAAAATTGTGCTGGCGCGATCCTGGAGAGGTTTTTGGACGTCTTGCCTTTGACTGTGAGGATATGCTCAAGGATTATTTAAGCGGCAGGCAGTGCCTTTCATAATCATATGTATGCCTGTGGTGTGATATAGTTATTTAACTTGTAATTGACGTTTAGACAAAGACGACCCTAGCTGAACCATCCAATGCATGGTTCAGAACAAAGAAAGATGAGTTCAAATGAGCTGCACGAGCCAAGAAAACTCAGGTCGAAGGCGCCGTTTTGCTCGTTTCCTGCTTGTTCCTCGTTTTATACACGATAGGATGACGCTGTGCCGACTTCGGGTGGAAGCCTTTGGCACGTCCGAGCGCTTTTCCGCGTGGTTGGCACGGACGGGTCGGTGTGCCAAGCTGCAACAAAAGGGTAGGCATCACCCGACGAACCTGCCGTGGGGAGACCGGACGCCCCTTGGCCTCCCACGGCAACAGCGCGTGCCGTCCCAACTCGCGTGCCAGAGACAACTGAGTGAAGGCCAGGGCCACCATCCAACTCCAGAGCAAAAATTGGGCCGGAGTGCGCACATGTGCGTTCGTCCAGAGCAAATCCTGCTTCAAAAAGCGGAACACATGCTCTTCCGAGAAGCGCAAGCCCTATTTGGCAGGAACCTGCTCCAACGGGAGCAGATCATCGAGCGTGAGAAACCAACTCACGCGGGGATCGCGCTTGGTGTCGCGAGCCGAGGTGCGCTCGACCCGGATCACGCTCAGCATGAGATCTCGATCCTGCTGGAAATGCACCTCATCCCAGCGGCTGATCTTCGTCAGCCGACCTACCGCATCTGTTCCCTGCCAAACGGTTTGCGGCTCGGTCTGCGTCTCTGGGCGTGTTCCTTGCAAGAGTGGACCGTCCTTGGGTGGAGCACCCCGCTTGTGAATGCGCACTGGTACTCGGTAGAGCTTGCGATTGCTTTTCAGACGGATCAGGACGCTGTATCCCAGTTCTCGGCAAGCCCGCAGCATCTCAGGCGTTGCATACCAGCGATCCGCCAGGATGATCACCCGTCGCGTTCCCAGCAGCGGTTTGAGCAGCCGCAGTTGCTCGATGGCTACCCCAATGGCTGTTTCTTCGCTACTGATCCGTTGGATTTCCAACAGCGGCGTCCAACTGCTTGGCGTGTCCGGCAGCAGCCCCACCACCGAGAACGACCACCCAATACTGATGGGTTTGTCGGCCAGCGGCAGGTTCGAGACATGAATGACGCCGCGATCCTCACTGGTGTTGGCTTCCCGACGCTCCACCGAGGTCGCGTCTACCGCGATCCAGACAGGTGCGTCCGGCGGCAGGTCGGCCAGCAGACTACGCACGCACAGCGCTCGCAGCTCTTCAATGTTGATCTGTCCATCGGCCAGCGCCGCATAGACACTGGACCATTGGCGTTCAAAAAACGGCGAATGCGACAATTCAGGCAGCGAGCGCGCTTGTGGTTCGCTCAGCAATCCATCGCACAGATTAAACAGCGCATCGCCTCTCCGCTCCATACAGTTGTAGGCTTGCTGCCGAAATGCT
>DMFQ01000193.1:0-618 GCA_003450555.1 Ktedonobacter sp.
AAAGCAATAGGAGCGTTGCAGGAAATGCACGGTTGCCTTTGCCTCGACGATAGCGTTGGTCAAGGTACTACTGCTTTTCCGGCGCGAAGAGATGCCATAGCCTAAGAGCAGGCGAC
The DNA here is from genome assembly GCA_003450555.1 of Ktedonobacter sp. Taxonomy (GTDB): domain Bacteria; phylum Chloroflexota; class Ktedonobacteria; order Ktedonobacterales; family Ktedonobacteraceae; genus UBA11361. The sequence goes on from DMFQ01000193.1 coordinate 117, forward strand.
AGAGCCTGGATAAACGTACCCCGTACTGCTGCGGCGCACCCGTCATCTCCTGTGGTCCATAGAGCGTGAGGTGCAGCAGCGCTGCCGAATTAGAGGTGGGAGCCTCATAATTGAGATCGTAGTAGACGCCGAGCAGGCGCGCCATGTAACAGAGACGTTTGACGACCGTGCCAATACCTGTGCCGAGCTGGCTAGCTGCGCCAACAGGGAGGTTCGTTCCACTATTTGAGCGTTCAAAAGCGTTACAGTCGATGACAAAGTGCACGCTCGAGGCATTGAAGAGGGCGGACTCAAAGGCCCACTGGTTATATAGTGTTGCGACATCTTGAACGCCAGGTGGACGTGGTGTATCGCGTACGAGGATCTCTTCGTCGTCGCTGTCTAATGCCAGGAGGTATTCCAGGTTTTGTATTGGCGAGGGCAGGGACTCTTTTTTCGCTTCGGCATTCGGGGCTCTGGCGGGTGGAGGGCAAGCTCTTCGCATCTGGCATGGGCGTAAGGT
>DMFQ01000193.1:745-5758 GCA_003450555.1 Ktedonobacter sp.
AGCCCTGCCCGTACATTTTAGCTGCTGCGAAGCTCTGTAGGGCTTCGTTGCGGGCCTGGGTGTTGAGGAAGCCGTGGTGGTGGTCGTTGACGTAATTATAGAGGGCAAGACGCAGGTAGACGGGAGATGTGATGCCTGCTTCTGCGAGAAGTTCCTGGGTATTGCCACCTATACTTTGGAGCACATCTGACCAGGAGGGCTGCTGCCAACGGTACCAGGCGCTCAGTGTGTTTATGAGACAGTGTGCGAGGCGATAATCGCCTATGCAGGCACGAGCGTCGTCGATGGAGAATTGCCGCCGTGGCTGCCCCATCAAGCGTTCATGATAGGCAATCAGCCGCTCTATTTCTGGCTGCAGTTCACCTGGACGAAGAAAGTGCAGCCCTACATATAGTTCTCCACCTCGTCGATGGACCTGTTTTTTGATATCTTGCAGACCGAAGCGCACCTGTTTCCCCTTTACTATTTCCGAGCAGCCTTTATTATAGCTGAAAATAGGGTATCCTGATAGTCTGGTTGTTGCGAAGCCGTTATAAATAGCGGCACGATAGGAAAAAAGTCTGATGAGCTTGAACACGTGTCTAAAAAAGTGTATGGTAATAGTGGGAGCATTTAGACGTCTAGTTGATTCTGTTACGGTTAAGGGAAAAAACTATGAACGCGACCCCACGGCGCCTGGAAAAATACGAGTTGCAGAAACTGCTTGGTCATGGGAGCATAGGTGAAGTCTGGAAGGGAATTGATCTACAATCTCGGCAAGAGGTTGCCATCAAATTACTCCATCCCGACCTGCTACAGAATGACCCCAATTTCATCACTCTCTTCATGAAAGAATGGCAGCCCATTGCAGACCTGCACCATCCCAACATCGTACAGGTACACGAAGCCAATGTTTCACGCCCATCGGAATCCAGTAATGAGACTACCCCCTATATAGTCATGGACTATATCGAGGGACAGACTACGCTCGCAAAGAGCATTCAGCGCACCTCGCACATGGGGATGTTTCCGCCTGTCTCCGAGATAGTCACCCTCTTTACGCACGTAGGTGCCGCCATCGATTATGCGCACGAACGACACATCGTTCATAACAACATCAAGCCGGAAAACATTCTGCTGGACGTAAAAAATACTAGCCATTTACCCGGAGGTGAACCGTTGCTCACCGATTTCGGCAGCGCCAATCTCCCGGGAAACAAGAATAATGCCTCAGCCCTCTATATTTCTCCAGAACAGGCGAAAGGTGGAGAGAGTGAGGAGGCGAATCCACGTAGTGATATCTATTCGTTAGGAGTAATCCTCTACGAAATATGTACCGGTGTGCAGCCCTTTCATGGTGAGAGCAACGTAGTTATCATGAAGCATCACATCAACACACTACCCACTTCTCCCATGCTTATTAACCCTAATATACCCCTGTCACTCTCTGAAGTGATCCTGCGCGCGATGGCGAAAGATCCAAAATCTCGCTATGCCACAGCCTCTCTGCTGGCAGAAGCCATAGCCATAGCTTGCTCCATAGAGCAATTACCACAAATGGCATTGAATAAAAAGCAGGATCAGGGTGCGACTGAGGAACCGTTTTTCTCTACCAACAGTGGACCTCTGGCGGCCAGTGGACCCTGGCGTGTACCTACGGCGCCCACAACGAAACCGCAACAGGCGACCAATGGCATGACATCGATCCTGGGCGTGTCGCAACCTTTCTCAAGTACCTCATCCAGGCACGTGGCGATGCCAGGACAGGAAAACATTGTCAGGCGTGAAGTGGGAGGAAACACTCGCCCAACACCGATCCCCCCGCAGGCGAATCTGATTACTCCATCAACATCCGGGGGAAGCGCAACTGTGCATAGTTCTGCCTTAACTCAGCCGCAAACACAGACCAGCGGCAGGCTCGTCACACCGGTAATACCTACACCCTCGATGAAGCTTCCCGCTACCTCTGTAGTATCTTCAGCAATATCGGGAGCACTGGAGTCCGATTTGAAGCTGCGCTCCAAAAATTTCTTATCGCCAGTTCAGCTGGCAATCATCGGCCTGCTGCTTCTCCTGGTCGTCGTCAGTGCGCTGGGAGCCAGCCTCTTATTCCGCTCTGCTCCAGACACTTCAGCGAATGGGGTCGTTGGGCATGTCTTCTTCCAGGATGATGCACTGGGGAAGAACGACAATATTGCGCATAGAAATGCAAAATATTCCAGACCCGCCGCAGGGAAAACAGTATGTTGCGTGGTTCCAGGGTGCCTCTGGGCAAACTATCCCCCTGGGACAACTTGCTGTGCAGAATGGCTCCGCGACGTTGCTCTATCCAGGAAACGCACATCACAGCAACCTGCTGTCGCTCATTCGTGGAGTCTTTGTGACGCAAGAAAACAATGGAGCTTCGATACCCGCCTCCCCCTCGCTCAACACGAAGGTCTACCAGGCCGGGCTACCAGGCGCTTCCTTCCAATATATCCAACACATATTGTATGCACTGCCTGGCTATCCTGCTCATTCGAGCCTCATCGCCGGACTCTTCGACTCCATTAAAGGGATCGATGATAAGGCAGTGAGCGTGGTAGACAGCATACAGGTGCAGCAGGGCTACCCACTGGCTCAACGTCAGGCGACCCGTATCATCGAACTGATCGATGGTTCGCAATTTGCTAGAAGCAGCGGGGACTTACCAGCCTCTCTCCCCGATATGCTCTCTTTGCCTGTTGGTCTCCTTTCCTCACCAACGCAGGCGGGCTACATCGACACGTTGGCTGTGCAGGTGAACAAGATACTCATGTCCGCGGGAGATACTTCCGCTCTGCACCAGCACGCGCAGAATGTGAGCAATGCGCTGGTAGACTTGAAGGGCTGGCTACAACAAATGCGCAGCTACGATGTGCAGATCCTCAAAGCCACCAACCTCGGCGATCCGGCCGTCTTGAATGCGGCACTGCTCTTGAAGCAGTCGGCGGGAGATGCCTATACGGGGCGCACTATCCCTCCCAATGAAGGGCCTACCTCCGCCCTCAATTCAGCCGGGGCCAACCAGGCATATATTGAATGCCAGTATTTGGCGGCTCTTGATATCGAAAGGGTGTAGGCAGGAGGAGCGCAAGGAGCCAGGATGAGAGCACTGGACGAGTGCAAGGAAGCCAGGACGAGCGCAAGGGTCGTCCCTACTATATACGCTGGGCTCTCCCATTATCAAAAAGGTGTTGGATTACTGGTTTTTGGGGTTGGTTTCCCTTCAACCAGTAAGAAGGCGCATAGGGCGCTTGTCAGGGCGAGGCCAACCCCAATCCACATAGCCAGGTGGAAACTGTCTACAAATGCCGCGGCAATAGCGTGCTGCATTGCTGCATGTAGTGTTCCATGGGCTGCTGCCGGTACCTGTGCGCCAGCGAGCTTGTTTCTTTGGGCTTCCAGCAATTGTCGTACTCCTGGCGAAACATGCAACGCGTTCAGGCGGCTGTCGAGGCTGCTATTAAAAGCGTGCAGGACAAAAATGCTGAGCACTGCGATGGCCAGCAGACCCGCCACCCGCGCCACCGCGTTATTGATACCCGAGGCGATACCCGCGTAACGATCATCAACCGCTCCCAACACGGTGGTCGTCAAAGGCGCAATGGTGGTGGCCATACCGATACCTAAGACCACCACCGCCGGGAAAAAGGTTGTCCAGTAACTGCCACCGATGCCGGGCAGCGAGAAAAGGAAGAAACCCACGGCGGCGATCAAGGGGCCGATAACGAGCGGCAGTTTTGCGCCATACCGGTTCACCAATCCACCTGACCAGCGCGAGAGGCCAAACAGTAGTAAAGTAAAGGGCAAGAACGCCGCTCCCGCCGCGGTTGGTGAATAGCCCTGGACGAGTATCAAATTAAAGGGAAGAAAGAACAGGGTGCCGCCGAGGGCCGCGTAGAGCATAAGCGTCAGCAGATTCGTGCCCGAAAATGTGCGCGAATGGAAGAGTAGCAGCGGCATCATCGGTGCGCGGAGGCGACTCTCCACGAAGATAAACGCTACGAGGGCTGTAATGCCTAGCGCTACCATGCAAAGCACTAGAGGATGTGATAGGCCCAGGTTATTCGATTCGATCAGGCCATAGACAAGAGAGCCTAAGCCAATAGTGGCAAGTAGCGCTCCGAGCCAGTCTAAGGGGAGGGATGGCTTGATTATGCTGTGGGAGTGGTTGCAGGGCAGGGGCAAGCCCTGCCCGTACATTTTAGCACGGGCGTTGCGGCTCTCAGGAACGCGCCAATATAAGACGATTAGCACTATGATTGCGAGGGGGATATTGATGAAGAAGATCCAGCGCCAGGTGGCGTATTGCACCAGCCAGCCGCCCAGGAGTGGGCCTAATACAGTGGTGATGGCAGAGAAACCAGACCACATGCCGATAGCCCGTCCGCGCTGATGAGCGGGAAACGCTGCGCGAATAATGGAGAGGCTGCCGGGGGTCAACATGGCGCCTCCCACCCCTTGCAGGGCGCGAGTCACGATCAGTTGGGTGACATTCTGTGAAAAACCGCAGCCGATGGATGCCGCGGCAAAAAGTGCGATACCGATGGCAAAGATGCGTTTGCGACCAAACGAATCACCCAGCGAGCCGCCTACGAGGATGAGGGCTGAGAGGAAGAGCGCGTATGCTTCCACAACCCATTGAACCTGGGTAGCAGTCGCATTCAGGTCGGTCTGTAGCCTGGGCAACGCTACATTGACAACGCTGCTATCGATAAAGACCATGCTTGAGCCAAGGATCGTTGCCAGCAGAATCCAGGGGCCAACCTTTTTGATATCTATGGGGGGGCGTGCCGCCGGTTCTCCAGCCAGTTGTGTTTTGTCGTTGTGTAATTGCTGGGAAATGCCTGCCATTGTGAAGCTCTTTCGTTCGTGTGTATAGATCCCACCATTGGATGAAGTGAGGAGACTTTTTCCTATATAGTAGCACCAATTTAGAACCTATTGCCCTGACTGCAGCAAGCTCGCCCCATATTGTTGACTTGTATCCCCGCCTCACCTTGAATTATGCTA
>DMFQ01000111.1 GCA_003450555.1 Ktedonobacter sp.
TTGGAAAAGTTCTTAAAAGAGTTGCCTCGTACGTAACATGTAAACATTTATAATAACAAATGATAAATTTAAGAATATCTTTATATCAAACATGTTGCACTTGTGGCATCTTCTATGGTACTATTGAAAGAGAGGCACGAGAAAGAGGAAGGTACTATGAATAAACTGGTCATGATCGTTGACGATTCACTCACCGTTCGTAAGATCATTGAAACCAGCCTGAGACGTGAGGGCTTTGAATCCGTCAGTTATGCCGATGGCATTGAGGCTTTGCGAGCAATTACCGAACAGCGCATGAAACGCGTACCTGACCTGGTGATACTTGATATCGGTCTTCCCAAGATGGATGGGTACGAGTTCGCGCGGCGCCTGAAAACAAAACCCCAATTCAATAATACCGTCATCGTTATGCTCACAAGCCGCGATAGAGTGATAGACCGCCTCAAAGGCCGTCTAGCAGGTGCCAAAGACTATATTACGAAGCCATTCAAAACCCAGGATGTTATTTCTGTCCTGCACTCACATCTGGGAGCTCCGACCTTCATGTAAAGCGAGACAAGCAAGTAGGCAGGCAGGAAGAGGTATCTAACGAAGATTAGATGAACGAGCGCCCCACGGTTAGTGCTACATATTTAGACGCGACGCATTTACAGAACCTTGAGCAGTTAGATGATGAGGAATTTTGGGAGTATGCACGTCGGCTGGCACAACAGGCTCCCGCCTCGGCACAGTCCGAAGAATATCTCGCATGTATCCTGGCTCAGGGAACGTGCCTCATTCCTCTCACAGCTCTGAACGAGGTTGTGTTACCTCCTCATCACCTCACGTTGCTGCCTGCTACTCCTGAATGGATGCCCGGACTCGTGGCCTGGCGCGGCGAAGCAATCGCGGTGATCGATCTCTCGCTCTTCCTCTCCAATCACACGCTTGATCTGTCGAACGGCATCCTGCTCGTAGCGAACCACGCTGGACTACCAATCGGTCTGCTCGTGCCATCTATTGGACAAACGATACCTATGCAGCAAGAGCTAGAGGATACTCCCCCCAACTCAGACAACTTCACCCAGAGCGCGGGGAACGTGGCTCACGGCTTTACGAACTATGCCCCTGATCGGGCAGCCTATGTCAAGGGTATACAACAGGGGGCGCTCGTTTTAGATGTACCAGTATTGCTTGCTGCTGTCACGCGGCACATAGAGATAGCAGCCGCCAATGGATGAAACATTCAACCAGGACAACCTCTCCGCCGAAGACCTGGCAATACTCCGGGCATTCGATGAAATGAATCTGGAGCATTGGGAGGGTGCAAGCGCTCAAGATGATACATCCGCCCGACCATCCACCGCAGAGGAGCTGAATACCGAGTTCTTCGGGCCAGAGGAGATGCTCGCCCTCTTTGTCGCAGAAGCTGAAGAAGATATAACCACGATACGACGAACAGTGCAGCAACTCGAACCGGATGACAGCCTGGATACTGCTCGCTTGCAAACAATACAGCGCACTGCCCATAAGTTGAAAGGAACGACTGGCGCGGTCGGTTGTATGACAATGTCAACCATTGCCCTCTCCATAGAAGAATTGGTCAAGCTGCTCAACAAAGGGACAATTGTGCCTTTTATAGGGTTGAATGCGCTTGGCCAAACAACACACGCGTTTGAGAGGACACTGAACAGTTTTGTCACTTATGGTGAGGAGAGTAGCAGTCCCCTTGCTGAACTTGAGGCGGAGTATAAAGCGCTCAACATAGACATAGCCGATAGGCTGACTGCAAAACAAAGCTCTTCTCCACACGTCGAAGAAGAACTCTCGCCCATCAATGCTATAGTAGAGGCCAGCCCTGTCCTCACTGCTTCAGAGGAGCAGCATGCTACGTCTTTTGTGCGCGTCGATGTCCACCACTTCGATCAACTTGTACAACACACGGAACAATTGGCGGAGCTTAGCAGTCCGCTGGAGAGCGCACAGGCAGAGGTTGAAAAAGCGCTGCAAGAATTACATATCGCGCAGGCACGCTTGCAACACCTGGAGACAATAGTAACTGCGCAACTCACAGCAAAAAATTTCACTTTGGCAGGACAGATTGCGAACAATGAACGGCCCTCGTCGTCACTGGTTGCGCGTATCCTGGATGAGTCGGCACAACGTACAGGTCATTTCCATCAGCGTAAAAGCAAATACCAGGCACAGCTCCCCAAGTCCGATGCGCTGCAATGGGATGCACTGGAAATTGATCGTTTTACGGAGAGTGACGTACTGGCACATTCGCTTGGCGAGGCTATCGCCGATGTAGCCACTGCCTCCGCGCAATTGCGCACTACCATTGCGCGGCTCAGCCGTCTTACACGGCAACACATCGACCAGGCCACCAATGTACGCAACGATACCCTCTTGCTCAGGCTGACGCCGATCGGCGCCCTGCTTACGCGTATCGAGCACGCTATAATGATGAGTCCGCTAGCACAGCAGCAGCGCGTTCTCTTTGATGTAGAGGGAGCTGAGACGGAAATTGACCAGGATATACTGGAGGAGCTACAGCCTCCGCTCTTGCAACTCGTGCGCACCTGTACGGCACAAAGCTCCCCTGCACCGGCAGCGAAAGACGACAATGACGGTGCTGAGAACAAAAATGCGGTTAGCCGCACCTGGCTCTACGCGCTGGCAGTTGGCAATGAAGTCACCATTGAGATAGGCTTCTCGATGATGGTAGGAGGACGTGCCTTGAATGAGGTACAGGAGGCTATCCGGCGTCTGAATGGGAGTATCACAGCGCGCCGCAATAGCCTGGGAGGCTTCAGCTTCCACCTCCGTCTACCGCGTTCGCAGGGAGCGCTACAGGGCTTTCTCGTCAGAACGGGAAGCTACCGTGTCGTCGTGCCTATTTCACAGGTGCAGCGCATCGATAATGGCAAACAGGTGCGCTCAGAGCCACTCTATACGCTCCATAGTCTCCTTGGCTTTCCAGTAGAGCAAACCACCGTCGCAAGCGTTCGGCCCGTGCTCATACTTGCAAGCGAGACGCGGCCCATGGCGGTACAGGTCGACGAAATTGTGGAAGAGGTCAAGCTGGTGGTAAAGCCACTCGCTCCTCACTTGCGGCGACCAGGCATCATAGGCATTGCGATCGATGGCCGGAGCACTATTCTGCTCATTGTCGATCTACCCGAACTGATAAACCACTATGAATTGCAGGAGAGCACCATCAAGGTCGCGGCGGTACGCAAGGGGAACATCCATGATCAGTATCCCGCGCAAACCCGGCACTCCATCTTGATTGCTGACGATTCCGTGTATATACGCAAGTCACTCCGCCAATCACTCGCATATGCAGGGTACCTGGTCAGAGAGGCTGCCGATGGCATGAAAACCCTTGAGCAATTGCTAGACAATCCACCGG
>DMFQ01000086.1:0-2370 GCA_003450555.1 Ktedonobacter sp.
GGCTCTAGAGATCATAGAAGGAAGGTATGGCGCACGTGACAAGGCCAAAGTGCCAACCGTCCTCGTTCGCTATTTGCCTCCAGAACTCATTCCAGAAGCGCTAGAGATCGTCCTGGCAATGATAACGTCATGAACCGACTGAACTTAGCGTTGCATCAGTTCCTGCAATTTGAGAATGGTATTCCAATTTCTTGCAGTTCCAACTGTTTTCAGCTTTTTCTCAATCAAACTACCAGTAAGTTTTGAGCGTCCAATGCCGTTCGGATAATAGATATACACTTCTTGGCCGATGATGAAGATTTCCTCGGGACCACCATACGCCTTGAGAAGATCTTCCTGTGCTGTGTCGTCGGGGGACGCTGCCAGAAACATCACGACAACCCATTTTGACTCTTTGCCTGGTTGGCCATGAAACGGGTTGTTCTCAATGATATTTCGTAACTCGACTGAAGTACGAACGATGACTTCCGCGTGAAAGTCAAATTTTTTTTCAAAGCCATCCTCAATGTGCCTCTGGAGTCGTGCCACGTCTGCGTCATCACTTGTAAATACAACGTTCCCGCTCTGTATATAGGTTAAGACATCTCTTAATCCCAGAGATTCATGCAACTCTTTGAGTTCATTCATTCTTATCTGACGGTGACCTCCAACATTGATGCCGCGAATCAGTGACATAAACGCAGTCATTTACACTCCTCTTCATGGTATGGTTTTCTCTGTTTGAACGTCATATATTATCGTACCAATTCTCTTCTATTACTCACAGGATGTCAATGCTGATCAGGCTGTTTATCTCCGGATACTACTCTGCCAGAGTAGATACTATGTCAAACGGCTTTTCAACCTTGGGTGATCTGCTCAAACCATACCTCATCTTCACAGCCATCGTATCCTTCTTCAAGTGACTCAACCATTGTTCTATGGAAAACTCTATCATAGTGCAGGACTTTCCCGCGCCACCCCTTTTCTGGATGACGTGGTCGCTGATCTGGCCTAAGTGTGTAGGTGATAATAACCCCTGGTTCAATCTCTTTAGAGCGGCCGCAAAACTTCTCCATGCTCAAACCGCTCCTTTTGTGATTTGCATCAATCCCTTTACTTGTCGATAGGTTAAAATAGATTAAGTTATAATGACTAAGCATTTTATTCTAAGCTTTTTTACTTAATGTTGTCAAGCGGAAAGGTTTGCTACAATCGCTGAAAAAGCCGAGAGTGAAGCAATGGTACGTTTGCGTGTCAAGGAAGTAGCAGAGGCAAAGGGCTACAACATGTCCAGTTTATCAAGGGCATCGGATGTCTCATTTACAACGATTAAGCGACTATGGAGGCGTCCCGATGGCGGTGCCAACGTGGAAACGTTGGATAAGATTGCGCGGGTTCTCGACGTCTCAGTAGCCGATTTGATAGAGCATGTGCCAGACAAACGGGAGTGAGGCGTGCAATGGCAGAGAACTACTTACACTATGGGGACAATCCGGGTATCTTACGACGCTATGTGAAGGATGGCTCACTAATAAAACCCGCTTTCTCTATGGCTTTCTTTGAAGCAGGATTGTCAGCGACACATGAACAGATAGGCTTCCAGCCCGCTTCATAACAGTGTTTCTTTAATTGAATGAGCATGGAGCTTCCCAGACCTCTTCCGCTCCCCCAACGTAAGCCATCTAAGTATTTTGAAGTTTTTGCATCTAAAGCTCTGTTTGTTCCGTGCTTATAGGTAGGGGGATATTAGGAAGGAGGTGCCGCAGAAAACCTGTCAAGCAAACAGAAGGCCAACGTATATTCTTCAAGCTATTTTCAACTGCAATAAGGAGAAGCGAGATATGATATCTGGCGAGAAATTCACCAGGCGGCTTTTGCCGGTGCTTCTGTGTATGATGGTCATGCTCCTGGCCGTGCCAGCAAGCGCAGCCCAGGCACGGTCGGATGTTCACTCAGGCGCTGCGAGCCTGAGTCCCACACTCTCAGTCTCGAGCAATCTCACCAATCGGCGCTACGTCGCCGCTGGCGACCGCGCCTACGATCTCGGCAGCGAAGACGGCCGCTATCCGGCCATGGGCTTTCACACCCGCGGTGAGATGGGTGGCATCTGGACCCCTCCAATCAAGCTGCTCGACGGCATCTGGTTCGGCATCAACGGCCAGTGGATCGGGCCAGCGACAAACTTCACCTCGGGCTTCGGCTACGCGCAGATGGCGCTGCCAACGACCGGAGGCGTGCAGGTCACCCGCACCGACTTCGCCCCCGACGGGCGGCACGCCGTCGAGTTCGGGCTTACACTTACCGCGTCTAGCTCCGCGCCGTTCCAGCTCAACGTCGACGCTCATTCCGAACTTATGGGCGCGTACCCGTGGGGCTTCACGACGCCCA
>DMFQ01000086.1:2455-3105 GCA_003450555.1 Ktedonobacter sp.
GCGAGGTCGGGACGCCGCCGGTCCCCAACGCCACGCCCCACGACTGGGCGGCCATCGTCGGTGCGACCGGGCTCACCCCTGCTTCTGGGACGACCGGCAGCGCGTTCCGCGGCCCACAGGACCCCCCCGTGATCTGCCCGGCATCGGGAAATGACCTGTTCCGGTGTGACGACACGGGCTTTGGCAAGGGTGCGGGCGGCGAGTTGACCTACACGCTTAAGCCGCACGCCAATACCAGCATGACTGTCTGGTTCACAGTGGCCGGCTCAGACCAGGGGCTTTCCGCGGCCCAGTCAGAGTTCCAGGCGGCGAGTGCGAACCCAGGCCGGCGAGTTACAGACCAAGGTCGCCTCGCGCCTCGCGCTGGACAGCCAGACCCAGGTATCGTTGCCGAGCGATCCGATGCTCGCTGCCGCGGTCACCTGGAGCAAGCAGAACATGGCTGACCTCACACAACAGGCCGACAATGTGAACATTCGCCCAACCGAGCAAGGCACTGTCTATCCCGCACCGGTTGGATCCTTACCGAGTATCAGGTTCGAGGGCGCTGGCTTCCCGGACTACCCGTGGATGTTCGCGACCGACCAGGAGTACACGATGTTCGCCCTGCTTGCCGCCGGGCAGTTTACCACCGCCGAGGATGGACTCCG
>DMFQ01000086.1:3193-3639 GCA_003450555.1 Ktedonobacter sp.
GTCACCGACGGCTCGGTATACTTCGGGTTGAACGACGAGAAGGGTGACATCGACGAAACCGCCAAGTTCCCGAACGCGGTGGCGATGGTGTGGCGCTGGACGGGTGACTCAAAGTTCCGCGACGATCTGTACGCATTCACCGTGCGCAATATGCAGTACATGGTCAACCTGACCAAGTCCGACGACGATTTGTGGCCAGACGGGGACGGCAACGTCGAGTCTAGCGTGTTGGGAGCCGAAGCGGTCGATGTCGCAACCTACACGATTCGCGGCCTGCTCGACCTCGCTGATATGGCGGCGAGCAAGCATGACGCGTCAACAGAGAACTGGGCTATCAAGCAAGCCGCGGCGATGCAGCGTGCTTTCCAGAGAGCCTGGTGGCTGCCGAGCATTCCACAGTACGCCGACTCGCTCAATGATCCTGGCAACCAGCCGCTCATGGAGCG
>DMFQ01000086.1:3805-12079 GCA_003450555.1 Ktedonobacter sp.
CCTGCTACTCGGGGCAGTATGGCATGTACGTCGAGGGCGCCCCGGGGTGCGACCCCGGCACCTATACAAAGACGAAGGCGCAGGTGGCGTACACTCTCAACACCGCGGTGATGGCTGTGGGGCTTGGCAACTATGGCCTGCTCGGTCCCAATGACCAGCAGCGCTACACCGACGCCCTTGCGCAGCTCCAACTCGGCTCGGTCGAAGAGCAGCCGGGCACGATGCCGGAGATTGGTCCATCACCGGACTTCAACGCGAACGTTAGCCAGCCATTCAACGAGCGCTCGTCGCTTGAGCAGGCATGGGGTACCTATGGGGTGCTGTGGCCCGTCGTGCACCAGCAGCTCGGGGTTGACCCCCAACTCGGCAACGGGCTACTGGAGGTGCTCCCGAGCGTGCCGTCTGGCCAGTCAACTGTGTCGGCAACAGCCATCCGGGTTGGCGCGGGCACGATCGACGTCACGGCCACGCACAGCGGTACCAACTGGACGACCACTATGACATCCCGGCTCACTTGTACGCTGCATGTCGGTGCAACCTTACCGGCTGGCAGCAACATTAAGAGTGTATCGCTCAACGGCTCACCGGTAGCCTATACTGTGCGCGATGGCAACTCCGGGCGCCAGGTGCTCGTCTCGACCACTTGCGGGTCCACCGATCAGGTACAGGTGGTCACGGGCTGACGAGGCACGTCTCGATCTCGGAGGGCAGGGGCAAGCCCAGCCCGTACATATTACTCTGCCGCCAGAGCAGGAGGAGGCGCAGGGCAGGGGCAAGCCCAGCCCGTACATGTTAGCTCTGCCGTTATAAGAAATGTATGGGCTGGGCTTGCCCTGGCGGTGGACAAAGTGCCGTAATGAAATTTTCTGGAGTGCGAAACGAGGGAATTGTTTAAGTCGCTGGGCAAGTATTTTTGCCCAGCGATTTATTTAAGAGCTTATTTGTTGCTCACCTCATGATCCTGGAAACACATCGGTCATAATTGTATCTCCTCTTTACACCATAACGAAATTTCTTATAGAAGCAGTACTAACGCAAAATGAGGCGTGAGAGAACAGCCATTGCTATCTGGGGAAACGAGCCAACATGCTATAATTTCAAAGAAAGATCAACGAAGTTCTAGCAAAGGATCGTACCATGCTTCATACGTATCTCACAACATCATGGCACTTGCGCTATCCCATTATCGGTGCTCCGATGGCCTATGTCGGACGAGGACGGCTGGCCCATGCGGTCTCCCAGGCTGGGGGACTCGGCATGATCGGCATTGGCAGTACAGAGTCGGTCGACTTCCTTGCGCGAGAAGCTGCCATTGCCCGTGGAACCGATCAACTGCGTTTTGGCATTGGGATGCACGCCTGGGCCATTGAAAAGCGCCCTGACCTGCTTGAGGCGGCCGATAGAGGCCAACCCTTTTCTCATCTCCCTTTCGTTTGGTTCCCCCGCTCCCTATGTGGAGAAGCTGCATCAGCACGGCATTGTGCTTGCCACGCAAGTCAACACACGAACTGATGCCATGCAGGTAGCGCGCGACGGAGTCGATCTCATCGTGGTGCAGGGAACGGAGGCCGGAGGACACGTCACGGGTCAGGTGAGTACCCTTCCACTGCTGCAAGCCGTGCTTGACACGGTTCAGGTGCCTGTGCTCGTTGCGGGCGGCATCGCATCTCCGCGAGGGGTCGCTGCGGCCCTTGCTGCCGGTGCCGAAGGAGTCTGGGTCGGAACCGCATTGCTTGCCTCTCCTGAATGTGAGAACGCGGAGCAGGCCCGCGCACGTATCGTGCAGGCTGGAGAAACGGACACCATTCTCACCCGCGCGTTCGATGTAGCGCAAGGACTTGCCTGGCCTGCGCAGTATCCCGGTCGAGCACTGCGCAATCGCTTTACCGATCAGTGGCACTCCCAGATCGATGCGCTTCCACAGGCCAACGAAGCGCGTCAACAGCTTGCAGAGGCCATTGCCAGCAAGAACTACGATCTCGCCTATATCTATGCAGGCGAAGCGGTGGGGCTGGTAACCCGGCAACAATCTGCCGCAGACGTCATCCAACACCTGGGTGATGGAGCCGAACGCCTGCTGCGTGACCGTTTCGCTATGTTGCTTGAAGGGCATGAAGCATTGCTTGAAGAATAATGAAGAACAGTGAAAGAACGACTACGTAACTGCGACTGTTACCAGTCGGAACTATTTGGCTGTGCAGGGATTCCTGTAAAGAGCGTCACAACGATTTGATCAACATACTCTTGCTGAGAGCAATATCCTCTAAGAACCGCATTCCTTGCTGGTCTACTCAAGCAACCCATCTTCGGGAAGAGGTGGAGGACGCAGAGGAACTGGTGAGGACTGGATAATGGTGGTCGTTGTTGAACCATACAAGAGAAAGCTGTCGAGGAGCCGATCCAGTTGGTCAATGGCAGGGATGTACACCTTGAGTACAAAGCAATCCTCACCAGTGACCCGGTGACATTCCACGACTTCAGGAATCTGCTGCGCCAGTTCTGCAATTTTGGGCAGTTGCCCTGAGTTCGGGCGGATGCGAATGTACGCAGCTATCGGCAGCCCAAAGAGCTGTTGGATTGAGATCCAGGGAATATCCTCGGATCACTCCGGCTTCCTCCAAGCGACGGACACGTTCCGTCACAGCAGGTGACGACATCCCTACGCGGCGACCCAGTTCGGACATGGTTAAGCGCGGATCACGCTGCAGTTCTTCCAATATCCGAATGTTGACCGCGTCAATCTCCTCGTGAAACGCCTTATAAGTAAATACCCGCTTTTTCTTTACATCTTGAACCATATGGTCATTTCCTCTTCAAATTTACTATGTATTTTTACTATTTTACATTGTACCATAGGAGAGAAAGAAATAAAGCCAGGAGACGATATGTTTCAAGTAAGAAAAGCTGACGTGACGGCCAGGATCCCGCCACATGTGTTCTTTTTCGTGAGTGCCGTCTTCCACTACCTTGGACCAGCATTTGCGGTCCTCCTCTTCTCCAGTGTCTCAGTGCTTGGGGTGGCATGGTTCCGTATCGCCAGCGCTGCCGTGGTCTTTACGCTGTGGCGTCGGCCCTGGCGTATCTTCGTCAGATCATCCTGGGCACAACGACGCATTCTGCTCGCGTTAGGCATCGTGCTTGCTCTGATGAATGCCTGCTTCTATCTCGCGATCTCCCGCGTTCCCTTAGGAACGGTCGGAGCCATCGAGTTCCTTGGTCCCATCACGCTCGCTGCGCTCGGTGCGCGGACCCCACGCAACATTGGCGCGCTGCTTCTGGCAGCCGCAGGCGGATGGCTCTTGACGGATGTACGCTTCGGCGGCCAGCCACTCGGGTTTGTGTTCGCTTTTGCCAACTGTGCCTTCTTCATGCTCTACGTGATGCTCGGCCATCGGATCGCGCAGGATGGAGGTGCAGCAGGGATTGATCGATTGGGCGCGGCGATGCTCGTCGCTGTCCTGACCATTACCCCCATTGGGATCACTGGAGCCTTGCCCGCGATCATCCAGCCTCTTCTGCTCCTCGCTGGCATTGGCGTCGGCATTTGCTCGTCGGTTATTCCATATGTGAGCGATCAACTCGCCATGGCTCGGTTGCCGCGAGCGACGTTTGCCCTCTTGCTCTCCTTACTGCCAGCATCTGCCGCCATCATTGGGATCGTTGTCCTGCGTCAGATCCCAACACTAATCGAGGTCGCGGGCATTCTCCTCGTTGCAGGTGGGGTAGCATTGCATAAAGAGTCTAAGGACTGAGAGGCACAGCCCAAAAATCATACGAAGGATAACCGTTCGTCTCCGCTGCTTGAAGGCCATGAAGCATCGCGTAAAGAACAATGAAAGAGCGACTACAGAACTGCGGCCCGCGCCCTCTGCCCTAATTACCCTACTCTGAAGAAGAAAAGAGTGACCCGGCATGCACAGATCCCGTCAATGCCAGGGCAATCGCGCCATGTAGTGATGCATCATTCAAAAATCTAGCAGGGACAATCTCTGGTGGAAAGGGAACTGCGTATCCCAGGCGAAAGGCGAGCGCGCGTAAAATCACATCACCTGAACTCATCAGTCCTCCTCCCACGGCTATGCGTGCCGGGTCAATCAAGATAGCGAGATTGGCGACATGGGTTGCCAATTCGGCGAGCGTTTCATCCACAAAGAAACGGGCACGCGTGTCTGAATGAGCAAACATAGCGGCGGCGCTGACCGGCTCTCCTAGAAGGAGGCTGCCTTGTTCTCCGATGAAGCGTCCGCCGATAGCCTCCTCCAAGGGCGCTCGTCCGTGCTCAGCGCCAGAGTGATCCAGAACGCTGCGCAAATTATAGCCAATTTCACCAGAAGCTCCATGCGCTCCAGTGACGACTCGTCCTCCAATCACGAGCGCCGCGGCGATACCCGTACCAAGACTGAGGTAGACCGCCGGGTCTGCTCCCTTGAGTGCTCCCCAGAGAACCTCGGCCATTGCCGCGGCCTTCACATCGTTTTCTGCTACCACCGTTGCAATGTGCAGCTCTGCACGCATCGTTTCACGCAATGACACCCCTTCCCAGCCTGGAATATTGGGTGACAGTAATACGCCATTGTCGTGAACAACACCAGGAGTTGCCACGCCTACAGCAACACATTGCCCTCCCCCTTCTCCCAGATCTACCAGGGTTCGTTCAATCAGCGCCTGCGCGGTGACTGTCGTTCTCTTAAGGACTTGTTGAGCGCCTTGAGAAGCATTCGTGTCGAGCCGCGCTTGCTTCAGAATGCTGCCCGTCATAGCAGCGGTTGCTATGGCGATCTTTGTGCCGCCGAAATCAATGGCAACCACAAAGTCGTGGGCACTTGCATTGTGCGAGCCGTCATTCATAAATGGCTTCATCCTCTAGCCTCGTCTTTGCCGTAGTCAGGCTAACACCTCTGTCTCGTCAGACTTTTCCAGGTATTCCTCTTTAATTTCCTTGGGACCGAAGGGCCAGGTATGTTCAACGAAACGTGCCCAGAGGAGGTATGCGACAACGCCAGCAGCAACCCAGGCAAGTGAGAGCACTATGGGCAGCGGACCGGACGCGTAGTATACATAAACCCAACCGACGAGCGCGATAATAGCGGGGATCGGGTAGAGCCACATGCGATAAGGACGTTTCAGGTTGGGCTGTCTACGGCGTAAGACCACCAGCGCGGCCACCTGTCCGATTCCTTGAATGAGCACAATAACCGCGACGAGCATATTAATAATCGTCGAAAGAGTGAAGAAGGAACCAATAGCGGTAATCACACACATCACGATCAAAGCGACGTGAGGGAAGTGATAGCGCGGGTGTAATTTGCCGAACTGTCGCAGGAAAACGCCATCACGAGCCGCGTTATATGGCACACGAGAGCCGCCGAGGAGGCCCGCAAAAACCGAGCCAAACGCAGTGATGATAATCAGGACCGTCACAAAGCTTGAAACGCCTTTCCCCCAGACACGCTCCAGGACCAGTGAAGCAATTGAGGGTGATTGCGCAACGCCCTGCCAGGGAACTACTCCCAGTACTCCAACGTTGAGAGCGAGGTAGAGTACCATGATACCCAGGACAGAGATGATTATAGACCAGGGGATGACGCGACCAGGATTGCGCATCTCAGCTCCCATGTACGCAGTCGTATTATAGCCCAGGTAATCATAAATGCCGACGATCAAGCCCGCACCCAGTCCAGCAAAAAAGCGACCATCAAAGGTGAAGGCATTGGCTGGAAATGCGAAGGCCAGGGCCGGGTTAAAATGGCTGAGAGACGCGACAATCACCAGGCCGATTGAAAGCAGCATGACGGCAAACAAGATCCAGGTGAGGATACCGATCGACTCAATGCGCCGGTAGAGAGCGAACAGGACCACACCAACGACCAGCAGAGAGACGAGATGGATTTCCCACCAGGTCATATTTGGCCAGAGATAGCCGAGATATGATACCAATCCAATGACGCCGGTAGACATGATGAGAGGAATAAAGAGAATCGCGGTCCAGCTAAAGATGAACGGCATTAAGCGTCCTGTGCGGTACTGGAAGGCCTCGCGGAGGTAGATATAGGTACCTCCAGCTCCAGGCATAGCCGCCCCAAGTTCGGACCAGATCAATCCATCTGCCAGGGCCAGTATCGCACCAGCAATCCAGCCAATGATCGCCTGCGGACCACCAAAGGCCGCTACCATAAGAGGAATGGTGATGAACGGTCCTATACCGCACATCTGGGTCATGTTGATGGCTATCGCCGTTGGCAATCCAACACTACGTATAAAGCCATGGTTGGTTTGTTCCACTGTTCCTGTGGAACCTTCATTTGTCTCCTTGTTTACACTTGAAGAGCTCACGGGTCACCTCCTTGTTTTGTAGCTATTTGAAGAAGCCAGGAGAATGATTTTGGTCGCGTGCGAACACCACTCCTTAGAGTTAGTATAGTTTCCTAACTTCGCTTTGTCAATGGTTTTGTTGACCTTTTTTCCGCTTTTCCTCTGTTCTTGTACAACTTGGTTAAGATAGTTTACAATGAAGCAGAACAACCGTTACTGCAAAGGAGTCACTGTATGTCAACGACTGATAGCAATCTGCGCCACGCGTATCAGCCGGGAACTCCATCGATGTTGCGAGCTCTCAATGAGCGAACGCTGTTGGAGTACTTACGCAGTCATCAACCAACGTCACGCGCCCAACTTGCGCGTGCAACCAGGCTTTCCAAGCCAACCGTATCGCAAGCGCTGGCCGGTCTTGAGAACGCGGGTCTTGTGCGGGCCGTCGGGCAGTCGATAGCGAGCAAGGGAGGGCGTATAGCTATACTGTATGAGCCAAATCCTGATGCTGGCTATGTAGTTGGCGTCGATGTCGGTCGTGGCTGGGTACGGAGCGCAGTAGCGAACCTGGCCGGTCACATTATTGCGCGCAACGATAAACCAAACGATGCTCAGAGCGCATCCGGGCTTGTCGAGTTGATCAGTCACCTGGCTCGTGATGTTGTGGCACATGCAGGTCTGTCCTGGTCGCAGGTAGTACACGCGGTCATCGGCACACCTGGGGTCTTCGATGAACAGAGTAAGCGCGTGCTTTTCTCATCAAATCTGCCTGATTGGGGGCGACACGGCTTGCTGACAGAGCTGCGGGCCGCGTTTGGCTTGAGTCTTTCATTAGAAAATGATGCGAATCTTGCCGCGCTAGGTGAGCGCTCATTTGGCTGGGGCTCCAGTACCAGTACATTCGTGTATATCACCATAGGTACAGGCGTAGGCATGGGTATTGTCATGAACGGCGCGCTCTACCGAGGGGCAAGGGGAGCGGCGGGGGAGATCGGGTTCTTACCTTTCGGATTGGATGAAGTCTTAGAGGAATCCGGGAAAATCAGTGATACTTATTTAGGTATGTTTGAGGAAGCGACTTCCGCGGAGGCTATCGTTCGTCAGGCGCAGAAGCTGGGTTTGCCTGCGTCTCTATCTCCCAGGCAGATCTTTGATGCGGCGCAGCAGGGTGATAGTAAAGCGCTTGCCGTGGTCGAACAAGAAGGATATCGTCTGGCACTGGCAATTGCTGTCATCACTGCCGTTTTAGATCCAGCACTGATTGTGCTTGGTGGAGGTATCGGCCAACGTGGTGAATTGTTGCTCCCCCCTTTAGAGCGTAGATTGCAGCAACTCACCCCACTGAGACCACGTATCGTTGCCTCAAAGCTAGGAGATGATAGCGTACTTCTCGGCTCAATTGCAACTGCTTTAGAAGTTGCACATGACCTCGTCTTCCAATACTATGTCAACAGCAATAACAGCAACAATGGTAATTCCACGAGTAGTATGGCTCCTGGTCAATCTTGACACCATGGGGCTGTGGAGAAGAGAAAGTAATAACTTCCGTTCACATGTATTGGTGTGTACTGATAGAATTCCTTACTAGCTGTTCTCTTTTTGTAGAGAAAGCAAAGCAAGTATGCGTCTGCAAGATGTGTGGCGCATTCAGTGGCAAGATTGGGAGGAAGCAACAGAAGCAGGTGTGCTGGCTTCTTCGCCATCGCTGAGATAGCGCACGCTGAATTGTCTGATCGCCTCTATAATACCCGCCAGTGCCAGACCTTTTTCCGTCAGCTGATACTCTACACGCGGCGGAATCACCGCAAAAGCATGGCGATCCACAAAACCGTCCTCTTCGAGCATTTTGAGACGCTGCGAAACGGTTTTGGGACTGACGTTGCCCATTGCTTCGCGCAGTTCGCCAAAACGCCTGGAACCACCTAAAAGGTTATAAACGATCATAAGCGTCCACACGTCGCCAAT
>DMFQ01000086.1:12256-16364 GCA_003450555.1 Ktedonobacter sp.
CGTCATAAGGAGGAAAACCATGAACATCATGAACATCGCACTTTGGATCGTACAAATCCTTTTAGCCCTCGCATTTTTGTTGGCTGGCAGTATGAAGGTATCGCAACCAATTGACAAACTCAAGAAAAACATGAACTGGACTGCTCATACGACTCCTGGTATCGTTCGGCTCGTAGGGACATTAGAGATACTGGGCGGTCTTGGCCTTATTCTGCCTGCGGTAACGCATACCTTGCCCTGGTTAACGCCAGTTGCAGCGGTCGGCTTAGTCTTAACCATGATAGGGGCTGCCATTGTCCACGTTCGGCTCAAGGAATTTTCTGGTCTCGCTGCTCCTATTGTCCTGCTCTTGCTGGCCTTGTTTATCGTCTACGGGCGTTTCCTGCTAGTTCCTCTGTCATAGAGGTGTTTTTGTTAGCATAAAGTACGATTGAACCACATCTTTTTTCCTGAAAAGGTAGCGTGATTACACACCAGGATTACTCTTTCAGGAAATCGTCCATAGTTGAACTGTCTTATCAAAGCCGCCAGAAGCGATGTATCTGCTATCATGAGACCACTGCACATCTATGACAGATGCATGATGGCCCGTGTAGGTGAGAATCTGCTCTCCGGTAGCAGCGCGCCATATCTTCACCTGGTGCTGATCGTATCCTGCGGCGATGAGCTTGCCATCAAGCGACCAGGCTACTGTGTATACTGGATTACCAGGTGTGCGAGGAAAGACCTTTGTATTCTTTTCTGTGCGGATAGTCCATATTCTGACGCTGTCATCGTCATTGTAATCACCTGTGACAATAGACGTGCTATCAGGTGACCATGCTAACGAGCCAACCACTGTATAATGAGGGAAAACACGCGGTGCAGTGCCGCTAGTAGGGTCCCAGACGTTCACCTTCCCATCGACACTTGCAGAGGCAATGAGCTTGCCATCGAGCGACCATGCGACAAATACGACACCCGTCACGTGGCCGTTGTACGTCACTATACTTTGGCCAGTAATCGCATCCCAAATCTGAACGGTATGATCCATACTTGCAGAGGCGATGAACTTGCCATCGGGCGACCATGTCACGGCCCTGACCTGATTCGTATGACCTGAATAGGTGAGAGGATTGTTCCCGGTTGTGGCATCCCAAACTTGTACGGTTTTGTCCTCGCTTGCGGAGGCGATACGCGAGCCATCAGGCGACCAGGCTACCATTCTGACCAGGCTGGAATGGCCTGTATAGCTATTTACATCATGACCTGTCTGAGCCTCCCAGACATGGACAGCGGTGTCGCCCCGTCTTGAACTGCTATTACCTCCCGCGGAGGCGATGTATCTATCATTGGGGGACCACGCGGCAGTGAATACCTGATCTTGATGTCCTGTGTAGATGTAGCTAGCCTCGCTTTTGCTTGGGATAGGCGTAGCGGTGGGGGCACGAGTAGGGTCAGGTGTCGTGGCATGGCCTGGTTGTTTTTCTTGTTGCGTCAGCCACCACGCCAGGCCACCAGCACCACCAATTGTAGCCAATCCTATGAGCGAGCCGAGGAACACGCGCCGGGAGAGATGTGGTTGAGCCGGTATAGATGCGTTCGCAATCATCGTCACAGGGAACGGTTGTGCTGCCAGATGAGGAGGCGCTACTGCCAAAGGTGGTGGAGAAGGAGAGAGGAAAGTTTCTGTTGCCAGCAATGTCTCATTACCGTGTCCATGTCCTTGTACACCCACGTCTCCTCTAAGAAATAGCGGTGGAGGTGACGCCTGTACATGCAGACTGGCTTGCTCTAAAGCCTCAGCGAAGGCTTGTATGGTCACGAAGCGCTGTTCGGGCTGCTTGGCCAGTGCTTTCATCACGACGCGTTCAACAGCTGGTGCGAGTGTTGGAATCTTTGCGAGCAGCGAAGGCGGTGGTTCGTAGAGTTGGAGATTGTGTACCTCTGCGAGTGACCCCTGAAAAGGACAATATCCACACAGCCATTCGTATACTACAATAGCTAGCGCATACTGATCACTGGCGGGAGTGGGCTTCCCCTCGAGTTGCTCCGGTGCCATATATGAGATCGTCCCAATGATGTTCTGAATGCTTAACATCACCGAGGTATGCGTAAGCAGCGCTGCACCGAAGTCGCCAAGGAGCAGTTCGTTATTGCGCCCCAGTAATAAATTTTCTGGCTTGACATCCCGGTGGATCAACCGTTGCATATGCGCGTGCTGTAAGGCGCTAGCAATTTGTTTTGTATACATCACGACGAGAGAAAGAGGGACCTGTGTTCCTCTTGGGTGGCGCTGACGCATGGTTCCGTTAGGTGCATATTCCATTACCAAATAGGGCATGCTTGCTTCCATTCCGAAATCCAGGACCCGCACGATATGGGGGTGTACCAGGCGAGCGACGGTTTTAGCCTCAGTGTGAAAGTTCTGTATATCCGAGCTAGCCAGATTGGCGTTCAATAATTTTACCGCTGCAAGCGTATTCAGATAGACATGTTCGGCCTGGTATACATCAGCGAAGCCACCCGAACCCAGTTTTCGCGTGAGACGGTAGTGACCAAGTTGTTGACCTATGCGATTAGCCATAACGACCAACCTTTCGGGTAGCATAACTCCATACACTTCTTCTAGTACTATAAAAGACGCAATATCACTCGTTATATAAAAATAGAAAGAAATGGAAAATATGTTCAAATGGTGGTTTTTATTTTCAGCGACACATGTTGTACTGGCTTCTATTGATTACCTGGCACATAATTGCTTGTCGTGATGAAGATCATGTTGTCTTGTTACCCATTTGTGTTCTATGATACATATTGATAAGCCTTGAAACAATAAAGTGCTAAAGGAAACAGGAACACATGGCAACGACTGTGCAAGAACCGCGAACGACAAAGACGATGCTTCCACCAGGCCCACGCCCGTTACCTTATATTGGCAACCTGCTCTCGTTGAGACAAGACCCGCTTGGCTTCCTGCAACAGCTGCAGCGCACATATGGCACTATGGCAACGATCTACTTTGGGAAGAATCCGGCTGTGCTGCTGTTTCGCCCGGAACATGTGCGCTATGTACTGGTTGAACACCCGCGCGATTTCTCGAATCGCGCCCTACTGCGGGGGAATAGCGATGGCGGTTTCGCGAGTGAAGGATTGTTGACGATCGATGGTGAAAAGCATCGCCAGCAGCGCCGCGCGGTGCAACCTGCCTTTCATAAAAAACAAGTCGAAGGCTATGCCGCGATCATGGGGCAATACACGCAAGAACTGCTCAAAACATGGCATCTGGGCGATACTGTCGATATGTCGCGGGCCATGCAGGAGTTGACGCTGCGCATCGTGAGCAAGTGTCTCTTCAGCATCGACCTGTCATCCCAGCTCGGCCCGCTCAGTGATGCTTTTGATGGCGTGATTGGCAGTTCGACAAGTATGGCTGAAGACCTGCTGAATATTCGCATTGACAACCCGATTACCGGCTATGGCAGGCGCATGGCTGCCACGCGCCAGCTTGATATGCTGATCTATACGCTGATAGCACAGCGCCGTGACGATGAGCGCGATTACCAGGACGTTCTTTCCATGCTGATGGCGGCCCAGAGTGGGGAAGAGCCGGGTACCAAACTGAACGAGAAACAGATTCACGATCACATCCTGACCTTCCTCGCTGCGGGTCATGAAACGACCGCGATTGCGCTCGTCTGGACGTTTTACTTGCTCTCACAATATCCGCAGGTACGTATTAGATTGCAGGATGAGATTCGCTCCATACTTGCTGGTCGCGAGCCAACCCTGGCTGACCTTGAACGGCTTCCCTATCTCGATTGGGTCTTGAACGAATCCATGCGCCTCTATCCTCCAGCCTGGCTACAGATGCGCTTCGTCACCAAAGAGTCCGAAATTGATGGCGTCAGGCTGCCGGTTGGTACGCTGGTCATCCTGAGCCAGTGGGTCATTCATCGCCTACCTGATATCTGGCAGGACGCGGAGATATTCAAACCTGAGCGCTGGGACCCCGCGCATGGGCAGCAGATTCCGCCCGGAGCGTACTTTCCCTTCGGAGGTGGCCCACGCACCTGTATCGGGATGCTCGCTCGCACAAATGGAGGCGCGGCTTATTCTCGCGAGTATT
>DMFQ01000146.1 GCA_003450555.1 Ktedonobacter sp.
GCGTAACTGCCCAGAAGATAGGGGTCGCCGCTGGCGTAGCTCAACGCCGCCCTACCGGTATAGTGGGCACTGATACCAGGGAAGACACGCTCCAATTGCTGCAGGCAGTTCTGGGCAGAGCGCTGGATGTTCGCGGAATCATCAGCAGTGGAGTATGCCGCCGCTGGCGCATAAGCGGCTCCTCTCTGCCCGCTTGTATAATCGACGAGCAAACCACTTGAGCCTGTTTGACCAATGGAGGCGTCCCAGAGCGTCTGAATATCCAGGTCCGTGATAATAAAGCCGCTGTGAGGGTGGGGCCAGGGACCATCCTCGTACCAGTAAGGCAGATCGAACTGCAAGAAGAGCTTGGAGATCGTGCCGTAGCCAAGTTGTTCGATAGCAACTTGCTTCAGGGGATCAAATCCGGCCCGCTGGTAATCGACGTGGCGTAAGGTGCTAAACGGCAGCGTGAGGATCGCGCATTCGCACTGCACTTCCAAGGAGCCACCAGCGGTGGCGAACGTCAAGGTGAGCGAAGCGTCGCTCTTTCGTTCGAGCGCCACCAATTGATGGCGCAAGTGGATACACCCTTCCGGCAAACTGTGGGCAATAGCCAGCGGCAGTTGCTCGTTCCCGCCCACGATTTTGCTGCTTCCTTGCATCGGCCCGGAAGTGGTTGAACCCCTCGACGGGTCTCGCGAGCCAAACAGATAGACCAGGTTGAGAGAACTCTGCTCGCTTGTATCCAGGCCGTAGAAACCGGTGCAGCCAGCATCCAGCAGGTGACCCACGGGCGCATCGTGCCCACCCTCGACATAGTGCTCGATCCACTCATACACGCTCAGATGGTCGAGCCTGAACCCCTCCTGGGTAAAGCGAGCGTGGGTCGTGGGGTAACCAGCCTCCTGCACCTGCTGCTGCAAGAGAGGAGCGAGCGCCTGGAAGTCCCTGGCCAGTTCTTCCGGGCTGTAATAGCGATTGAAGAAATACATGACGTTTTGTGCCCGATCTGCTCTTCCCCACCCCAGGTCGATGGTGTTGAGACCGAAGCGCTCGATCAGCTGGTGGATGGTCTCATGGTCGCCATCGATGAATTCACCGCACCACTCGCTAACCATACCGTCCGCCCAGGTGGTGGTATCGGAGTGCATGCGACCACCAATGCGTTCGGACGCTTCGTAGATGCTGCACGAGAGACCAGCATCCTGCAAAGTCAGAGCTGCGCTGAGTCCCGCAATTCCTGCACCGACGATAGCGATCCGGGGCATGGTTCTTCTCCTATCCAGGTGACTGAGAGGTATGAAAAGAAGATCGCTCTCCTACCTCGTTCTTCTGACGAACAATGATCACCGTCACATACTCAGCAATGACAACTCAAAAAAGCTATTGTGTTCAAATACCACTTCGTTTTCCCGATACCATACAGTTTCGCCAGCAGGTTGTAAAGCGGGAGAAGCATGCTAGTCCTGACTCTTGTTCTCCGACTGAGAGTACTCGATGGTAAGGTAGGTAACGGCATCCCACGCGTTGTGGATGCCGATGAATAGGAGCAGAACCGTAGCCGCACCGATGCCGAACAGTACCGGCACCGGATTGCTCTGGAGCAGAATCGCCGCGACGACGAGCACTGTGTAGGAGACGAGTGGAAATACCGTATGCCACAGCCAGTCTTCCAGCACCGGTTTGTAGTCAGTTTGACGGCGCGTCCGTCGTACAACAATGACGACGTACGTCACTCCCCCTAGACCAGAGAGGCCAAGCAGAAGGCCAGCATTCCAGAGTGCCTGCCACGGTGCGCTGAGAATAGCGGCGACGAGGAGCGTGACACAAAAATGCACGACAGTTGGCGTGCCGAATGCCGCAACCGTCCCACTCGACCTTCGCACCCGAGACCCCGCGATCAAGGTGATCACAACGAACATCAATCCAGTCAGCGCCCCAGCAGAGGAACCGATAATGACGTAAAAGTTTTGCCAGGTGGCAAGCGGCGACACCGCAGCCTCTTGCATGATGAATCCCCCCTTCGATGTCAATGCAAACGTTAGATAGCTCATTCGCCTCCTCGCTGATACGTATGAGGCAAGGTCGGATGGTTTGAATCAAAGAGAAACAAACATGCTTGGTATGGCTCAATCAGGGAGGAACACCTGAAAGGAGGTTGCGCAGCTTTTCACGCCTCTTTTCTCGGCACCGCCCTCTCCTTTCCGGGTTGATTTAACCGGCGAAGCTTTACAGCCCTAAAAGCACTGGTTGCAAAAATCCTGGCTCTCCCTCAACCTCGATCATAGGCGCATGTGTCAGTGGAGTGAGCGTCTTTTCTGCGAGCGTTAGGGCTCCGTTCCAGAAACCGCCCAAAGATTCCAGGGCGTTTTGTAACCATACGTAGACAGAGTCGATTTCCCGCCTGATCTAGCGGATCACGAAACGTTCGATCAGGCCTCCCCGCATAGTAAAGAAAAAGGTGCCCGGCCCGGAATACCCACCTGTAGACGTGACATTCACCTCGACAGCAGTTCCCTCCGTATTCTTTTCTTGTACCACGTCAATATGCATCTGCACCCCAAACGTTTCTCGCTCGGCCCACGCCCGAATAGCCTCAGATCCTTGATACGTTGCACCATCAACGACCGTGGCGAAACGCCCAAATAACGCCAGAAACTCATCGAGCCGTCCCTCGTTGATCGTCTCGATGGTCCGACGAACAAGAGGTGAATGAAGAGACGCAACATTCATGATATGAGAACTCCTTGCACAGCTGGCGCTCTCTCATCGAGCATGCTTGCATCGGCCAACAATACCAATATACCACAATACTACAGATAGATAGAGCTTGCTGAACAAGAGAGAGATAACCCTCGGGTGTGTTTCGTCACGGAGACGGCAGTGCCAGGTCATCAGCGGCCAGACTCACTTCAAGCGTGCCTCATGCCTCAGTACGCTCATGGCGAGCGGTGAAGAGGCCCTCCTCACTGACAAATAGGAATTATTGTCGCTAACATCTTTGGGGATGTCTGCATCATTGTTAGGATCATTACCTCGCTCTTCACTAGAGAGACACGGGAGCAGATCTTAGAGGAAGTTTCGCCTTACGATGGCTGTACTCTATCCTGATGACAGTGTTCTCACTTCTTGCCAGCGGAAACAAGGCACCATGTGATCATTCACCATTCCAACCGCTTGCATAAAAGCATAACAAATGGTAGAACCGACAAAGGTAAAACCACGCTGCTTGAGCTCCTTGCTCATCGCATCCGATTGCCTGGTACTGGCAGGAACTTCCTGCATCGTTTGCCAGGCATTCTGCAATGGGCGCCCATCAACAAAGCGCCAGAGAAAGGCATCGAAACTGCCACATTGGGATTGGACCTCAAGAAACGAGCGCGCGTTCTGAATGGTGGCCTTGACTTTCAGCTGGTTTCGCACAATCTCAGGATTCGCCAACAACTCCTGCACTTTCCGGTCATCATAGTGAGCGATTTTATTCGCGTCAAAGCCATCAAACGCCTCGAAATATCCAACGCGCTTTTTGAGGATCAACGACCAACTCAAGCCCGCCTGCACCCCTTCGAGAATCAGCATCTCAAAAAGCTTGCGGTCATCATGCACAGGCACTCCCCATTCGTTATCATGGTAATCGATGTATTGTTGGCTGGCTAAGGCCCAGGCACATCTTTGCAACACGATGGTCTCACTCATCTCATGACTCCTTCTGTCTCCTCGTCCCAGCGCACATACAACGTTGGCAGTGAGCGAAACTCATGCCCATGAGGAGAGCCAGGCGAGGCCTCGTCATAAATAGGAAGCCAAGCTGGAGGCTTGCTCCAGCAAGGCATTGCTCCTATCATTGTGGTAGTCACACACTACAACGAGAGGAGACAACCCTATGGTATCCCAAGACTCACTGCTTGTCACGTTAGTCACATTGGTTGATCGTCTACCCATGCCAGCACTTGCCATGAAACGAGGACGAGGGCATCCCAAGGTATCCACCGATCAACTGTTCTTAAAGGCCTTAGTCATCATGATCGTACGTCACTAGTATATGCCCACTATCAAGAGAAAACGACTCGTGAAATTCCTGTCATTGCACTCGAACGACCAGCCCAATAACTCACCTGATGTACTGTGCATCGGCTTGTAGTCTGCAATTACATAGATGCACCAGGGAAAGTGAGAAAAGCGAGCTAGTGGACTGACGCAAACTGCCGCTTTTGCGAACGGATGTCCCAAGTAGCCGACACAGGTATCATAAAAGATTGGGACGATTGGGTTGAGTGAACTTTCAAATAGTGTAACGCGCCTGGTCAATCACTCCCCCAGCGACCAGACGCATCATAGGGAAAAGCGCAGCGGTTTTTGACACGAGCATATGAGCGTGATACACTGCGCTAGGCCGGTGCTTGGACTGCCATAAGTATGAATCAAGCATTCAGATGTTGCCAGCACGAAGAGCGATGAAAGGAAACCACAATGAAGTTGAACGCTAATGGATTGAGCCATCTTGGTCTGAGAGTCACCAATATAGCGCGGGCGAAACGCTTTTATGTTGATACACTCGGATGCCAATTGGTGAGGGAAATAGATGGAGCAGTGTTAGTCAACGTGTATGGAACGCTGATTGGACTGTATGGATCCGATTCTTCTTCTTCAAGTGATGATCACTTCGATCCGTTTCGAGTCGGTCTGGATCATCTCGCACTAGCCGTAGAAGACACAAGCACCCTGGAAGACCTGAAGCGGGATTTAGACGCGGCAGGAGTACGCAACCATGGGGTTGAGGAAGATCTAGAGACCCATGACAAGTATATCAGTTTCTTTGACCCTGATGGCATTGCGTGGGAGCTCTATTGGATCTCGACTCGTCCCGACGTGTAAACTGCGGATCGGTTGTTTGTACTCGCTACTTGTGCTATCCGTTTCAACAAATGTGCGTTATGAAAACCAAAAGAGCCATAGTAGGATCTGTTCTGGGCATTCTGTTGCTTGCGTCAACAATCCTGTTCGTCACATACCAGCTTGGAATTCTCGTCCCGCCAATTGACATCTTTGGCGGAATGAAAACACCGGAAAGACCACCCACACGTGCCCAATTACAACTGATCTGGCACACGCCTCTACCCCGCCAGTCGGAGGCTTCAGGCAACCCGGTAACATCTCCAAACGGTGTCATATACCAGCTTATGGGAACCCAACTGCTCGGATTTGACCAAAAGTCCGGCCAACTCGAGTACCAAAGGGACTTGAGCCCATATGGACAACTTGATCCCGACTCCCTGAAAGTCGATAACGACAAGATCTATATCACCTCCCTTGACGGCTTCGTTCATCTCTTTGATGCGTCAGCCGATCAGACGCCACAAATGAGCGAACTGCCATTACCGATTGCCACTGTCAATAGCGGCATCGTCTACTCTGTTGGCGGCTCAACCGATGACGTGTACAAAGTCACTGCCTACGACGGGGTATCGGGAAAAAACCTCTGGAGAACAAATTGCGCATGCATTGGCACGCA
>DMFQ01000177.1 GCA_003450555.1 Ktedonobacter sp.
GCAGCGCCAGAGAAGACGTATTTGACCGTCTTCAGCTTACCGAGATCGACGGGGGCATTCGCGAGTGCCAGCACGATGGGAGGAACAGCAAAGTAGTATGTCACGCCGTGCTTCTCGCATAGGTCAAGCGACTGGAGCAGGTCAAAGCGTTCCATGATGATCTGCGTGCCGCTGCAAGCTAGAAAACTGCCCGTCAGCATAACGCCGTAGATATGGTAGAAGGGCAGGAAGATGAGGGCTACATCGGTAAAGTTTGTGCCAAGCGCTGTCGTAAATTGCAGGTTGTTGCTCGTCAGGTTACGATGAGTGAGCAACGTTCCCTTGGGAAAGCCTGTGGTACCTGAAGAGTAGGGCAGGGCTACCACGTCATCGCTACTGATCTCCACACGCGGCGGATGTTTTGGCGATGATTCGCGCATGAGCCTGGCGAAAGGAATGGCTTCCGGCATACTTTCGGGTGCCTGAGCGCCCGTAACCAGGATATGTTTGAGATGAGGAAACGACTTCTGACTCATCACAAGTTGCAGCACCGGCAGGAGTTCACGTTGGATGAGTATAGCCCTGGCTTCCGAGTTCTCAAGCTGATAGGCGATTTCGCGCTCCTTGTAGCCAGGATTCATAGGGCTGACGACAAGACCAATCGAGGCAGCAGCGATGAAAGTGATAGTATACTCCGGGCGGTTGGTCATGAAGAGACAAATACGATCGCCTTTTTTCATACCCATGTTGTGGAGGCCGTTGGCGATACAATTGACCATCGAAAGCACTTCACGATAGGTAAGAATAAGATCGTGATAGATGATCGCGCGACGGTCGGGCGTTCGCTCAGCGGCGGTACGCAAAAGATGATCATAGGGAACGTCAGGGAAATCTACCGGAGGACGGAAGAGTTCAGGTGCTACCATTTTCTCAGGCATGGCTGGAGTCCTTTCTGGCTCAGGTTTGGGCGCTTACGCAGGTCGCCTCTACGACATTGTAGCCCCTACTACTTTTCAGAAGACTAACACGCGGAAACAAGTAGCTCTAAATCATTGCTGACCTATGCTGCTGTGTGTGTGTTGTAGCATACTCTAGGTGAGCTACGGGGTCAAGAGGAAAAACCAGAGAAACTCTTCCTTTATTGAAGCAGTAAATACTCCAAATTGGTGTTACAATGATTTCTACAAGTGCATGAACTAACAACAAGCACTATCGAAGATATAAGGAGGTAACATGAGCAATCATAGAGAAATCGAAGGCATTAATTGGAGTGCGGATAGGATTTTACCGGCATTTCAGACGCCCCAGGGGTTGACGGTGTACGATTTGCGCGGGGCTTCAACAGAAGTACAACTGAGTGCAGCAACCATGGCGGGCCTGATCAACCGACCGCAGCCAAAGGTGTATCTCATTACTAGCGACGAAGAGGTCTTCTGGCTCAAAGAAGTACTTGGCTCCATCCCACAAGAAACTTCTGTAGAAAACGGTGATGGCGTGCTCGATGGGTTGCTAATTACCTTTCGCAGTGCGATTCAGGGTATGATTATCTATAATCCTGATTTCATCGACAGCATCAATATTGCCACCACCATGGCAGCTCAGCGAGACGGTATTATCGTCTCACCCACACAAGCACAAGACCTCCAGCAGGCCTACAAGCTCCCCATTCTTGCAGACTTGCGCACCTATCAATGGAACAATCGATTACAGGCCTACGAGTGGGCGCGGCAAAATCTCCTTCCCAACAGCTCGGCACGCGCTATTGCTGGTCTTGACCCCAAGATTTCTGCAGGACTGCGCTCGTTTCTGGTGGCAACCAATACCTTTGTGTATTATCTCGATTCGCGCAACTTTCTCCCTGATGTAACCAACAGTTTCCAATCGGAACGGGGCTTGATGCAGGAGATTTTCAAAGAATACGCACCTGGTACGGTGCATCTTGGCTGGTTTATCGATGAAGGGAGTGGCGTGAGCCTGACTTCGGATGCCGCCATAACAGTGTTGGCGACCGATGCATTTTACAATCTCGAGGTTTGGACGAGCGTGCAACCCGCTACAGCAATTGCCAGGGGAGCGCCATTACCTCAAAATGTACCCACTCTTTCTGCTAACCAGATTGCGATCTCTTTCATGTTCAGCGATGGCGATAATCTCCAATTCATCCAGCATCACATGCTTCGGCTCTGGCGCGACCCCGCACGTGGCTCGTTTCCGCTTGGCTGGACTATTTCGCCAGCGTTGATTCAGGCAGCTCCAGCTATGGCAGCGTATTACTACCGCACAGCTTCGGCCAATGATGACTTTGTAGCCGGACCGAGCGGAGCGGGTTATATGTTTCCTTCGCGCTGGCCAGCACAGGAATTAGCTGCCTTCTTGCAACGCACTGGGCGATTGATGGAGGCTATGAGCCTATCGACGCTGGAAGCGCTAGATATCGACTTTTTACAAAGCACCGGGATACCGATCATTGCACCGATCATCGCAAACCTGCGACAGACAGGGATGAGTGTCAAAGATACGGGCTTGCAACAACGATTTATACAGGGGCTGGCGCCCTTTGGTTTGCGTGGCTTTTTTAGCGGTGCAGGTATCAAGACGCCTGAGAAGACCCTTGTGCAAGGAGTTCCGGTTTACCAGAATCTCGGCCTTGCCGATAGCGTCAGTAAGACGCTTGACCTGGTGAGAAACGCGGCATCATCCTCTCAGCAGCGTCCTCTCTACCTGAATGTCTATATGCTGGCGTGGTCCATGACCCCTTCAGATATCAAGCAGGTGATACAGCAGTTGGGAAATCAATACGTGGTGGTAACACCGGGAACGTTGATGGCGCTGCTTGCGAAAGCGAAGTAGCTAAGAACTTCATCTTTTGACTTATTTTGGATTGCTATGGTAGCATTGAGTCCTATGTTTAGAGTGGATACCCAATGCCAATTCAGGAGCGGATAGTTGTAAAACCACTATTTTCTTCTTAGGCGACAGAGAAAAGAGGATGAAGGATGAAAACCCGAACTGCAGTTTTATATGCAGCAGGTGAGCCAATTCGCGTGGAAGAAATAGAGCTTGATCCACCGAAGGAGCACGAGGTGCTGGTGCGGATAGTCGCTGCAGGTATATGTCATTCGGACCATCATGTTGTGACAGGAGAGATGCCAACATATCTCCCAATGGCTCTCGGGCATGAGGGTGCAGGCATTATTGAAGCGGTTGGTCCACAGGTTATGAACTGCAAACCCGGCGATCATGTTGTGCTTAGTTTTGTTCCCAGCTGTGGAAAGTGCCGCTATTGCCTCTCTGGTCACTCCAACCTATGCAATAAAGGATCCTCTTCAACGCTGGGTCCGCAGTTAGATGGAACGTTTCGCATGCACAGTGGCGAGACAAATATCGGTCAATTTTGTCTGCTCTCCAGTTTCAGCGAGTTCACGGTGGTACCAGACATATCGGTGGTAGTCGTGGATAAGGAGTATCCGCTGAATCGTGCAGTGCTGGCCAGTTGTGCTGTCCCAACTGGAGTAGGGGCAGTGATCCACCGCGCGAAAGTGACGCCCGGAAGCACTGTGATGGTTATCGGGTGTGGCGGCGTCGGTGTCAATATCATTCAAGGCGCAAAACTGGCTGGAGCGCGCATGATTATTGCGGTAGATATCCACGACTTTAAGTTAGAGATGGCGAAAGAGTTGGGCGCTACCCATGTTATTAATGCCAGGGAGCAGAACCCGGTACGGGTAGCGAAAGGACTCACTGATGGTTTCGGGGTAGATTATGCCTTCGAAGCTATCTCCACGCCTGAGACGATTGGACAGGCAGCAGCAGCCACAGGGAAAAATGGGATAATAGTGATTGTTGGCCTAACCGATGCGAAGGTTACATCGATGCCCATTCCCCCTATGCTCTTTGTCCTTTCGCAAAAGACGATCATGGGCACGATCTACGGCGATTCGCAACCACAAAAGGATATTCCCGCGCTACTTGCCTTATATAAGGACGGCAAGCTCAAACTGGATGAGTTGGTGACGCGTACTTACACGCTCGATCAGGTTAACGAGGCCTACAACGATACGCTCCAGGGGCGTACTATTCGTGGCGTGATTGAGTTCAAGTGAGTCAACGTTTACCGAAAACGGCCCAGAAAGCCCCGTCTCTTGAGAGCGGGGATGAATGGGCCTCCCTTATTTGGGACTTGGGTGGGGTGGAACTGTTGACAATCTACGTAGCCCCATCGTATACTGTCAACATGGAACACGACTATATCCATGAACAACATAGCGTCCATTTGGTGATCTACCATATCATTTGGTGTCCCAAACGACGCCGGAAGGTTCTGGTGGGTCCAGTTCATGACCGTTTGAAGCAACTTATTGAGGACGTCGTAGATGAGAATGGATGGCAGATCATCCAGTTGGCTATCCAGCCAGATCATGTCCACCTGCTTCTGCGGAGCAATCCGTATACCTTGCCGACAGATATTGCACGCGTGATAAAAGGGCGTTCTTCTCATCATTTGAGGCAAGAGTACCCTCATCTTCTGAAAATGCCGTCTCTGTGGACACGCTCAACCTTCTATAGTACAGCGGGCAATGTGAGTAGCGAAATCATTCAGCACTATATTGAGAAGCAATCAACGGAGTGAAGGCGTATGTTGAGCTATGAGTATAAGGTGGATGGAACGCCAAAGCAATACGCAGCCATTGATGAGGCGATCAGGATAACACAGTTCATCAGAAACACATGCCTACGCACATGGATGGACAAACGCGGCGTCTCGAAAAATGATCTGCAATGCTCTTGCGCGGTTCTCGCTAAAGAGTTCTCGTTCGCCTCACTGCTCAACTCTCAGGCCCGCCAAGTGGCTGCTGATCGTGCCTGGTGTGCTATCTCACGTTTCTATGACAATTGCCGCGAACACAAGCCTGGCAAGAAGGGCTATCCGCAGTTTCAACATGACAATAGATCAGTTGAGTACAAAGCAACTGGCTGGAAGCTGGACAAGGGTGGCAAGCATATCATCTTCACCGATGGCTGTGGCATCGGGCGTCTGCGCCTCGTTGGGAACAAGAAACAGCAGATCACCACCTTCCCTCTTACGCATATCAAGCGGGTCCGTCTGCTACGCCGGGCTGATGGCTATTATTGTCAGTTCGCTCTCAAAGCTGAACGCAAAGTGGAGCATGTCAGCACAGGCGCACAGGTGGGAATTGACGTAGGGATCAAGTACTTCTACGTCGACAGTCATGGGAACACCGTAGCGAACCCACGCTTCCTCCGCAAAGCCGAAAAGAAGCTCAAACGTCTCCATCGTCGGGTGTCTCGTACTCAGAAGAAGTCAGCCAACCGCACAAAGGCCCGCAAGACTCTCGGCAAAGCGTATCTCAAGGTCCAACGGCAGCGTGAAGATTTCGCCAGAAAGCAGGCGAACGCGCTGATCACGTCTCACGACTTGATTGCCTATGAAGACCTCAAGCTTGCCAATATGGTCAGAAACCACAAACTGGCGAAGTCCATCAGTGATGCCTCCTGGGGGCAGTTTCTCCAATGGGTAAACTACTATGGAGCCGTGCAGGAGGTTCCGGTGATTGCAGTCGCGCCACACTTCACCAGTCAGCAGTGCTCAGGGTGTGGACACATGGTCAAGAAATCCTTGAGCGAACGGACGCACATCTGCCCATACTGCAAGCTGGTTCTTGACCGTGATGAGAATGCGGCTCGCAACATTCTCACGAAAGCAGGAGGCCGTACCGTGGGGCACACGGAAACGGGCACATCCGCGCATGTGCGAAAC
>DMFQ01000389.1:0-971 GCA_003450555.1 Ktedonobacter sp.
GTCCTGTGCAGGTCTAAAATCCACCCACCTGGGCGACGCAAGCGTCCCCACCCCACATCCTTACCTCTCCCGCCCCTACGAGACGATCTCCCTACCCCCCGAAAGCTCCTCTATACTGGTTCCATTACCTGTCGTAAAGCTGTCAATACCTTGGGCGCGTTGGGCAAATAATAGTCCTCCTGTCCTGGAACAGGATAAGGAGTGTCGTAACCCGTTACCCGCATGACAGGTTTCAACAGGGAATACAGGCAGTGATCATTGATGATCGCGGTAATTTCAGCGCCAACACCACCGGCGCGCGCGGCCTCGTGAACGACAACCGCCCGACCAGTCTTTTCAACGGAGGCCACAATTGCCTCTTCATCCAGTGGCCAGACGGTGCGTAGATCGATAACCTCGACACTTGTCCCCTGCTCTTTTTGCGCCTGTTGCGCCGCTTCCACGGCAACTGGTACCATCGCTCCATAGGCAAAGAGGCTCACATCCGTTCCTTCTTGTACCGTCTTTGCCTTGCCAAGCGGGATGGTATAATGTTCTTCCGGCGTCTCCAGGCGGAATGAGCGGTAGAGTTTGATATTTTCCAGGAACAGCACCGGGTCAGGATCGGCAACAGCCGCAGCCAATAACCCCTTGGCATCATAGGGGTTCGAGGGAATGACTACCTTGAGGCCGGGTGTCTGCATAAATATGCCTTCAAGGCTATCTGAATGTAATTCCGGCGTGCGCACGCCTCCGCCATAGGGAGCGCGTACCACCATGGGACAGGTAAAGGCCCCGGCGCTGCGAAAACGCATGCGCGCCGCCTGCGTCACCAGCTGATTCATACACACAAAAAGGAAGCCCGCGAACTGTATCTCGGCTACCGGTCGCAGCCCATAGACCGACATACCCACCGCGCTGCCAATGATGGCCGACTCGGAAAGCGGCGTATCGAAGACACGCTGCTCACCGAACTTCTCTTGCAGGTGTTC
>DMFQ01000389.1:1050-1455 GCA_003450555.1 Ktedonobacter sp.
CGTTCCAATTCTAAGGTGAGCGCGTGATTCAGAGCCTCGATCATCGTCATTAACATAGTCTCAACCTCCCTACTTCGGTTCTATAGAGCGCAGCAGATCAGCACGCTGCTCTTGCAAACGTGGAGAAAGCGAGGCTGAACTGTAGTCAAAGAAGCTGTCAGGGGCCATCGGCGGCATCGCCTCAGCCGCGAGTACCGCCGCGTTGATCTCCTCTTCGATTGCTTCGATGAGTTGGCGGTCCTGTTCTTCATCGAGCATATCGCGACTCACCAGGAAGCGTTTGAAACGCGCGAGCGGGTCTTTTGCTCGCCATGCCTCTACCTCTGCCGGGCTGCGATAGCGCGTGGGATCGTCGGCAGTCGTATGCGCCCCAATGCGATACGTGAGGGTCTCCACGAGGGTCGG
>DMFQ01000389.1:1622-3139 GCA_003450555.1 Ktedonobacter sp.
CCGAAACCGGCTCCACGAGCGGCAAGCGTTGGCGCGGCACTCTGTTTATTGCGGGGCACGCTGATAGCCCAGCCGTTATTCTGTACCACAAGCACCACGGGCGCTTGAAAGACGCCCGCGAAATTCAGGGCTTCGTTGAAATCTCCCTCGGAGGTCGCCCCATCTCCACATACGCCAACAGCGACTGCCGTATCGCCCGAAATTTTCGCGGCCATCGCCAGACCAACAGCGTGCAACATCTGCGTACCAATCACGATTTGAATAGGGAGACAGTGCATCTCAGCGGGAAAGTGCTCAGGGATAAAACCGCGGAAGGCATAGATGAGTCCGGGCAGCGGCAGTCCCCTGACCATCAAAGAGGCGAGTTCGCGATACGAAGTGGCCAGCCAGTCTTGTGGCTGCAGCGGAGCAGCCAGTCCGACGGCCGTCGCCTCCTGGCCTATTAACGAGCCAAAAGTAGTGGCACGGCCTTGCCGCTGCAAAGAAATTATCTTATTTGAGAATGCCCGCCCCTGTTGCATAAAGCGGTAAAGCGATAACAAGCGCTCCGCACTCAGGTCAGGCATATCCCCTACAAGCTTGCCTTCAGGATCGAGGATTTGATAGGGAACCATGCCAGGATCAATCTGTTGTATCGCCACTTCACGCTCCTTATAATCAATGCATATTGGATTATACCCCGATCTAAAATGTACGGGCGAGGCTTGCCCTCGCCCTGTTTTTCCCTCGCCACGCGCTTACGCTACCCCGCAAAAATCCAGGGTGCTTCTTGTTTGCGACGAGCTTCATAAACAGCAATTTCGTCGTCATGGGACAGCGTCCAACCAATATTGTCCATTCCCTGGAGCAGTGCGTTCTTTCTGAAATTGTCGATCTCAAAGTGGAGCACGCGCTGCTCAGGCGTTGTCACCGTTTGCGCCGCGAGATCAACGGTGAGGGTGTAGCCTTCTGTTGCCTCGACCTCCGCGAAGAGTCCCTGTACTGTAGCCTCATCAAAGGTCACAGGCAAAATGCTGTTATTAAAGCAGTTGTTATAGAAGATGTCGGCAAAGCTGGGGGCTATGATGCAGCGGAAGCCGTATTGTCGAATAGCCCAGGGAGCATGCTCGCGCGACGAGCCGCAGCCAAAGTTATCGCCCGCCAACAAAATACTGCCTCCCTGGTAGCGCGGCTGGTTGAGCACAAAATCAGTGTTGAGTTTTTGTCTGGCGGGATCAAGATAGCGCCAGTTGGCGAAGAGCACCGGCCCAAAGCCGGTGCGTTTAATCGTTTTGAGAAAACGGGCCGGGGTGATCTCGTCGGTGTTGACGTTGGTACGATCGAGAGGTACAACCAGACCAGTAAGTGTCGTTAAAGCTTCCAATATATGTTACTCCTTTCGCTTGTAGCTGCCTTGCAACCCTTCCCTCCGCTTTACACTCGTTCCGTAGGGGCGGGGGTGGCGTGGTCGATGGGGAAGGACGCTTGCTGTCTCTTATACACATCTGACGCTGCCGACGACTCCTTACGTGTAGATC
>DMFQ01000050.1:0-1570 GCA_003450555.1 Ktedonobacter sp.
GGATACCCCTCGCCAGCCTGCACAGAGTCAGTAATGTGCACGCCTCGACCACGTTAACGGTCGCCAAAGCGCGTCTTTCTCAACCAAAGTGAGAAAGCGCGGAATCTGGGTGGAACCACGAAGAGTTGCAATGCCTTTTCGTCCCATTGGGGGATGAAAAGGCATTTTTTATGCGCGTTAGCTACTAATAAAGGAGCGTATACCATGTCAGTAGAATCAATACCTCAGGAATCCAATAATCATCGTAGGTGGGGACGCGACCTCGGCCTCTTCACGTTTGCGCCGCAGGTTGGATCAGGGCTGCCGCTCTGGCTCCCCAAAGGGGCCATACTGCGTGACACGCTCGAACGCTTTCTGCGCCAGGAACAGCTCGAACGCGGCTACCAACCGGTCGTGACGCCCCATATCGGCAAGCTCGACCTGTACAAAACGAGCGGTCACTGGTACAAATATCGCGAGAGCATCTTCCCGCCTATGGTCGAACCTCGCTCGGAAGCGGACGAGCATGACCGCTGGACGTATTCTGACGACAGTTGCTCAGCCCCCTCCTTTAGGGAGCCTCTCAAAGCAGAAGACGAAGGACCTGACGGTGAGGCATACATCCTGAAACCGATGAACTGCCCGCACCACATTTACATTTACAAAAGCGAGTTGCGCTCCTATCGGGATTTACCCCTGCGCCTGGCCGAGTTTGGTACGGTCTATCGCTATGAACAGAGCGGCGAGCTAAACGGCCTCTTGCGCACGCGCGACTTCACGCAGGACGACTCTCACATCTTTGTCACGCATGCACAGGTCCAGGAAGAGTTTGCCAAAGTGGTCGAACTCGCGCTTTTTGTCTTTCAGGTGCTGCAGCTCGACGACTTTGTAGCCCGTGTCGGACTGCTCGATCCCGCCAGTTCCAAATATATCGGCAGCGACGAGGCCTGGCAGCAGGCGCAAACGGTGATTATGAGCGCCGTGGAGCAGCTTGGCATTCCTTATAGCATAGAGCAGGGAGAGGCGGGGTTCTATGGGCCAAAGCTCGACTTCCTCTTCCCCGATGCGCTTGGTCGCCAATGGCAGCTTGGCACGGCCCAGGTCGACTACAATCTGCCCGAACGCTTCGACTTAACGTATGTCGGTGAGGATGGACAGCTGCACAGGCCGGTCATGATTCATCGAGCCAACTTTGGCTCGCTGGAGCGCATGATCGCCATCTTGCTCGAGCACCACGCCGGTGCCCTCCCTGCCTGGTTGGCACCTGTTCAAGCAAAGTTGATCCCCATCTCTGACCGGCACCTGGCCTACGCTCAGGAAGTCGCGGCGCAGCTCAGGTCCGCTGATGTGCGCGTGGAGGTGGATACGCGCGGTGAGCGCATGAACGCCAAAGTCCGTGACGCCCAGTTGCAGAAAATTCCCTATATCCTTGTGGTCGGCGACAAAGAGGCCGCCGACCATGCCGTTTCCGTTCGCCTGCGCTCTAACGAGAATCTCGGAGCCATGGCCCTGGCACACTTCATAGAACGCATCACGAACGTCATCCGCACGAAAAATAGAGAGTTATAAATCAGAAAAGCTGAGCATTCCA
>DMFQ01000050.1:1693-3764 GCA_003450555.1 Ktedonobacter sp.
TGGAATGCTCAGCTTTTCTAGTTTCCTTTAATCCAGGTACTTATAGGCAGGCAAGGTCAAAAATTCGACAAAATGCTCATCCGTAATGATCTCGTCGAGCAGTTGAGCGGCTTTGTCAAATGGACGAGCAGCGTATTGTTGCTCACCAACCATTTTCTTTATCTTCTCTAACTCTTCGGCTGCCATCTGGTGGAACAGTTCAACCGTCACTTTTCTGCCATCGGCGAGAATCCCTTTGGGATGGTGAATCCATTGCCAGATCTGTGAGCGGGAAATCTCGACCGTGGCCGCATCCTCCATCAGGTTGTTGATGGGCACACAGCCGGAACCCCGGAACCACGACTCCATATATTGCAAGCTAACGCTGATGTTCGTGCGCAAACCCGTCTCGGTAATCGTGCCATCGGGCACGGCCAGCAGATCTGCCGCCGTCACCTGCACATCTTCACGCTTCTTATCTACCTGGTTTGGCCCAGGCATGACTTTGTCGAACTCCTGCATGGCGATAGCAACCAGGCCTGGATGGGCCACCCATGTGCCATCGTGCCCATCTGTCGCTTCACGCTGTTTATCTGCGTGCACGCGAGCCATCGCTTCTTCGTTTGCCTGTGGGTCGTTCTTAATGGGAATCTGCGCAGCCATTCCACCGATAGCATGGGCATTGCGCCGGTGGCAAGTCTTTATGGCGAGCAAGGAGTACGAGCGCATGAAGTGCGTCGTCATCGTCACTTGAGCGCGGTCAGGCAGAATAAAGTTGGGGATGTTGCGGAACTTCTTGATCGCGCTGAAGATGTAATCCCAGCGCCCGCAGTTCAATCCTGCTGAATGCTCCCGCAATTCATACAGTATCTCATCCATCTCAAACGTTGCCAGGATCGTCTCTATAAGCACCGTTGCTTTGATCGTACCGTGTGGAATACCCAGTCCGTCTTCAGCCAGCGCAAACACATCATTCCAGAGTCGCGCCTCCAGGTGATTCTCCAGCTTGGGCAGGTAAAAGTAGGGACCAGTCCCGTGCTCCAACAGCGCTTTGACGTTGTGGAAGAAGTAGAGGCCAAAATCGAAAAGCCCTCCAGAAATCTGTTTGCCGTCGATGAGCACATGCTTCTCCGGCAAATGCCAGCCACGAGGGCGCACAAGCAGAGTAGCCGTCGCCTCCTGCAGCGCGTACTGCTTTCCTTCTGGCGCGGTATAGCTGATAGTACGGTTGATGGCATCGCGCAGGTTAACCTGACCTTGCACCGTGCCTTCCCAGGTGGGTGAAAGGGAGTCTTCAAAGTCTGCCATGAAAACTTTCGCGCCAGAGTTCAGCGCATTGATGATCATCTTGCGTTCGGCAGGGCCGGTAAT
Organism: Ktedonobacter sp.; assembly: GCA_003450555.1. Classification (GTDB taxonomy): domain Bacteria; phylum Chloroflexota; class Ktedonobacteria; order Ktedonobacterales; family Ktedonobacteraceae; genus UBA11361. The sequence continues at coordinate 3,044 of DMFQ01000050.1, forward strand.
TTCTACGCGCCGGTCCTGTAGATCGTGAGGAACGGGGGCGGTTGTCCATGTCCCCTTCCGTATCTCCTCGGTTTCTGGCAGGAAGTCAGGCATCTTGCCCGCGTCAATCTCTGCCTGGCGCTGCGCCCTTCTCTGCAAGAGTTCCTCGCGCCTGCCTGAAAAAGTGCGCGCTAATGTTGCGACAAAACCCAACGCTTCTGGCGTCAAGATCTCGGCAAATTCAGCAGTAACAGGGCCTCGAACCTCTATACCTTCTGGATATCTAGCTTGTTCAGTCATTGGCGGTCTGTTCCTTTCCTGCTATGTCAACAAAAAGAAGGGCAAGTGCTATCACATATCACATCTCTAGATATGATAGCACTTACCCTTCTTCTCTTCAAGACTAGTGAAATTGCTCCACTTCGGTCGAGCCAGCGAGCGCGACAGTTGAGGATGTACCGCCAGCTATCACTTGAGACACCTCGTCGAAGTAGCCTGTACCCACTTCGCGCTGGTGCCTGGTCGCTGTGTACCCATCCTTTTCCAGGTCAAACTCGGCCTGCTGCAGCTTTGAATATGCTACCATGCCATTTTCGCGATAGCCATGAGCAAGCTTGAACATGCTGTAGTTCAGCGCGTGGAAACCCGCCAGTGTGATGAACTGGAATTTATAACCCATCTTCCCCAGTTCCTGTTGGAACGTGGCAATTGTCTCAGGATCAAGCTTCTTGCGCCAGTTGAA
>DMFQ01000050.1:3843-8576 GCA_003450555.1 Ktedonobacter sp.
TCGGCGAAACGTTGCGCCTCGCCCAGACTTGGCTCCGCAGTTTCACACCAGATCAGGTCGCAATATGGCCCGTAGGAGAGTCCTCTCGCAATGGCCGCGTCGAGTCCGCCCCGCATCTTGAAGAAGCCCTCCGGTGTGCGCTCTCCTGTGAGAAATTTTTGGTCAGCCGGATCAATATCACTGGTGATGAGGTGCGCCCCGTTGGCATCTGTGCGCGCAACGACCAGCGTTGAGACTCCCATCACATCGGCCGCTAAACGTGCGGACGTCAGGTTCTTGATCGCTGATTGCGTTGGGATAAGCACTTTGCCGCCCATATGTCCGCATTTTTTCTCGGAGGCTAGTTGATCTTCTAAGTGGACTCCCGCCGCCCCGGCTTCAATCATAGACTTCATCAGTTCGAAAACGTTCAATGCGCCGCCAAAGCCAGCCTCTGCATCGGCTATAATGGGGGCAAACCAGTATGTATCACCTTCGCCTTCCGCCGTCTGAATCTGGTCGGCGCGTTGCAGCGCCTGGTTGATGCGACGCACCACGGTGGGCACGCTATTGACAGGGTAGAGACTCTGATCAGGATACATCTGCCCGCTCAGATTAGCATCGGCAGCTACCTGCCAGCCGCTGAGATAAATGGCTTTTAAGCCAGCTCTTACCTGCTGCACAGCCTGGTTTCCGGTCAGAGCGCCAAGGGCGGCAACATATGTTTCGCTCTGCAACATATTCCACAATCGCTCGGCTCCCAAGCGGGCCAGCGTATGTTCAATCTGGATAGACCCACGTAAACGGACAACATCTGCCGCGCTATACGGGCGTGTTATGCCCTTCCATCGTAGATTACCTTTCCAACAATCCGCCAGTTCCGTCGCTGCACGCGCTTTGCCGTTTTGCAGTGGCTTGCTATTCCCATTGTGATCATGTTTACCGTTTCCGTTACCATTGCTACCGCTTTGCACAAAGCTATATCCAGTTAAACTATCTTGCCCGCTCACCCTGATGTCCTTTCTCTTTACGAGGTTAATGGATTTGTTATGTAGACATCGTTGTCCACTTTCTTATCTGTAGTAAGCGTAACATGGTTGCTATCGAAAGGTCTAGGTTATAGCTTTCAAGCTTGTAGGGAGTTACATAAGCAATTAGTTATATATATTGGAGAAAATGCCTATTTCAATTGATCAATTTTTGTTGACAACTTTAAGCCCCGTGGCACTTCTTATATTTCTTGCCGCTGCCACAAGGACACGGATCATTGCGACCGATCCTCCCCGGAGTACTGGCACGAGCAGCCTGCGTACCGCCAGACGTGCGCCCATTCTGACCGCGCTGGCCAGAAGAAGCACCATTTCTGCGCGAGCTTTTAGCAGCAGGGCTGTCTTCCACTGTATCGCTCTTGGCCTGACCTATAGCCCTGGCAAGATCATCGGCATTAGTGCGCAGCTTGCGCGGCGCCTTACGTTGAGGTGCCGGTTGCTGAACGCGAATAGAGAACTCACCGCGCATGAGCTTGAGCAATTCACTGACAATATGATACTGGATGGCCGCTTTCAGTTCATCAAACATGCGGAAGGCCTCGTTCTTGAACTCGACCAGCGGATCGCGCTGTCCAATCGAACGGAAGTGGATGCTGGCGCGCATTACATCCAGCGCGTCAATGTGATCCATCCACAGACGATCAACAACCTGTAACGTAATAGAACGCTCAAAATCGCGGATGGTTGGGATACCTATGCCTGGATTCTGCTCCGCTAATTCATCCAGCTTCGCGCCGCTCTCTTCATAATGCTCGATCGTTAGCTCAACCAGTTTGCTCCTGAGGTCTTCGCGGCGAATGGCATGGATATTTTCTGGCAGAACATCCTCTGGCACATGCACCCATGCCTCCATCATCGTCAAAAGTTTTTCTAACTGCTCTTCTTCCGTTATCACAGTGCCAGGGATGCAAGCATCGACTAATTTGTTCACCTCGGCGCGCATCATGCCCAGCACGCGCTCATGCATATCGGCGCGTTCGAGCACCGCCCTACGGTCAGCATAGATGACCTGGCGCTGCTTGGCGATGACATCGTCATAGTCGACCACGTTTTTACGGATATCGAAGTTGTACCCTTCAACCTTTGTCTGGGCCTGCTCGATGAAGCGCGAGACCATGCTGCTCTCCAGCGGCATGTCTTCTTCCATGCCCACCATTTCCATGACTTTCGCCACGCGGTCAGCGGCAAAGCGGCGCATCAGCTCATCGTCGAGGGCCAGGAAGAAGCGCGATTGGCCGGGGTCGCCCTGACGTCCTGCACGACCACGAAGCTGCTTATCGATACGGCGCGACTCGTGGCGTTCGGTGCCAATGATATGCAAGCCTCCCAGCGCTACCACCCTCTTGTGGTCCTCCTCACACTCGCGCACCTTTTGCTGCAGCAGATCGTCCTTTTCCTTATCGGTCATGTTTTCAATGTACTGCTGAATAGCCTCTTCTTTGTCAGCCTGCTCATCTTCGGTGTGCGCTGGCATTTCGCGAATATAGCTGACCTGCTCCGCTTCCTTGCGCAGGATGCTGTCGAAGTAGCCCTCGGGATTGCCACCGAGCAGTATATCGGTACCACGACCAGCCATGTTGGTGGCGATGGTGACGGCTCTGCTTCGTCCAGCCTGTGCCACGACCTGCGCCTCGCGTGCGTGGTGTTTCGCGTTTAGCACGTGATGATCGACGCCCTGTCTATCCAATTTTTCGGAGAGGTACTCCGAATTCTCAACCGAGGTGGTACCGACCAGGATAGGCACTCCTGTTTCGTGCAGCGTTTTGATCTCTTCCACGACCGCGTTGAATTTTGCCTCGGTCGTGCGATAGATCAGGTCGGGCAGGTCCTGGCGAATCATTGGCTTATGGGTCGGAATCACCATCACATCCAGTTTATAGATTTTGTGCATTTCTTCCGCCTCTGTTAAGGCGGTACCGGTCATACCGGCCAACTTCTTGTACAGGCGGAAAAAATTCTGGTAGGTAATGGTGGCAAGGGTGTGGTTCTCACGCTGCACCTTGACACCCTCTTTGGCCTCGATAGCCTGGTGGAGACCCTCACTATAGCGCCTTCCTGGCATCTGGCGACCGGTGAACTCGTCAACAATAATGACTTCGCCATCTTTGACGATGTAATCCTTGTCGCGTTTGAAAATGATCTGGGCTTTAATGGCATTCTCCATGTAGCGCGTCAGATCCAGGTTGTTCTCGTCGTAGATGTTTTTCACACCCGCCAGTTGTTCGAGTTTATCGATCCCCGCCTCTGTCAGGATAACGGTACGCGTCTTCTCCTCGACAGTATAGTCAACCTCGTGTTTCAGGCGCGGCGCCCACCTGGCAAACTGGACATACATGTCGGTCGACTCCTGACCCTGACCGGAGATGATCAAAGGAGTTCGCGCCTCGTCAATCAGGATGTTATCTACTTCGTCGACGATGGCATAATTCAGTTCGCGCATCACCGTCTGATCCAGCGAAGCAACCATATTGTCGCGCAGGTAGTCGAAGCCGAATTCGTTNNCCGGTCTTCATCTCGGCGATCTTGCCCTGGTGCAGTACTACGCCACCAATAAGCTGTACGTCATAGTGTCGCATCTTGATTCTGCGCCAGCCTGCTTCGCGCACGACGGCAAAAGCCTCGGGCAACAGATCTTCAAGTGTCTTTCCCGACCGGTAGCGTTTGACCATCTCTGGTAACAGTTTATCCATCGCCTCGGCCTTAATGGCGACTACTTCTGATTGCATGTGTGTCAATATCTTGCTAAGCAGTTGCTCTAGCCGCTGATCTGCCCCCTCCTCTTTATCGGGTGCATTGCGCCGTGCCTCTTCAAACGCGGGCCAAGCGCTGCCAAATGCCTCTTCCAGTTCATCACTTTCGATCTCATTGAGGGCAGGTTCAATCTCTTTGAGCAGCGCTATCGTGGACTGTTGCGGATCTTTCGTCTCATCCGGCCATTCCTGCCGTTCCTCCGCCAGGTCCATCGCCGCGCTCACTCGCAAGGGGATCAGCGCGGGGAAAAGATGTTCATAGGCGGTTTCAAAGCCTTCCGAGAGGGTATCTTGCAGGTTATCTCGCAGATAGTGCTCCGCGTCATGGCGCCTTTCGAGCGATTGACGATACTCAGTGATCGCGCTGTGCAATTGCTCATCCGTGCATTTCTGAGCGTAAGTATCTACAGTCTTGAGCGCCTCACGCAAGAGTTTGACCAATTCATCTTCGAGCACCATGCCGCCTTTGAGGTACAGAAAGAGCTGCGCGCGAAATTCGGCTGTTTTTGCTGCCAGCGCCTCATCACTGAGTGACTTTATGGTTGGTTCAAGTGCATTTATTTTATCTACAGAGGGCTGTATGACCTTCAAGTCTCTTTTATTGGGGTCGCCCATAATTTTCCCAAGTAATTGCATAGTGGTCTGATCTCCTGGTGATTGTGCTTTATTGCTGGCTTTGCTTAGTCTTTGGTGTCAGGTGTATGAATGCTGCCTTATAAGAAGTGTTCCTTACAGACGGTATCAAAAATAGTTCCATTTATTATAACATACGTAGGAGCTTTCAGGGGGTTATATCGTGATTTGCTAGAAGTATCTACTTAGCCGATTCTTTGGTAACACATAATCCTGCAGTTTCCTTTTGGTCTGCTGGATCCTCATCGCTACGCTCTTCGCAAGGATTTTTTGTTGTGAGGTTGCGGGTTTGGCAGACGGCGTCTGCCAAACCCGCAACCTC
>DMFQ01000280.1:0-450 GCA_003450555.1 Ktedonobacter sp.
TTAATTTGGGCCAAACTTAGGTAGCTAACATTAGCAGCGGTCTCTTCTAACTTTTTTCTCGTATCGCTAGTACGACTTCTTGAGAGGTTAAAATGTTGTCTGCACCTAAAGCAATAAGCTGCTCTTTGTTCCCTATTTTACTAACTTGGAGATTTCTGGCACTAAAGTCAACTCACCTCTTGGCAGGCATCCTTTCGCTCCCAGACGCACCCTCCCTCAACGCGCTTTAAAAATGGCTTGAGAGCATTGACCTCAATTCGAAAGGTAGGTGAGTACCATGCGTTTGTTTGCAGCATCCGAACGTTTTCAGGGCACCCGTCAATATCATGCAGCCACCTGACATACTCATATGGCACTTATTCACAGTCAATAAAAAAGTATCAGTAAGCAACCACAATACGTTTAAGTCATCCTCTGTAACACGCCTCCGTATTGATCAGCAGAAGAAAG
>DMFQ01000280.1:621-909 GCA_003450555.1 Ktedonobacter sp.
AGACCAATCTTGACTGACCAGGAGGAAACAGAAAGACATGATGTACTTCAGACGCACTATTCCGCTTACCATTATCCTTTTACTAACAATGGCTCTTGCAGCTTGCGGGAGTTCGACAAGTACTGGGAGCAGCAGTAATTCAACGCCGACTGCAGCCGCAACGACTCCCAGCAGTTCTACAGCTCTCGTCAAAACATCGACAGCAACGGTAAAAGGCAAATCAGAAACGATCCTGACCGATGCCCAGGGCAAGACACTGTATTACTTCACACCTGATACGGCTACTAC
>DMFQ01000280.1:1192-1464 GCA_003450555.1 Ktedonobacter sp.
AAACTGACTTCGCTAACCACAGCTAATGGCAATCAGGTTGCGTATAATGGACATATGCTGTATACCTTTGCGGGCGATAGTGGCCCCGGCCAGACCGCTGGCGAGGGACTGCTCGGCAAATGGTTTGTCGCTACTCCCGGTCTCACTTCACTAGGAAGCGTATCACCAAATGGGTATGGGTACTAGAGTGCCAGGCTGTTGCAGTATATCAGGAAAACCTGAGTAACTGGGTGTGAGGTCTACATGACTCAACCTTCTTAGCAACAAATGAA
>DMFQ01000280.1:1639-2715 GCA_003450555.1 Ktedonobacter sp.
TGATATACTAAAGAGTGCTATTGTAACAAGGCCATCTTCCAGGTGAGCGGATATTCCCAACTATCGCATATGAGGTAGTGGACAGTGTCCGCGCACTTTTTTTGGCTTGATTTTCATATTCCTAGCGTCCAGGTTTAGTGGGACACATTCAATCAAATCCACATGAACTCAGGCAACAATGTTCCTATCAGCTAACGACTTTTGCAATAAAGAGCCACACAAGTATTGATCTGGCCATTTAGAAAGGAAACGCGGGTGATTCCTGCAAAAAAAGAGACGTCTAAGGTATTCATTTCTCTTGATTTATGGAAGACTAGCTTGCGCATCTACATGCGCATCATAGGCCTGCTCCGTCCTCACTGGTTGTATGCCCTCGGCACAGTGATCAGTTTGGCACTTTCCACGTGTTTTGCGCTCATAGTGCCGTGGTTATTGGCATTGGTGATTGATACAGGCCTCCAGCATGGTCGATTCAGCACCCTACTCCTTGCTACTGGTGCGATCCTTGTTACCAGTTCCCTGCGGGGTCTTTTTGCCTATGGGCAGGGCTATCTTTCACAGGCAGTCTCCAACCTCGTGGCCTATGATCTGCGCAACCGCCTCTACGATCACCTGCAAACGCTCAGTTTCTCTTTTCACGATGAGGCGGAAACTGGTCAGCTCATGTCACGCCTGACCGTCGATATCGAGGCGGTGCGTAACTTCATCCCTCTGGGACTGCTGCGCGGGCTGCTGGCTTTGGTAACCTTCGGCGCGGTCACGATCATACTCTTCCGGCTCGACTGGCACCTGGCCTTGATTACTATGATCTGTGTGCCGATCCTCATATTGCTCTCTGTCCAGGTGGGCCGTCGTTTGCGCCCAATCTGGCTGGACGTGCAGAACGAAACCGGTGCGCTGGGCACGGTGATGCAAGAGAGCCTCAGTGGTATGCGCGTTGTGAAAGCTTTCGCGCGCGAAGATTTCGAAATAGCCAAGTATGAAACGAAAAACCGCGAGGTGCGCGAACTCAATATGAGCGCCATGCGACTTTCGGCCTGGAATCAGCCATTGATGGTGCTCGTACTCAACGTGGT
>DMFQ01000280.1:2767-5009 GCA_003450555.1 Ktedonobacter sp.
GGCTACATGGTCACCTGGTTTATGCGCGGCGTCTCCGGCGGTATACGTATCTTCAGCGTGCTGGATACACAGTCGACCATCTCCGATGCGCCTGGCGCGCTGGCACTGCAACGAGTGCAAGGTCACGTTCGCTTTGATGACGTTTCCTTTGCTTATGGAAATGGGCCAGAAGTGCTACACGACATCAGCATAGATGCACAGCCCGGTCAAATTATTGCCATCCTGGGCGCGACTGGAAGTGGTAAAAGTACGATATTACACCTGCTGCCTCGCTTCTATGATGCTATAAGTGGGCGTATCACGATCGATGGGAAGGATATTCGCGAGGTGACGCAAGCCTCCCTGCGACGCAACGTGGGTCTGGTGCTACAGGACATTTTCCTGTTCAATGCAACACTGCGCGATAACATTGCCTACGGCGTCGCCAATGCTAGCGACGAACAGGTCATAGCGGCAGCAAAGATAGCGCGTCTCCATGATTTCGCCTGTGGCTTGCCAGATGGGTATGACACCTGGGTTGGAGAACGCGGCGTGACGCTCTCTGGTGGTCAGAAACAACGAGTTGCGATAGCACGCACGCTGCTGCTCAACCCCCGCATACTTGTACTCGATGACTCGACTTCGAGCGTTGACATGGAGACAGAGTATCTCATTCAGCAAGCCCTGGATGCGGTCATGCAAGGCCGCACCACGTTTGTTGTCGCTTCTCGCCTGCGCACCATCAAGAACGCCGATCAGATTCTGGTGTTGGAGAAAGGGAGCATTGTAGAGCGTGGAACCCATGAGACGCTGTTAGCGCGCGATGGCCTTTATGCCCAGCTCTACGATTTGCAGTTGCGCGAGCAGGAGGAATTTGAAGCACGCGTGCTGACCTCTACTCTCGACCGCAAGGAGGCAGTTGGATGAAACAAAGCTCCTATACCACCCATGGCCAGCGTATCCGCTGGCGCGAAAACAGTCTGGAAGGTGCAGATGAGAACGTATCAAAGAAATTCGACTGGTACGTCATCAGAAAATTCGGTCCTTACGTCGCTCGCTACAAGGGCTGGACGCTGGCAAGCGTAGCCTTGATGGTGCTGTACACCGTGCTCAACCTGGCGAATCCTTTCTTGATAGGCGTGGCCATTGATCAATTCATTAGCCATAGCGATTTGAGAGGTCTCGCAATTACCGGCACCATTCTGATTGTCGTGAACGTCTTCATGTGGCAGGCGCAGTACTGGCAGGTATGGACGATGTCATGGGCAGGGCAGCAAATACTCTACCATCTCAGTTCCGACATGTTCTCCTACCTGCAACAACTGTCGCTCAGTTTCTACGATCGGACACAGATTGGACGCGTGATGTCACGCCTGCAGAGCGATATAGACGTGCTAGAGTCGATGCTGAGTTCAGGACTACTCTCGATGCTCGGCTCACTTCTATCGCTGGTAGGCATCGTAGCTGCAATGCTCGCTCTGAATGCACCGCTGGCCTTGCTCTCCTTTACGGTCTTACCCATCATGTTCGTCATCGCCGCCTTCTGGCAGCGCTTCGCGCAGCGTTCCTTCCGGCGCACGCGCGGCGCCATCTCAATGGTCAATGCGACCTTGCAGGAGAACATCTCGGGCATGCGCGTGATTCAAAGCCTTGTACGAGAGGACCGCAACCGGGACGAGTTCGATGAGCTAAACGCATACAATCGCGACACCAATCTCGAGGCCAGCCGCGTAGCAGCGCTCATACTGCCTCTGGTAGAGGTTGTTGCCGCTATAGCTATTGCGATTACTGTCCTGTATGGAGGCGTATTGGTATCACAAGGAACCCTCAAAGTAGGCGCGCTTGTGGCATTCACCCTCTACATCAACCGTTTCTTCGATCCGATTCGCGAAATTAGCCAGCAGTACTCGCAATTGCAGCGAGCAGGTGTAGCCGCAGAGCGCATCTTTCAAATTCTGGAAACGCCCGTTGATATAAAGGACAAGCTCGATGCGGAAAAGCTGCCTCAGATACGCGGTGAGGTGGAGTTCCGCGATGTAGTATTCAGTTACAATCGTGACATACCGGTGCTGCATGACTTCAATCTGCACATCAAAGCGGGTCAGACCGTTGCTATCGTAGGACCGACCGGAGCAGGGAAAAGTACCATTGCCGGACTGCTGGCGCGTTTCTACGATGTTCTACAAGGAGCGGTTCTGATTGATGGTCACGATGTGCGCGATGTAACGCAGCATTCTTTGCGCAGCCAGATTGGTGTCGTGCT
>DMFQ01000417.1:0-883 GCA_003450555.1 Ktedonobacter sp.
AAGAGCTGGTTTTACCAGGGTGAATTGTTCCTGATAGTGGAGAGAGATGCAGCCATGTCGCATTACTAGAGATACTCCAATGCAGGTCCGCTGTGCCAGGATTTGTGATTTCCACCTGCCTGGTGCCACTACCGGTGAACTGCACGCTTTTTGTATTCACTACCATAGCGGGGCATATACCCAACAGGCAGGGATTGGCAAACCAGGTAACCCCCAGCGCACTACTCGCTATAAGCAAGATGATTAGTAGTACAAGGATGCCGGCACCGCCAGGGGTTTCTCTTACTAGAATGTATCTTTTCTCCCTCTAACTCCGCTTTACTAGCTTGCTTTAACGCCTCTAAAACAGGTTGATCTATCCCCATTGACGACTGGCTCTGCAACTGCAGCGCCTTTTTTGCCTGTTCCTCCTGACGTGTCACCGGTTCACGTACTGTTGTAGCAAACTGTGCTGGCGTTAAAACTTTTGTTTGTGCTTCCTCCACATCTGCGTTTCGCTCAACTTCATGAGGCAATGCTTCAGTGACATGGCGTTGCTCGTGGGAATTTGTCTGTGCACTGGCGGAACTTGCTAAAGCGGCTCGATACGTGTGCGCGAACGTTAGTATATCTTTATAGCGATTGGTTGGCTCTTTTGCAAGGGCATGTAAAATAACTGCCTCAACCTCCTCAGGTATAAGCGGTTGAAACTCTCGTAGTGGTGGTGGCGCAGTTTCGATATGTCCATGCATGATTGAATAGAGATTGCCGGTGAATGGCGCATGGCCTGTGAGCAACTGGTAGCATGTGACCGCCAATGCATATTGATCGCTTGCTGCCCGAGGCTGCTCCAGCCATTGTTCGGGAGCGGTATAGAGAGGTGTGCCTACACACCTCTCTATAC
>DMFQ01000417.1:954-2523 GCA_003450555.1 Ktedonobacter sp.
CTATAGAGAGGTGTGCCTACATAGCCATGGAGCGAAGCATGGGTGTAGCCTTCTAAAAGTGCGGAAACGCCAAAGTCAGCTAGCAGGAGACGATCTGCTCCATCCAGGAGCAGATTCGCTGGTTTAACGTCCAGGTGAATAATGCCATTATCGTGCGCGTACTGTAGGGCCGCCGCTGCTCCCTCGAGATATGGTAACAATTGTTGTGGCGTAAGTACTGTTGCTTCCACTACTTTTATGGCCACCTGCGCTGCCACTGCGCTTTGAATACTATCTTCTTTTTCGTCAAGGGCCACTTCAGATGTTAGCGTCTCATCCTCAATAACAAGCGTCTCTTGTGCGCTTAAAGAGGACGCCGTTTCCTGGATATGGTTGGTCTGTTCCTGCTGCTGATACTCCTGCGAACCTTGAATAGCTGTCGGCAAAACTGAGTAGGGAGGTAGGAGCGCGGGGCAGAATTTTTGCAGTGAACCGTGAGCTGCATATTTCATGACCAGGTAGGGGCGTCCTTCGGTCAGCGTGCCCACACGAAGGACAGGCAAAATATTCGGATGGTCTAGTGCCGCGATAGCCCTTACCTCACGCGCAAAGAGTTCAGCTGCTCGTCCATCGCTTACATGCTCAGTTGACATCACTTTTATGGCGACACGACGGCTCAAGGGGGGTAATTGCTCCGCCTGATAGACGTCACCGAATGTGCCAGAGCCAATCCAACTGGTCACACGACAATCTCCCAGCAATGCCCCTTCAAGCAGGTACTTGCAAAACTGGCATGTTACCTGCTCTTCTTGCTGTAAAGATGGAGATACTGACCATTCGACAGCGACCTCAGAGCCTGGCCCTGGAATATCGTTTACATTGACAGACACAGGTGAGGAAAGACTTGTATTTTTATGCGGATTTTTGGGATTTAAACAATGCCGCATTAGTAACACCCCTGAATACTGTATTTTTGCCTTATGAACTGGAAGGGGTACCCCTACTGATTACTGGACGATTTATTAGGAGAATGGACCCCACGATAAGCCATAGGGGAACGTCCATTACGGTTGCCCTTCTCCTAAGCTTATCATGAGATTGAGATATTAAACAGGTAATAGTTCACAATTTTCAATTTAGACGCAATATTTTGTTGGCTGCGCTATCTCGTCGCAGGCGTTTCCCCTGTCGTACTTGTTGAGCGGCCAGGCGGTCTTTTTGCGCTTCTAGCTTTATAAGAGGGAAAGGTCTGTGGAATTGTTGGTCGAACTGTTCCGCTTTTTCGTCTGAAATGTTTGCGCGTTGATCATATGAAACTGCCAGTATTTCTTGTTTTTCTTTATCACTGATAGCTATCAAAAGCAAATATGCCAGGGTAAATTCAGGTTTGCCCTGTTCTGCATAGGCGAGGGCGCAGGTAAGGCCGTCCGCTCCCTGGGCAATGTTTTCCTGGGCCTGAAGAGTGAAAACATCCTTTTTGAGTAGTGGTGCGTAGAGTTCTGCAAACGTATTGGGCATTTCTTTTGATCCTCTTTAGGATATTGTAAATCATGGCTTGTCTGGGATACAAGGGCTGTGAATTAGCAGGGT
>DMFQ01000417.1:2687-4354 GCA_003450555.1 Ktedonobacter sp.
GTGAATTAGCAGGGTGGGGGCAAGCCCCACCCGTACATTTTATGCCGGGGAATTTGTTGCGGTTGTTGCATATATTCGTACGGTTACGGTGCGTGTAACGATCTGGTCGGTTAAGTGATAGTGTGTATCTAACCAATTTTGGGCCTGGTGTGCTCGTGCTACAGACATGTTATCAGGCAGGCGTCCAACAATGAAAATGATATGGGGATGCTTTGTGGCGTATGCTGCTAGCACTGTGGGGTCAACTGCTGCATCTGGATTCATGGAACTAAAAGTAGTCCAGGAGAATGCGCCAGGAGTATCTTTGGTAAAATGTGCTGCACCCGGATACGCGTGAAAATAATACTCGACCGAAATCTGGCAACCCTGTTGCACGGCATTATCATAACAGACTAATCCATCGCCAGCCTGATAGTGCTGCTCTACCCAAAACGAGGTACTGTTCCAGTCTTCTACTTGAGCACTTCCATAGTAGTAAGGGACGGCATACAATGCAACAGCACATATGACAAGGGCAAGTATGAGCTTGAGCGTCTGCCATCGTAACGAACTGAGGCCCATGCCTACAAGTAGTAAAAGCGGCGGCACAATCGTCACTAGATAGCGTATGGAAAAGAAACGTACCGATCCTTGCGATACCAGGTAGCTCACGGCAACTGGCACAACCAGCCAGCAGAGAAGGGCCAGCCCGATTGGTAGATACTGCCGGAGGTTTTCACGACGAGTGAAAAGAGGATAGAATGATGGGAAACGCTTGTGTCCCCAAGAGCTAGCTCTTGCGGATTCTGACAGGTATGATCCGATAACTGCAACGAGGGCGATCAAACAAGCGGCAGCGAGCATGAGCAGGTACATCTTGCTATAGCCGCTAATCGCGAGGAACAGATTAAAAACCTCTCTGCTATGTGGTATAGGTAGCCAGCCAGTTTTAGGTCCTTGCAGACTGACAAGTAGCAGAGGAATTATCAATAAGCCAATAATGATAAGACTTATGAGCAAAGAGAATACTTGTCTCTTTACTTTTTCGTGCCAGGGAGCGGGCAAGAAAAATAGGGCGCCGAAAGCGCAAAGTTGTGCGAATACAATAATGAGGCTGAACAGGTGGGCGTAGATTGCCAGAGTGGTAGCAATAATAAAGCATATCCACCAGCGCTTCTGATGAGAGGAGCCAGTCAGAGCTGCTAATAAAGCATACCAGGCAAGACAAATTAGCAAGAGTTGCAGGCTATATGAGCGAGCTTGCTGTGCGAAGACCAGCTGTAAATCGTTAAGCAGATAAAGCACTGCACTAATCAGGCTTGCCAGAAGCCCCAGGAAGCGTCGTCCAAGCAAAAATACAACGACGGTGCTTGCTGCCGAAAAGATGGCAGATGGAAAACGTACTACGGCCTCTGTCGGATGAAGCCCAAATAATGTAGTAAGACCTAGCCAGCCATGTAAGAATAGGTAATAGAGTTCCATGTTGGGTTCTAAGCCAAAGATGATTTGCCAGAAGAGGGGAAAAGGTTGGCGTGCCAATTCGACGGAGAAGGCTTCATCGAACCAGATGCCTGGCACACCCAAACGATATAGATTGAAGCCCATAGCTATACAAAATAATAAAGCGCAAAGTAGCCAATTTGAGGAAAACAGTTTAGCAAAAGCGGCCCATCGTTGCGGGAGCTTGC
>DMFQ01000417.1:4458-6395 GCA_003450555.1 Ktedonobacter sp.
ACGTTGATTTGTTGTAAGTCACTGCTTGTTTGCGGCATCAAGATATCACCCTTATGTCAAAAGTAAAGCGTTTGGGCAGGCAGAACAGTCACACGCTGCGGCGTCATCAACATTCAGGTTGTTTCTTTGGGCTTTTGAACTACCCGTGCTCTTCACGGTGCCATTTGCGAGCATAAACAACCATTTCACGAAAAGCACGAGCGATCACCGCCGGTTTAGCTCCAGTGGCTTTTCCACCATGGCGGGGTAGATGGCGTACGCCAACCTGGGTATAGGTATAGCCCGCACGAGTAAACTTGTACAAAATTTCGGTATTAATCATAGCCCCACGGGTTTCAAGCTGATGCTCGTGGAAGAATTTTGCCCAATACAGCTTAAAAGCACAATCTACATCACGTACATGCAGCCCGAAGACGAAACGTACTAGCAATTTCCAGCCTAAGGCGTTGAGTTTGCGGACCCATGTATCCTGGCGATCAATACGATAGCCTAGCACAGCGTTATATTCATCTATGAAGGGAAAGAAACGCGCTAAATCGCAAATGTCGAATTGCCCGTCCGAGTCCATAAAAAAGACGAGATCTTTAGTGATTGACTCAAAACCACTTACAAGCGCCGCTCCATAGCCCAGGTTTACAGGATGATTGATAAGGCGTACACGTGGATCAATAGTGGTGAAATCTTCGACGATAGCTCTTGTTTGATCTTTACTGCCGTCATTGATCACAATGACCTCGAAATCCTCAAGCCATGTTGACAAAGCAGCGATTACATCATGGACAGTTGCGGCAATTACCGACTCTTCGTTATGTGCTGGCATTATCACCGAAAGACTGTGTTTAATACTAATCTTACCTCCATTTAGCTCTGACCGCACTTGATGAAAGTCATTACCTGTCGTGTTATGCTTACCCGCAAAGGCTTTTGTTGTTCTTGCTGTTACAGTAAGAGCAGGTGAAGAAAGGTCTCGATTTGTGAAGACCAGAAGTCGCATTCCGAAATAAGATACTGCTGCCGTACCGACAATAGCGCACCCCTTGGATAGATTGGCCCAGAGCAGGGTATTTGCTATAAACGGATGTAAAAAGTTTGCGACACTCCAAATGATGAGATCATTGCAGAGAATGCCTATGATGTTGACGAAAGCGAAGCGTAAAAGTTCACTACGCGAGATGGCTTGCTTATGCTTAAACGTCCAATACTTATTCAAGGCAAAACTATTGAGCGCTCCGAATATGTACGCAATAGAATTATATAACAGTAAAAGATTCGCATTATGTGTTGGGAAGCGCCAGAGAAGAATGTTGAGCGTCAATATGTCAATACTAGTATTGATGGCTCCTACGATACTGAAGCGTACAATTTGCCAAAGGGAGATGCGCCAGGGATGCTCTTCTGGTCGTGAAGCAACAACATGTACCTCAGGCGGCAATTCTACCGAGGGTCGGACCTCAGGTATATTGGACAAGGATAACTCCTATCAAATTTACTCGTTGCTATAAAATAATCTTGCTCCTAATGAACGAATGGCGCTTTGTATTTGTAACCGTGGTAGGAGACTCTTGCTATGCTAAAGAATACACACCAAGAGTAAACATTACCATGCCTAAGGAAAGCAAGATCGCGAAGGAGGCAACAATGAAGGTATGCTTCCGCTCTTGCTGTTGCTGGCTACCTCTGCAACTCCACCATGCCAGGATCATATAAACAGGAAAGACCACGAGGTAGTAGCGAGGAATGCTTGTCAGTCGCCCTGAAGTCAGAGGTATTACTAGAAAAACTAGCGTGAGGATGCCATAGATGCTGGGTAACTTGCGAAATATCGGTATCAGTAAGGGAAAAAAGGCACAGATCATGATTAAGTTGAGGCTGTAGAAGTCCCAATTGTAAGGGCCGACCACTTGAGGATGTTGTATGTAATTGATGAGAACGGGAAG
>DMFQ01000417.1:6570-6881 GCA_003450555.1 Ktedonobacter sp.
GCATAGATTGAAAAGAGCGCCAATCCACATGGTATGAACGCTAAACAGACGAAATCAAGCCAGGTGTGCCAGCGAAGCAGTGCCAGCCAGAAGTTAACAAGTCGTGGACGTAGCCACTGCTCTATAAGAGAATCTTGTCCACCCAAACGTATCTGAGATGCTACGGGTTGAGGAGAGAGGGTCATATATTGCAGGTATTCCCAACCTACAACAATGAGCAGGAGTACACCCTGAAGGCGTGTAAGTGCCGCCAATCCTCCTAATAATCCGGCTAACCTCCAGCGATGCAAGCGAGCGTAGTAGGTGCAGCT
>DMFQ01000165.1:0-7332 GCA_003450555.1 Ktedonobacter sp.
CCCCACTTCCTCTCCTCTCCCGCCGCTACGGGTAGGAAGGTGCTCCCGAGGAAGGGCCATCATGTGAGACCTACTCGTGAAAGCTCTTCCGGTGCCCCTACAAGATGGTTCGTCCGCTTTCATTGTGTCTGGCTACCCTAGACACACCACCTATAATTCAGATAGACTATGAAAGAGTTGCAGACAAGAGCACCCATACAAAGCATACTGCTACTACAATTACATGTTTCAAGGAGAACGATCGGCCATGACTGATGGTCTAAAAGTGGTAAGCGTATTTCAATTTTCCCCGGAGTCACAGCAAGTCTTGCGCGAGGCAACAAGCGGGGATGTGGTCTGTATCACACGCACGGAGGAATTCATAACCCGTTTGGGGGAGGCTGATGTCGTTTGTTCCTATTGGATGCCAGATAATTGGCGTGCGCTGGCACCTCATTTACGCTGGCTGCAGTGCTCCGGCGCTGGTGTTGATGGTCTGCAACCAACAGGGGTGCTTGATTCTGATAGCGGCGTGATTGTCACCACCGCGACAGGCATTCATGCGACAACTATTAGCGAATATGTCTTTGGCAGCATGTTGATGTTTAACCGCAACTGGCCGGAGATGATGCGCCTCCAGGTTCGACATATCTGGCCGCGCAGTGCGAACTGGTATAATTTAAGTAGACGCGAATTGATGGATCAGACGCTGGCAATTATCGGCCTGGGGCATATCGGGCGCCGCGTTGCCCATTTGGGGCGCGCTTTTGGGATGCGAGTGCTTGCAACACGCCGCTCGGTCAGTGAAGGCGAACAAGACCCCGATGTGGATCAGCTCTATCCAATGGAGCGGCTGCACGATGTTCTGCGTGAGAGTGATTACATTGTGCTGGCGGTACCTCTGACTCCTGAGACGGACAAGCTGATCGGTGAGCCTGAATTGCGCGTGATGCGAAATAATGCCTACCTGGTAAATGTGGCACGGGGCCGCGTGATCGACGAAGCAGCTCTCATACGCGCATTGCGAGAGGGATGGATTGGCGGGGCTGGACTCGACGTAGCGACGGAGGAGCCGCTGTCCTCTAATAGCCCGCTGTATACAATGCCCAATGTCATTTTGACGCCCCATATTTCGGGTGTGAGTGTACATTATGATGAACGGCTCACGAAACTTTTCGCGGATAATTTGCGGCGTTATCGCGCGGGTGAGACGTTGCGAAATCGCTATGAACCCCAACGTGGGTACTAGTGTAGTGAGGTGATAGCATGAGTTTGGACCTAGGTTCTTTAGAAATACTTGGCGCTGCGACAGTGGGCCAACCCGGTCAGCGTCGTTTCTGCCTCTATGTACAGGGCAGACGCGGCTCCGCCATCATCTGGATGGAGAAGGAGCAACTCAACCGTCTCTCTCTAACCCTTGATCAAGTCCTGGCCCAGCTGACCGAGGGACAGGTTCTGCGCACAGAGGCACAGGTTGGAGGTCTTCCTGCTCCCGCCGGATTGCCGGAAGATTTTCTTTCAGCTCCCGAATATGATTTGCGGTCGTCCCAACTAGCTCTCACGTATGATGAGCGTGATGAAATGTTCACCCTTATCGTGACACCGGTCGAAATTTTGCTGGAACTGGGACAGGAGGAGCCGCAAGCGCTTATACGGGAAGACGACGCCGTATCGTTCCATTTCACGCAGAAGCAGGCGCAGGAACTGGCAAGCACTATTACTGTGCTGATGACAGGAGGACGACCCGTGTGCCCACTTTGCCAGGCTCCGCTCGATGGGGGACCGCACGCTTGTGTCAAACAGAACGGCCATCATGAAATCGTGCAACTGGTAGAAGATGAAGATGATGAATAAATAAGCAGGAGCGCAAAACTGTGCTCCTGCTTATTTATGAAGTAATATCTGGGTTGTGTGAGCAATGCCTGTATAATACAGAGCGAAATCAACTAACTTTCGTTATGCTCCTGATACCCCTATTCAATGCATACGTATTTGTTTGCCTTTTGAAGATAGGTCTCTTCATTTGCTTCAATCATCAGCTTATGAAGTACAACGACATCCGCGTCGGGCAAACTTTCGACCGGTTGTACACAGAGACGCATGATCGCGCGGCCATTTTCGATTACCTGGATATAGCCCTTCGTTCGTGGCACACGATACACACGTTGTGGTTCGGTAGGGCTTGGAACCTCAAGATAGCCTCGCCATACTAACTGGCGAAATTGCTCTGGTGTGAGCGTATCGCGTAAAAGATCAGCCGCTCGTCGTTCTGCACGCGACCACCCTTTACAGTATGGTTGTAAGATTAACCATACTAGAGGTGAGATAGCAAGCGGAGCGATGACAATCCAACCCAGGGCTTCAAACACCTGAGTGATAAAGCTCATCCCCCAACGACTCGCGGGACCAGGACAATTTGCTCGGCAGTGGAGTCAAATTGCTCGATGCGCTGTGTCGGTTTTCCTGGTTCGACTCGGAAGGCAGTCGCACCTTTTGCGCGTTCCTGGGAAAAGATGCGTTCGGCTTCTCGAACAGCAGCAGTAGCTTCGGGGTCACCCGCCAGAACTTTCTGCTCGTCCCAGGTGACACGGTCGTCTCCGCGCCTTGACATCACCCGTAACATTCCCACAGTCGTTCCTCCTTCGTAGATTAAGCCGTTCTTGTTGGCAACATTCAACAAACACTTGTTGGGGCTATCCTCGCGTTTTCGCGGTCGCCCGTTCACACAAAAAACGAACTACGTGATACAGAGAACACACACTACAGTTAGATACATTTCGTTCTGACAGTCAGTTTCTACACCCTAGTACAAAGATGATGAACCAGTTTAAATGGTTCTCACTCAGTATTACTATTGTACGTGAGACTTTCCTGTTAGTCAATGGTTAGAAGTACTGTTCGAGTGGAAGTATTTTTGCCAGCGCCGTGCTAGCAAGAATACTTCCGCCCGAACAGTGAATCCTTATGTTGCCGACTGGAGTTTCGAGCCACACTCCGGGCAGAAACGAGCGCTATTCTCAACTGGCGCGGAACATTGTGGGCAGAATAGGTCGGGTAAGGGGAGTTTTGAGCCGCAATCCTGGCAGAATTTTCCCGGCGGCCCCATACGGCGACAGGTAGAACACATCACTGCCTCAGGAAAACCAGGTGTGCTGAAGCCCGCAATTACCGCCGGAGTCAATGGTTTTTGTCCCGATAACTGCCGCTGTTGTTGTGGTGCGGGCGCGATCAAATCAGGGGTGATGGCCGAGGGAATAGCATTGGTATTGAACTGTGGCGCCTGGTACTGCTGCTCGATCTGTTTGTGCTGCGCATCAATATTCATGCCGTGTTGAAATTGTGTGCCGTCGGCGCGCAGGTCGGGCGCACAACTACTGCCGGTGCAGAGGTTTAGTTGCACATTGAAACAGCGCATGCAGACTGTGCGATGACATTTGGGGCAGAGATGAAATTCATGCTGGATCTCCCCCCAGGCTTTTTGGAGCGCGTTGGCCTGCTCAGTATGCCATTGCGTGCCATAGATCTGCTCGCCAGCTTGCGCCGCACGTCCCCAGAAACCACCGAGTAATCCTACGCCAATATCCATAACGTTGGTTGCTGTGCTGACAGTTGAGCGAATCGGTCTGGTGTCTACAGACCAGTAGCATTCCTGACATGTGAAACGAAAGGCAAAATAGCCTTGTCCCTGGTTGCTGATGTCCTGGTAGATGCTGGGGACGACGTAGCTTTGTGCCATGTGTATGACCTCTTTTCTGTGCCTATCTATGTCTGCTGCTTTAGTGCGCTGTAATGACCATGACGCCTGCTGTGCCGGGTCCGGCAAACGCGCCCAGTACTGCTCCCAGCTTGTACGTGGGAATCTCTCCAGGGTAGGCGCTCTTCAGTGACTGTACCAGTTGTTGACCAACCGCTTCATCCGACTCGATAACGGCTATCTCTTCCACAGCACCCCTATCTTTGACCAACTGCGCAATGCGCGCATAGGCCTTGTTGCGAGTGCGCGGTTGCTCGATGGAGACGATCTCGCCGTTCTTAAATGAGAGGATAGGTTTGACGCTCAATATGTTGCCAAGCAGTGCCTTCGCTCCGCCGATGCGTCCTCCACGTTTCAAATATTCCAGCGTGTCCAGTACGAACATGATCTTGTTGCGGGCAATACGATCGAGTAGGTGCGTCTTAAGCTCTGCAAGGGAGGCACCCTGCCGTGCCTCTTCCGCCGCATGCATGATGGGCACCCCCATTCCCAGGCTGACTATCTGCGAATCGACCATCTCGATGGGAATCTTCTTCATTTCATCCGGGAGTGAATCGCGAGCGTTGCAGGCGGATTGATAGGTACCACTGAGTTTCGAGGAGACATGCACCGAAAGGATGCCTTCTGCACCCTCGTTAATCAGTTCCATGTAGGCCATTTGAAAGGATGCTGGAGTAGGCTGCGAGGTGCGCGGAAATTGCTTGCTCGTCTGTAGCTTGCTATAGAAACCCGCGTTGTCCAGTTCTATGCCATCGAGATAGGCCTCATTGCCAAAAAAAACGGTGAGGGGAACTACCGTAATGCCCATCTCTCGGGCCTTCTCTAATGGAATATCACAGGTACTATCGGTGAGGATGCGAACAACCATAACGAAAATTCCTCCATTTGACACTCAGCAGTGTCCCATATAATGGAGATAGTATACTATGCTCTTCCTGATAAGTCGAGATTTGATGATTATCGGGCGGCAATCATCATTTATTCCGCTGAGAGAATGTAGGCGTAGTAGGGTTGCCCGCCATCGACGACCTCTATCTCAATGTGCGAGTTTTGACCTTTAATGCGCTTCGCTGTTTCCTGCGCCTCCTGCGCTGTGGCGTCTTCGCCGTAGTAGAGCGTCAGGATCTCAAATCGCTCAATGTGCATGCGCTGCAGCGTGTCACGAATGACATCTTCGATGTTTTGTCCAGCGATAGTAAGGTTCCCGTTGATAAGGCCAATAAAGTCGCCTTCGCGCACACGGACGCTGCCTATCTGGACCGTGCGTACAGCGGTGGTTATCTCAGCAGTCTGTATGTTATTGGCGGCCTCGGTCATTGTCTGGCAATTGGCGGCAAAATCTGCCTCAAAATTACATGAGAGTAGAGCGGCAATGCCCTGGGGCATCGTATCGGTCGGTACAATATACACCTCTTTGTCGGTCAGGCTGACGACCTGGCGCGCACTGAGGATGACATTGCTGTTATTGGGCAGGATAATGACCTGTTTGGCTGCTACCGTATTGACAGCTGCGAGCAGTTCCTCGGTACTAGGATTCATGGTTTGTCCACCCGAAACAATGGCGCTTACTCCCAGACCCTGGAAGACTTTTTCAAAGCCAGCGCCAGAGACCACCGCGATGGTAGCGAGATCGGGGATGAGCGTGCTCGCACGATAATCTTCAGTGTCAGAAGCGTGTTCCGCCTCACTCTCGGCTGCGTAGGTAAGGCTTTGTTCCTGCAGATTTTCAATATTGATGTCCAACAGGCTACCCAGGCTCACACCATAGTCGAGGATTTTGCCCGGCCAGGGAACGTGAGTATGGACTTTGAGCATCTTTTCGTCGCCAGCCACTACCGTGGAGACGCCGCCCATATCAATAATCGTCTGTCGGATGCCTTCAATGTCCAGCTTTTCACCGCGTAGCAAGAACACGACCTCGTAGCCAAATTCTTCCTTGATGGTCACCCGCCCCTTTTTGATGTGGGCATCTGTCGCGGTCGAAGCTGCGGACGAGAGGGCTGCTGCCGCCACAGCGTCCAGTTGTACCGATTCGCCACGGATATAGCGCCAAGCGCCTTCCAGGATGATGCAAAAGCCCTGCCCACCGGAATCGACTACCCCGGCCTGTTTGAGTGTTGGCAGAAGATCGGGCGTACGGGCAACGGACCTGCGGGCAGTGATGACCACCTCCTGCATCAGTCCAACAAGATCATCGCCCCGTTCTGCGCTGATCTTAGCGGCCTCCGCGCTTTCGCGTACAACGGTCAGAATGGTTCCTTCCACCGGCTTGAGGACGGCACGGTAGGCCAGGCGTGACGCCTCTGCGAGGGCAGCTGCGAGGTCCGGGGCCGCGAAAGTCTTTTTATTCTCCAGCCCCTGAGCCAGGCCGCGCAGCGTTTGTGAAAGAATGACGCCTGAATTGCCGCGGGCGCCCATCAAGGCTCCGTGGGCTAACTTCGAGGCGATTACTCCCGCGGATGTCTCATTGCTATCTACGATGTCGCGAATCGCTGCCTGCATGGTCGCCGACATGTTAGAACCCGTGTCTCCATCAGGTACTGGGAAGACGTTGAGCGCGTTAATAGCCTCGCGATGTTCTTCTAGCCATGCCGCGCCCGCGAGTAGAGCTTTCTTGAGATCCTGACCGTCAAAAACGCTGATACGGCGCGGTCGCTGTGTACGAACTGTGCGAGGTGATTGTTCCTGCATAGTGACTCCCAGGGCAACCACGAGGGACGCCCCTACAAATAATAGTTTATTTTTTGCTCTGAGGAGTAGGACCGTGGCCTAATCCCTGGACGTTGACGTTGACCTGTGCTACCGGCACGCCGAGCATCTTCTCGATAGAGAACTTGACGCTACTCATGATGTTATGCGCGATCTCTGAGATGCGTAGACCGTATTCGAGTGCCACGTAGACTTCAACAATGATCTGCTCATTGACAACACGTACCTGGACGCCATGGTTGCTCTGTTCAGGCTTGAGTAGGACTGCTTGCCCATTATGGAGGCGAGGAGCTGTGATGCCTACCACGCCGTAGCACTCGCTTGTTGCTTGTTTCGCAATAGTATGGATCGCATTGGGCAAGATCTCTATTTTACCAAGGGGACGGGAACCATGTTGTGGGTGGATAGCAGATGTTTTTGACATATGCGTATCTTCTCTCTTTTGCTCTTGCCAGCACAAGCAACACCATGCTATAATCGCATAACGTTGCCACAGTAGTGGCGGTTCATAGGTGACTGAGACTTGCCCAGTAGTATATCACTTTGCTCTTGCCAAAACAAGTCTCTTTATGCTATACTCGCATGGCGTCGCCATATCAGTAGCTGCGCGTCTAAGGTAGAATAAGATGAGAAAATCTTCTGAATTTGATCAAATCAGGAAGGAATGTATATATGTCGTCAGGTCGTTGTGATATCTGTGAGCGCAAGCCCATGCATGGCAATAATGTGAGCTTCTCACAGCGGCGCACGCGTCGTCGCTTTGTACTCAACGTACAGCGCCGCCATATGGTTATGAATGGTACTCCGCGTACTGTCAATATCTGTACCCGCTGTATGCGCACAATGAATAAGTTGCCAAAAAGTTAGTAAAAAGCCAACAATAAAGAGGG
>DMFQ01000165.1:7527-12603 GCA_003450555.1 Ktedonobacter sp.
CCCTCTTTATTGTTGGCTTTTTATCTCAAAGCGCGTCCTGAGCTGTCCGCACGCGGCGGCGATATCATCACCGCGCTCTGCACGCACACTATTGCTGACGCCATGCTCGAAGAGGATATTGCGGAACGCGCGAATAGCCTCTGGACCTGGAGTCTGGTAGCTGGCCGAGGTGGCATTGACGGGGATGCAATTCACGTGTGCAAACTGCTTTAATGGGGCCAGCAGCTCCCCCAGCAGGTGAGCATATTCTGCTGAATCATTCACTCTCGCCAGCAGTACATACTCGAACGTGACCTGCCGTTTTGTGGCCGCGATATAGTCTTTACAGGCGGCCAGCAGTTCTTGCAGTGGATATTTGCGATTGACGGGCATCGTCCGGCTGCGCAATTCATCGGTAGGCGCATGAAGGGAGATTGCGAGGTTAACCTGCAAGGACTCCTGACTGAGCTTGTGGATGGCGGGAACCAGTCCGACTGTCGAGACAGTCATATGCCGCGCCCCCAGGTTGAATCCCTCCGCGCTATTGAGGATGCGTAGTGCTTGCAGCACATTGTCATAGTTATGCAGCGGCTCGCCCATGCCCATCAAAACGATATTGGTTATGTGATCGATGGGCGTACTCCCAGGTAGCCCTGCCGCCGTCCATGGAGCTGTTCGCAGTTCGCGCGCAAAGTAGAGCACCTGCGCTACAATCTCGCTCGCGCTCAAATGCCGGTCAAAGCCCATCTGGCCCGTTGCGCAGAAGGTACAGCCGAAGGCACAACCAGCCTGAGTGGAGACACAGACCGTCGCGCGCGCGCTGTTTTCACTATGGGGTGGATAGAGCATTAGTACCGACTCAATCAGCTTACTATCGGCCAACTCTAGCAAAATCTTGCGAGTGCGGTCATCTTTTGAGTGTAATTCACTGCGCACGATCATTGGTCCGATGGTTGCCTCTTCTGCCAGCTGCTGCCGTAATGTCTGGGGCAGATTGGTCATCGTCGAAAAATCGGCCGCGAGGTGCTGGTAGAGCCAGCTATAGATTTGTTTGGCACGAAAAGGTGCCTCACCACGTTCCACCAGCCATTGCTGTAACTGTGGAAGGGTGAACGCGAGCAGATCCGTCTTTTTCTGGATATTCGTCGGTGTTATCGTCATGTTTTCATTATAGCACGATTTGAGGTGGAGGAGATAGCTATCTGAATGACCTTCAAGATAGCTCTACTTCTGGTTAATCGAGAGTAAGCTCTCAGTAGCTTGCTCCTCAGTTTGGGATTCCAACACCTTGAAAATCAGGCTCTGCAGGACCTCAGGTTCTTTGATAGCGTCCACCTGTTGCTGCGCCAGGCTGGCAGTATTAGGGAAGTGCATCTGGACGATGGTCATAAGCAGCTGGCGTTGCCTGCGTAGCCACTCTTCTCTTTCCTCTTCACGCCCTTTCTCAATCCCTTTTTCGATCCCCTGCTCGATTCCTTGCTCAATTCCTTTGTCATAGCCTTCTTGCATAATTTCCTGGTAGAGCCATGAGTCTCGTAAAAGGTCCTGCATCATGTTAATTCTCCTTCTCAGCCATATAAGATCGTCCTGATTCTCGAACGCCAGAGTCGCGAAGATGTAAATGGCCTTTGAAAGGGATGGAATGGCCGCGGCACAGTCGCGAGTCGTTAATCAAAAAGCCTCGGGAAAGAACCAACCCTCCTGTAAGATGTATATACGCCTCAGCTCTATAAATGCGGTAACAAAGAAGAAAAGGAAGGGGTACAAAAAACTCTGCCATTTCTTAAACTTTTAACCATACTTATTCGTATGAGCAAACAGGGGGTGCTTGCCCCGCACGATGGAATATATGGCAATACAGAGAGATAAGTTGATATAGAAAGAAATACACTGCCCATGACGACGACAACGCCAGAAACAGAGCCGACACAGCCTGCGCCTTCATCAAACGATGTCGCAAGTTTTCGGCTCGTACTGAAAAATCGTAATTTCTTGCTGTTGTGGTTGGCGCAGCTTATTTCTCTTACCGTCCTCAACGCTGCCAACTTTGGTCTCATCGTGCTGGTCAATGACATCACTCACTCTGTTGTAATGGCAGGCATTGCGATTATCGCCTTCACGCTGCCTGCGCTCCCATTTAGCGCGGTTGCGGGCGTAGTTGTCGATCACCTGCACAAACGCCTGGTATTGTGGATCAGCAACGTTCTGCGCGCGGTCACTGTGCTCCTGATGGTTGTTTCGTTACTGGCCAATCATACCAATCTCTGGCCGCTCTACGTGCTTACCTTCGTGACGTCGTTGATCGGGCAATTCTTCATTCCAGCCGAGGGAGCGTCTATTCCGCTGCTGGTAGGGGAGCACGAGCTGGTTCCTGCGCTCTCGCTCTTCAATATCACCACGACGTTATCACAGGCCATTGGTTTCCTGCTATTGGGAGGCATCGTTGCGCGTGCCTTTCCGCCTTTCACCCTACAAGTGGCTTCACTGACCCTTCACGTGCAATCCATCGATATGCTCTTTGTCATGGTGGCTTTGCTCTACCTTGTCTGCGCGGTTCTCATTCTCTGTATTCCCACGCGTGCCCTTGATGAGGAACATCCCAACCAGGACAGGTACTCTGGAACAGAAGCGGGACAGACGCTAAAAAAGGTCTGGTTTGAGATCGTCGAGGGTTGGCGATACGTCCGCAGTGATCGTATCCTTTTCTTCTCTGTCGTTCAACTCTCTGTCGTAGGCAACATCATGTTGCTCATCGGTGAGTTGGCTGGAACCGTTGTGCAGCAGGTTTTGCATCACCCAGCGGCGGATATGGCGCTAATCCTTGCCCCTGCTGCCATTGGGTTAGTTGGAGCATCGATCATTATGCCGCGCATTACCGCCCTGGTTGGGAAGGTACGTTTGACCGGGGCGGGTTTTATCATGCTGGCAGTAGGTTTCACACTTTTACCGGTCACACAAAAATTAGCCTCGTACCTGTATGGAGAAATGGGAGCCTCGTCGCCTTTGTTGTTGTGGACGACTATGCTGCTGGTGTTCCTGTTGGGATTAGCAACCGCTTGCATCAACATACCTACCCAAACGATGATGCAGGAACACGCGTCAGAGGAGGTACGCGGACGTGTCTTATCGCTACAGTTTATGATGTACAACACGGGATCAATCCCAATATTGCTCTTTGCAGGCTTTTTTGCCCAGTTCATCGGCCTCAACTGGCTGATTTTCCTGGTCTCTGCCTCTCTGTTGCTGTTCTGCTGGTGGGGGATGTGGTACGTGGGTCGCGACAAGTAGGACTTACTTTCTGACCACGAATACCAGTTCTCTATCGAAAACCAACCTCGTTACCTCCCATTCTTGCTCGCTTCCTACAATCTCGCGAAAATGGGCCTCGTAATGCTCCAACATTCCTTTACTCCTCCCCCCGAGGCTGTGTACCGGAAACGAAACAACCAGGTTGTGTGCGGGAATCTCCCGCAAGAGCCTGTAGCCCGCCGATTTATCTACCTGTTCCAGACATGGGAGCGCTTTAAGGAGAAAAGCCACATCCACCTGCTGCAGTGGGATTGCTTGCAGCACGTCGCACATCTGTGCATCTCCTTGTATGCCCATGATTGTCAGCCATTCTCGTAAGAAGTCCATCATGCTGTGGTAGATGTCATAGGCGTAGTACTCTACTCCCTCTTCCGATAGGGGCATCCAGGGAAGAGCCAGTGGATTGAGACCGCAGGCAATATCAAGTATGCTGTGAACGGGAGGCAACTCGCTAAATATTTGCGTGTAAAACCGGGCAAGGATCGGGATGCGCTCCCTGGTAGAAGCGTGGTAGGTCATAATTGTGGCGCACAGGTCAAGTAATTGCTCGCGTTTGCCAGATCGGGCAGCCATTTTAAGCTCATTGATCCACCGTATGTAGTGTTCTTTCGCATCAAAGTAAGCACCGCCCACCTGGTGCAATTTGTTCTTCGTTGCCTTTAAAGCTTCCTTGACCGAGCGGCGTTTAACTAATTCCTGCGCGCCAATGCGTGTGATAAGATCTGGGGAGATATCGCCATATTTTGCGCTTGCCTGGACAGCATCAACCAGCCATGTAAGCTGATTATTATTCCTATCCATCATGTTCCTGCCTTAATCGTTGGGTAAGCTGCGTCATAAAACGCAGGTTGTGGATAGTGGCGAGCCTGAAAAATAGGGTATCGTTAATTTTGAAGAGGTGATGTAGGTATCCCAGCGAGTAATGAGTGCAGCACAGGCAGTCACAGAAACTGGAGACTGGCGTATTGGACTTGATGTGCTTGTCATCGTTGACATACGTATAAGAGAGCCATTTGTCTTGCAGACCTGTCGCGGAGGTGAAGGTATACAGTCGGGTGTGCCTGGCATCGCGTGTCGGCATTGCGCTGTCGAATATCCCGTATCCCATCTTGGTACAATTCACTACATTTGTGGGGTGCCCAATGCCGAGAGCGTGCATAGGAAATTGTGGCGGCACCAGTTCTCGCGTATACGCGATGAGATCAGTGAGTAGATGTCCCTGTGCGTCAAGTGGCCAGCCGCCGTAGCCAAAGCCATCGAAGCCTAGCTCTAACAATTCGTTGGCGCAATGCTTTCGCAGTTCGTGCGATCCACCTCCCTGGATGACCGCGAACAGCAGAGGGCGCCGTTCCTGGGGGAGCCGCTTTTGCTTGATCTGGAGCAGGAACTCTTTCTTGCAGCGCGTGGCCCAGGCAATCGTTCGCTTGACCGACGTCTCCTGCATTTCAAGTGAGGCATCGACATGTGTGCATTCGTCGAGGCAGATGACCACATCGGCTCCATAGCTCATCTGAAGTTGGATGGTTTTTTCTGGTGTCAGATGGAATTTGCGATCAGATGATTCTGGCTTGAAGGTAATACCATCGTCGTTGATCGTGCCAAATTTGGGATTTTGCTGGATGAGGGAGTAAGCCTGAAAACCTCCCGAGTCGGTGACAATGGGTCGTTGCCACGCGCTCATAGTGTGCAGTCCTCCCAATGCCTGAATGGTCGAGGAGCCTGGCCGCTGCATCAGATGAAAGGTGTTCATCACCACTGCCTGTATTTCGCAGCCTGATAGATCGGTGG
>DMFQ01000165.1:12762-13019 GCA_003450555.1 Ktedonobacter sp.
GCCTGATAGATCGGTGGCATCAACCGCACGCACAACGCCCAACGTGGCATCCGGCATAAAAACGGGCATAGCTATTTCGCCGTGTGGCAACGCCAGGCGGCCATATTGGTAAGCCGTTTGCACGCTCTCGCTGGTTGTTGGCTGCTCCATAATCAAATCCTTTATTGCTCTCTTGCTCTTCCATTTTCCGAATTGTATCAACTAAGGTAAAAGATAGCAAGCATGACATGGTGAATAGGCGGCTCGTGGGGCCGCCG
>DMFQ01000165.1:13122-16454 GCA_003450555.1 Ktedonobacter sp.
ACGAGCCGCCTATTCACCACTCTAGAAAAGCGAAAGAGCGAGGGAGTTGAAAGGGGGCAATCAATAGAATTGTGGATTGGAATAATGGACAAGGCTGTGCAAAATGCATACAATGTAAGGCATCTGCGACAAACGTGGTTCATTCTGTCAATCTGACACGTCTGTTTTGCATTCCAGCAGCTGAAAGAAGAATGATTTATGAGGGATTTAGCAAACAGGGCCTTGAATATTGCTAACGGGCTTGGGGCCAGCTATGTGGATGTGCGCGTCATGGAGCGTACAACGGAGGGGATCGAGGTCAAAAATGGCCGGGTTGAGGGCGTTGCCAGTGCTACCAGTGCGGGATTTAATGTACGTGTGATCGTTAATGGTGCCTGGGGGTTTGCCAGCAGCGCACGCATGGATGATGCTGAAGCTGAGCGTGTAGCCAGGCAGGCGGTACAAATTGCAAAAGCCAGCGCACTCGTTGCGGGAGATCCTGTTAAACTCTCTCCCCTTACTGCCCAACGAGGTTTCTATCATACCCCCATGCAACGTGACCCCTTCTCGGTGCCCCTGGACCAGAAGGTCCGCTTATTGCTCGATGCTGACTCCGCGATGCGCAGCGTGCGAGGAGTAGCGCTTACTAGCAGCGAGATGGAATATTCACGCGAGCACAAAATATTTGTCAGTTCCGAAGGGAGCGAGATCGAGCAAGAATTGTTTGATACCGGCGCGGCCATTACGGCCAGCGCTGTCGATACCTCCAGCAGTGAGATACAGACGCGCTCGTATCCTAATTCATTTGGACGGCAGGCCGGCACAATTGGCTATGAATTTATCGAGGAGATGGACCTGGTTAATCATGGTGCGCGCATCGGAGAAGAGGCTGTCAAGCTGCTGACGGCCAAACAATGTCCCAGCGGCCTCAAGACAATTATTCTTGATGGTCCGCAGGTCGCTCTCCAGGTGCATGAGTCGTGCGGACACCCCATCGAACTGGATCGCGTTTTAGGTATGGAAGCGGGCTTTGTCGGCAAAAGCTTCTTGACCACCGATAAGTTCAATAGCAATTACCGTTACGGTTCGGATCTCGTGAATCTGACCGCGGACGCCACCATTCCAGGGGCATTGGGCACCTTCGGTTGGGACGATGAGGGCGTACCGGCGCAGCGTACTCCTATAGTTACGAATGGCATCTTCGGTGGCTACCTCATGTCGCGTGATACAGCTCCACTGCTTGGATTGACCAGCAACGGCTGCGTGCGCGCCGATGGTTGGAACCGTTTGCCGATGATCCGTATGACCAATGTCAGCCTTGAACCGGGAACATGGTCGCTGGACGATCTTATCGCCGACACGGATGATGGCATCTTCATGAGTATCAATAAAAGCTGGAGCATCGATGACCGACGTTTGAATTTCCAGTTTGGCGTAGAGATGGCCTATGAGATAAAGCACGGTAAGTTTGGCGAGATGTTGAAGAACGCCACGTACACGGGTATTACACCACAATTCTGGGGCTCGTGCGATGCCATCTGCAAGCGCGACGAGTGGACCGTCTGGGGGACGCCGAATTGTGGCAAGGGTGAGCCAATGCAGGTCATGCGCACCGGCCATGGAGCCGCCCCTGCACGTTTCCGTAATGTCCAGGTTGGCGTCGGCAACTGGTAATAGCGAGAAGATTCGAGGATTCGAGGGTACACCTTGAGAGGAAGAAATACATGTTTTCTGATGAAACAAGCGCGCGCGCGTTGCTGCAAAAGGTGCTCGGCTATTCACAGGCTGATCAGACCGAGGTCGTTTATCTTGGGACGGAGAGCGCCCTGACGCGCTTTGCCAATAATAGTATTCACCAGAACGTCGCGGAAAGTAATCACGAGCTGCGCGTGCGAGCCGTAGCAGGTAAAAAAGTGGGTGTGGCGACGACGAATCGCCTGGATGATGAGTCGCTGCGACGCGTAACGGAGCAGGCGCTGGAGATTGCGCGGCTGCAACCCGAAAATCCAGAATTTCACTCGCTGCCAGGACCTCAGCCGATTGTGCCCGCGTCCGGCTATAGTGAGCAGACGGCCCGCTTCACTCCCGAAGAGCGCGCTCGACGTGTCGGTATCATCGTCCAGCTAGCCAAAGAGCGCAGCCTTGAGGCAGCGGGAGCCTTCTCCACCAATGCATCTCAAGTAGCGGTCGCGAACTCTTTGGGTATCTTTGCCTATGAGCCGCGCACGGACTCCGAATGCCATGCCGTTGTCATGGCGGATGAGCGTGGTTCGGGCTACACACAGCGCATGGCAACTGATGTCTCCACCCTCGATTTTGAGGCGATGGCGCACGAGGCAGTGAGTACGGCCCAGCGCAGCCGCAACCCCATTGATATTGCCATCGGTGAGTACCAGGTTGTGCTCGATACCTATGCTGTCGGCGACATGTTGCAGAATCTCATCTTCATGGGTCTTTCTGCGACCGCTGTGCAGGAAGAACGGAGCTTTATGAACGGTCAGTTTGGCAAACAACTGCTTGATGCGCGTGTGACCATTTATGATGACGGCCATGATCCCGCCGGTCTACCGCAGGCATTTGACTACGAGGGTGTGCCAAAACAACGAGTCGTGATGTTCGATCACGGTGTTGCCAACGCGGTTGTCTATGACTCGTTCACCGCGGCGCGTGAAGGTAAGCCCAATACGGGACACGCACTGCCCGCGCCAAACTCTTTTGGGCCTGCTCCGACCAATACTATGATGGAGGCGGGCGATGCCAGCATGGAAGAACTGCTGAAGGGCGTCGAGCGCGGGCTTTACGTCACACGATTTCACTACACCAACACGGTCCATCCCGTCAAAACGCTTTTTACGGGAATGACTCGCGACGGAACTTTCTTAATAGAGCATGGTGAGTTGAGCAGTCCAGTGAAGAATCTGCGTTTTACGCAGAGTATCCTTAATGCATTGAGCGAGGTACAGGCTATTGGCCGCGAGCGCATCCAATGCAGCGACTATCTGTCCATTGTGGCCCCCGCTTTACGCATTGGACGATTCAATTTCACGGGTATTACTGGGGCATAACGATAGGGATCTGGCACATTTTGAGAAAGCTGCTTGCTGTTTGTCGCAGTTGTCGCGGTTGTCGCACTTGTCACAGATGTTGCGGATGTGTCGAGTAGGGGAGGAGGGAACGATGGTTCTCAGGAATGCGACAGGGAATGAGAGGGTGAGGATAGATTCGAAAGGTTGGGGCAAGATCCTTAGGTGCGAATCTAAGAATTGGTGAGTTTCCTGAATGACCGCCAAGGGTCATTCCATTCACATCCAAAGCGGGTGCCTGGCCAGACACAGGGCAATCGCATCTCATTT
>DMFQ01000164.1:0-132 GCA_003450555.1 Ktedonobacter sp.
GAGGATTAGTCTCTTGCAGTATGTTCTGGTGTGTGACTATAGTCCTCTTCATTTGTTCCACGTGGAGTTTCTATGCGCCAGACGAGAGAAAGCAATGCTTGCCATAAAACTCAATCTGATCACAAAAAGCAA
>DMFQ01000164.1:310-12762 GCA_003450555.1 Ktedonobacter sp.
TCATTCAAGGCAATCGCATCTCATTTTTGGAACTGGCTCTACAGGCTGCTTCACAACAAGTCGGCTTTCAAAGCTCTGCTGTGCAAATGCGCTCTAAAAGCCGCTTGATAATTTAGATGCGATTGCCCTGTTGACTCATTGTGTATGAACCGCCTTAAAAAGTGTAATTTTTCTGCACAGCTAAAGGATAATTTCTTCGTGCTGCTCCACTTCCTTCCCAGTGTCCTTCGCCTACCGCTTGCTATTTAGCGTGGCTATAGGTATAACCCCTGGTACGTTGTACTCGCGCAGCAGGGAATTGAAGGTTGCTACATCGGTGTCAAGTACTTCTTGCAATTGTTTCAGCTGGACATCTATGCGCTGGCAGAGGTCATCGAAGACTGCATACGATTGCTTCGTGGGCGCGGCCTGGGCGCTGGCAATAACTCCTGCGAGGCTAGCTAGCTTGCCATTGAGTTTGGTTGGGTGATTGAGCGTATCCTGGCGCGTCTTCGCCTTCGCCTGGATCAGTTCGTCTTCAATGGCTTTCAACTTTTCTTTCGCTGACTTGCCTGCGCGTGTCAACGCTTCGTGGATGGGCTGTTCCTGCGTACGCTTCTGCCAATCGTCGATTTGTTGGCGCACATTCCTGAGGGTATTGATGGCATCGTGCGTCTCTGAAAGCTTATCGCGAATCTTGAGATGCAGTGCAAGCTGTGCCTCCAGATCTTCACGCGTCGCGCTGACGCGCGGGTCTTGTCGCACCTCAAACGTTTCGACCAGCGCTTGATCGCCAACAGTTAGTCGCGCCTGGTAGGTACCAGGAGCCACAAAGGGGCCAGCCATGACGCCCTCGGAAGCAACATAACCTTCAACCTTCCTGGGGTCGGGGTAGCGCATATTCCAGATAAAGCGATTCAGTCCGGCCTCTTTAGGAACGTTGGGTTCCTTTTCCTTTTGCTCTTCTTCCTCGTCAATGGGGTCTGCTGCCGGTTTGTGCTCCGTCTCGCTTGCGAAGGTCTTGATTTCGTTGCCCTGCTCATCAAGGAAGGTGAGCTTGACCTCGCCCTCTGGTTTGCTCGCAAACGCATAATAGACGATTACACCATCTGGCGGGTTCAATCCGGCATTCAGAGGGCGCTCTATTGTTATGTTGCCGGGCCGCTCTTCGCGCCGCGAGACAATCTGTGTATTGTCTGAATCGCGATAAAAATTACCGGAAAGCGCGGCGCGAGTGAAGCCAAAATTAACCATGAAGCGAATAGTGGTACGCGGCTTGCAGAGATAAGCTGGAAGCTGCTGTACCTCTTTGTTATCCTGCCGTAGCGGTGTGATATCGTCCAATATCCAGAACGAGCGCCCATGAGTCGCCACCACAAGATCAGTGTCCTTGATGACAAGATCGTGAATTGGTACAACGGGCAGGTTCAACTGGAGCGATTGCCAGCGCGCGCCATCATCGAACGAGATATGGATGCCTGTCTCAGTTCCCGCGTAGAGCAATCCTCGACGAGCCGGGTCTTCACGAATGACGCGCGTGAAGTCGTTCTCGGCGATGCCGGTAGTGATCTCCGTCCAGCTCACGCCGTAGTCGCTGGTTTTGTACAAATAGGGCTCGAAGTCGTCCCACTTGTAGCGCGTTGCTGCGACATAGGCGACGGCGGGATCATGTGGCGAAGGCTCGATACTGTTGATTAAAGCCCACTCGGGTAAATCCGCTGGCGTGATGTTCTGCCAGGATGTGCCGCCATCACGCGAGATATGAACCAGGCCATCATCGGAGCCAGCCCAGAACAGTCCGGACGTAATAGGCGACTCGGCAAAGGCGAAGATGGTGCAATAGTACTCTGCGCCCGTATTATCTTTGGTCGGTGGTCCACCGGATGCTTCCTGTTTCGTGATGTCGTTGCGCGTGAGATCGGGGCTGATAACTTCCCAACTGCTGCCTTCATCGGTCGAGCGGAAAACGTGATTGCCCGTAGTATACAGTACGTTGGGATCATGTGGTGAGAGCAGCGTAGGCGCTGTCCACTGGAAGCGATATTTCTGATCCTTCGCGCCCCAGCCAGTGGCGGATTCAGGCCAGACGGCGATGTTGCGTTCCTGGTACGTGCGATGGTCATAGCGGGTCAAAAATCCCTGGTAGCTGCCAGCATAGACGATATTCGGGTCATCTGAACGAACGGCGATATACCCACTTTCACCGCCGCCCACCTCATATGTCTCCGCATTGGTAATGCCGGCGACGTGTGAGCGGCTCGGCACACAGATGGTGGAATTATCCTGCTGCGCACCATAGACGCGGTACGGGAACTGGTTATCGGTTATCACGTGGTAAAACTCGGCTGTGGGTTGGTTATAGATCGAAGACCAACTTGCGCCGCCACTGAATGAGACGCATGCACCGCCATCGTTGCCCTCGATCATGCGCTTTGGATCGAGCGGGTCGATCCACAGGTCGTGGTGATCTCCATGCGGTATCTGCACCTCAAAGAACGTGCGCCCACCATCAATGGATTTCCACGCCTGCACATCCAGCGCCCAGATCGTTTCGGCATCTTGTGGATCGGCGATAATGTGCATGTAGTACCAGGGACGTGCGCGTATGCTGCGATCTTCACACAGGCGCTGCCAGTGCTCACCACCATCGTCCGAACGGAAGATAGCACCGTCCTCGGCATCAATGATGGCCCAGACACGCCCGGATTGCGCGGGCGAAACAACCACGCCAATTTTGCCAAGCATGCTCGTCGGCAGTCCAGGATTGCGCGTAATCTCCTGCCAGGTGTCGCCACCATCCGTTGATTTGAAGAGACCGCACTCCTCGCCGCCACCGACAATGGTGTAGGGTTTGCGCTGCGCCTCCCAGAAGGCGGCGTAGAGCGTGCGGGGATTGTTGGGATCCATTGAAAGATCAATCGCGCCAGTTTTTTCGCTGCGGAACAGGACGCGGTCCCAACTTTTGCCGCCATCCGTGGTGCGAAATACGCCTCGTTCTGCATTCGGGCCGTGTGCATGGCCAAGCGCGGCCACATACGCCAGGTCAGGATCGTGGGGATGGATGCGTACTTTAGCAATATTTCTGGTGTTTGCCAGGCCGAGATGCGCCCAGGTTTTACCGCCATCGGTTGAGCGATACACGCCGTCCCCGTGCGAGACGTTGTTCCGAATGGTGGTCTCGCCCATGCCCACATAGATCACATTAGGATCGGACTGTGAGACAGCAAGCGCACCAACGGAAGCGCGCTTAAAGTAGCCATCTGACACATTCTCCCAGATGATGCCGCCATCCGTCGTTTTCCAGACGCCGCCGCCCGTCGAGCCAAAATAGAAGACTTGTGAATTTGTCGGGTCGCCTGCTACAGCCACAACTCGACCGCCGCGATATGGACCTATACAGCGCCACTCGAGTGACTGGAGCAAGGTGGGATCATTTGTCTGATGCTGATGAGGCTTGCTACGAGAGGTGTGGGGTTTCACGGAACCATTGTCATTTGTCATAAACGCACTATCCATTTCTAAGCATACTGATACTGCTGGCTACGCGGGGCACGAGCTTTCCCAACAAATAATGTACGGGCAAGGCTTGCCCTTGCCCTGTGAGGAGTTCAGGGACTTCTATAGTAAAGTCTATCACATGCGAGACGTAACATGGAGGTGTGGTGAAGTTCAAATAGAGAAGCAGAAGTATAGCCTGATCTTCTTGCACAGTTAACACCAATTTGTTACAAATAAATGGTAGGCTTTATTGCATTGTAACGAATGGACGAGTGACGAGACTAAGTTAGAGATGCGAAACAGATAAGGAGGAACTCAATTGATGGCAGAAGACTGGATCGATATATCGGTTCCACTCTATACGGGAATGGTGCACTGGCCAGATAATCCACCCGTTTCAATTGAACGGATGATGGATATAGACCGTGGCGACACCGCGAACGTCTCAAAGCTCTCGATGGGAGTGCACACCGGAACGCACATGGATGCCCCCGTACACTTTTTTCCAGGTGGAAAGGGTATCGATACCATGCCGTTGGCCGCTACAATTGGGTTGGCTCGCGTGATCGAGATTCATGACCCGGAGTCGATCAAGCCAGATGAGCTTCACATGTACCAGATTAAGAGCGGGGAGAGGATTCTCTTTAAGACGAGAAACTCCACTCGCTGTTGGCAAAGCGATGACTTTGTGAAGGATTTTGTCTACATTTCCCATGAAGCGGCGCAGTACCTTGCTGCACAGCAGGTTCAGACTGTTGGCGTCGACTACCTTTCAGTCGGTGGTTTCTTCAAGGATGGGGTCGAGACGCACCATGCTCTGCTTTCAGCGGGTATCTGGATCATCGAAGGCCTCAACCTCTCCAGCGTACGGGCGGGAACATATGAGCTGATTTGCCTTCCACTGAAGATCGAGGGGAGCGATGGCGCTCCATCCCGAGCCGTTCTACGGCTGGCAGGATCAGCAGCAACATAGAAAAGTTGTAACGAAAAGTTGAATTAGGCTTAATTAGACAGGCAACGGCGGCTGCCCTGATAGCGGCTGGCTTATTATCAGTTGTCATTTTTCCACTCGTGGCGCGAAATGGTGCATCGCTCAGCACTGGTCCTAAAACTGCTGACCTACGCTCCGACAGGTGCAATCGTTGCTGCACCAACCACAAGCTTACCAGAGTCTATAGGGGGCGCTCGCAACTGGGATTACCGCTATACCTGGTTACGTGATGCCGCATTCACTATCTACAGCTTGCTCATTCTGGGCTTTATGGAGGAAGCCAGCGCATTTATGAGATGGCTTGAGGCTCGTTGTCACGAGTTGGAAGAAAATGGGTCGCTCCAGCCCATGTTTACTATTGATGGCGGACACGACCTGACGGAGATCAGTCTTGATCACCTTGAGGGTTACCGCAAGAGCCGACCTGTACGTATCGGCAATGGCGCCTACAAACAGCAGCAACTCGATGTCTATGGGGAACTGATGGATTCGATCTTCATCTTTGATCGCCATAAAGACATCTCTTACGATCTCTGGTGGAACTTGCGACGTCTCCTCGATTGGCTGAGCCAACATTGGCAAGATACTGATGAAGGTATCTGGGAGGTGCGCGGCGGGCAACAGCACTTTGTACACTCGCGTGTTATGGGTTGGGTTGCCTTCGATCGAGCGTTGCGGATCGCGCCGTCATCGCGGTCTGCCTGCGCCTCTTCAAGAGTGGGAGAAAATCAGCGCACAGATCTACGAGGAGATCATGCAGCGCGGATGGAATGAGAAGGCAGGTAGTTTTGTGCAGTACTATGGAAGTGATGCGATCGATGCCAGCGCGCTACTGATGGTCCTCACAAGGTTTACCGGTCCAACCGACCCTCGCATATTGTCCACGATCGATCGCATACAAAAGGAACTGACGAGCGACTCGCA
Organism: Ktedonobacter sp.; assembly: GCA_003450555.1. Classification (GTDB taxonomy): domain Bacteria; phylum Chloroflexota; class Ktedonobacteria; order Ktedonobacterales; family Ktedonobacteraceae; genus UBA11361. Next base: position 5,703 of record DMFQ01000164.1, read on the forward strand.
TGTGTACCGCTGTAATCCCGAGTTGGCGGCGGACGATGGCTTTGGGGGACAGGAAGGAACTTTTAGCATCTGTAGTTTCTGGCTGGTCGAGGCGCTAGCCCGTGCTGGCCGTCTCGAAGAGGCACGTCTGGTGTTAGAGAAGATGTTCACTTACGCCAACCACGTCGGTTTGTATGCCGAGGAAATAGGACCCACCGGTGAGGCGCTGGGTAACTTTCCCCAGGCGTTCACCCATCTCTCGCTCATCAGCGCCTGTTACAATATGGACCGAGCGCTAAACGGGACGTTGCCTGGATAGGTAGTTTATTCGGGCCAGGGGTCCAAACGCCAGCACAATGAGGATCAACGGTGCTACAGAGCAAGCAAGATCAGGCCACTCATGAACATAACGATGCCGAAAAGCTGGTTTTTGGCGAGCCGCTCGCGATACATAAGCATGCCAAAGAGCATGACGACAAGGGCGTAGCTAGAAGCAATGGCTGAAGTGATCCCTGTTGTAGCGATGCGTGTATCAAGGCTAAACGTGAGTACGGCAGCATTTTCCAGCATTCCAAATTTGATATCAACAGGCGAACTGTTCGCTTGTATTGAACAAGCTTGATCAGTTCGCCTGTTAGCAGTTCTGAATGTTTGTTTGGTTGTCAAAGCGGGGCTACAACCATAACAGGATTGAATGGCGTGCTACGATTATGGTGAAACCTCGTCCAGGCGCTTCTGCCTGGTCGCAGTGCCAAACTGAGCGACGATAGCAGCAGCTATCAGGAAGGCGGCGATAATCACGAAGATGACTATTGGCCCTGTAGTGAGGCCAAGTGAAGCGATCAGAGTCGGGATGAGCGGGGCGATAACCAGTATTCCGATTCCACCACCAAGATGACCTATGCCGTCGACCAGCGCAAAACCTGTCGCGCGCGCTCGCGTGGGGTAGTTCTCGGTAGACCAGGTGTAGGTCATCGGTACCCACAGGTTGAAGCCAAAGAAGGTGATGATCGACCCAATAGCGGCAACAGCGAAGTTGTTAGGGCCTGCCACTCCGATCAGAATACCGCCGATGAGCGTAAGCAAGGCCGCGATAGGCAACCAGAGCTTGCGCTCCAATCGCTCACCATAGAAGTAGGCGAAGATGGCGGTCAGAATGAAGCCAAAGGTTCCAAACGCCGCGATCATGCCAGATTCTGGGGGTGGATAATGCAAGCTGTCCAGCAGCACTGTCAGGCCCTGAGCAATCGCATAGACTGTGACGTACCCAAGAAACCAGACAATGACCAGCAGAATGGTGCGCCGCAGGTAGAGGCGATTGCCGAAGATCTCCGCGTACGGAATCCTGGTAGCACCCGCCTGAACAGGAATCTCGGCGTCAGGGGCAGGCAGGTCGGGCACCTTCCTGCGCGCTCGTTCCTCCATACCCGTTACGATCTTGTCTGCCTCATCCACTCGTCCGCGCGAAATGAGCCAGCGTGGCGATTCCGGTAACTGGAAACGCAGCAGGATGCCCACGAGGGCGAGGAATGCACCGATGCCGTACATGATGCGCCAGCCATTGCCTTGAAACATTGGCCCGGCAACGGCAAAGGGCAAGCCAAGTGGGAAAGGTGCTGCTGGTGTCGTCAGGATCAGTCCTAACCAGATACCAAAGAAAGCGCCCAGCGCAGACATGATAAAGATGAGTGAAGTGTAGCGGGCCCGACTTGCGCGCGGCGCCACCTCGTTAATGTATGCATTGACGAGCGCCAGGTCGGCCCCAATGCCAATACCGGTGATGGTGCGGGCAATGACGAAGTTGGGGTAGTCGGAGACGAAGGCGTTATACAGTGAGCCGATGCCCGTCAGGAGCAGAGTAAACAGCAAAATGTCTCTTCTGCCGAACCTGTCCGCGAGGGGCGCCAGGATCAGTGCTCCGACAACGTAGCCTGCCAGGTTCAGCTCGACGGGGAGACCGAGATAGTTGGCGCTAGTTGGTGGTGTGCAGCCCGGGACGACCTGAATACAGGTCTGGACGAACGAAACGGTGACGTCAAAGATGTCGAAGAACGTGAACAGGAAACCAATGCCGATGATACCGATGAAAAGGTAGGAGAGTGACCAGATGGGGATACGATCCTGTCGCGCAATAACGGCAGCCGCGGTGCTGCCTGTCCCTGATAGAGGATGGGATATGCCACTTGCTTCGGATGCCATGGGATGCCTCCTTTACTTGAAAAGGCAATTTTCGACAAAAGCAAAAAATGAGATACTCCTCGCTGGTGGCCCCGACACCAGTAAACTATACTATAACAAGTATAACTTTCCTTGTTCGAATGTACAATAAGGGTGCCTGGGATAAGATGAATGGAAACTTCTTGGATCGTCCCGAATTTTGGAGAACTACAGCACAGAGAAAGGATAATTATGACCTCATTTCCTCAGCATCGCCCCGTGACGCTGGCTCGCCGGGGAATAGTAGCTGCGCCTCATTATCTGGCAGCAGAAGCCGGGTTGGAACTACTGAAAGCAGGCGGCAATGCTATCGACGCAGCTATTGCCGCCAGTGCTACACTTCAGGTTGTCTACCCCTTTGTTTGCGGTCTGGGCGGCGATGTCTTTATGCTGATATATGATGCCAGGAGTGGTGAGCTTTACGGGCTGAATGGTAGTGGACGATCAGCACAGATGGCAACTATCGAACGCTATCACGAACTCGGCTACACAACGATGCCCGTCTTCGGCATCCATGCTGTAACCGTTCCCGGATGCGCCAGCGGTTGGGATGCAGCAGAGCGGCGTTTTGGCCGCTGGGGGCCTGGGGGACTGGCGCAAGCCCTTGCACCAGCTATCGCCTATGCTGAAGAGGGTTTCGCCATTGGGCCAGGATTGCATGCTGCTCTCACATCTGTGAGTACAAGGGCAGAAATCCATCGCTCCTGGCATGCACACTTCCTTCCCGACAGCACGGTTCCACCTGTTGGCGCGATCGTTCGCTTTCCTACATTGGCACGTACCCTGCGGGCTATCGCAAAGGTTGGTTCCGAGACGTTTTACCGTGGGGAGATCGCAGACCAGATTGCCGCGTTTTTTGCACGAGAGGGCGGGTTGATTACACGCAACGATCTGGCTTCACATCAGAGTGAGTGGGTCACACCACTTAGCATCCCATATGCAGGGCTTAAGGTCTACGAATTGCCGCCCAATACCCAGGGGGTCACAGCACTCCAGATGCTGGGCATCATGGATCAACTACCGTTGGGCGAGGGTCCACTCGCACCAGAAACGGTTCACCTGTCAGTAGAGGCAAAGAAGCTGGCTTTCACCGACCGCGCTGCCTATCTCACTGATGCGGCATACATGCGCATCAACCCGACAGCATTGATCGATCAGGACTACCTCGCCCTGCGACGTGCGCTCATCAATCCCGCGCGAGCGCAACCCTCGTTCGCTCCTGGCAATTTCACGGGCGACACGGTTTACCTCTGTGCGGCGGATAAAGAAGGCAATGTCGTTTCACTCATTCAGAGCAACTATATGGGATTTGGTAGCGGCGTAGTGGTGGATGATACCGGTATTGTCTTGCAGAACCGAGGTGCCTATTTCTCGCTCGATCCGACTGCTGCCAACGCATTAGCTCCGGCAAAACGTACGTTGCACACGCTAATCCCCTCCATAGCGCTACGCAATGGCCGACCAGGGATGGTCTTTGGCGCAATGGGAGGCGATGGGCAGCCACAGACCCATCTGCAAGTCTATACTGCTGTGGCACGCTTCGGACTAAACATTCAGCAGGCTATCGAGATGCCGCGCTGGGTCCACGGTGCTACGCCTGATGGGGAAACGCTTCTCGTCGAGAGTCACTTTCCTCCCGCGACGCTTGATGCCCTTCGTCGGCTGGGCCATCAAGTCCAGGAGCAGGGAATGTGGTCCAACGCAATGGGTCATGCGAACGGGATTGTCTTTGACTCGTCTACGGGAGTAATGCAAGGTGGCTCCGATCCACGGGCGGAAGGTATAGCTGCAGGTTGGTGACAAGCGCCTCATTCTCGCGTAGCCTCTATAACCCGTAGGCTATCTCTCGGATCAAGACGATCGCGTATTGCGTCGCCCAGGAGATTCAGGCTAAGTATAACCAGAATAATAGCAAGGGCAGGGCCAAGCAACATCCAGGGATCGCTGTTGAGATAGGTTTGCGCATCGTTAATCATGGCTCCCCATTCCGGCGTGGGTGGCTGTACACCTAAGCCTAAGAAGCTGAGCACGGATTCGTCGAGAATAGCGAAAGAGATAGAAATTGTCGCCTGGACGAGCAATGGGCTGAAGATGTTCGGCAGGATATGACGCCATAATATTTTCGATGTGCGAGTACCACTGGAGATCGAGGCTGTCACATAATCCTGGGTCGCTGCCTGTAGAGTCTGACCGCGTGCAATGCGGCTGTAAATTGGGATACGTACAAATGCCAGGGCAAGCGCGAGGTTGATGATACTTGGTCCCAGAGCGGCAATAATTGCCAGAGCAAGGACGATTGATGGAAAAGACAGGATGGCATCCACAACCATCGTGATGATCTGGTCGACCCACCCTTTGAAATATGCAGCAATGAGACCCAGGAAAGTGCCACATATGCCCCCTAGCAGGATCGTGATGATGCCTACTGAAAGTGAAATTCGCGTCCCATAGATAACGCGACTCAGTTGGTCTCGTCCCAGTGCGTCGGTCCCAAGAAGATGGGCTAAACTCGGAGGCTGCGTTGCGATAGATGGATGGTACGCCAGCGGCGGATAAGGACTAATCATAGGCGCGAAGATAGCTGCGAGAACATATAGAATCAGTACGACCCCAAACCACAAGCGTGGATCCTGGCGAAACGCATCGGCGACCTGTGTATACCACCTGGCAACTTTCATGGAGGATTGTGCTGCCGACGACTCAGATTCTTTCCCGAATTTGGTTGGTACTGCCATACTATGCCCCTGAAATTCACCATTATAAACGATGTAGTGGAATTACTCTAATCAAAACGTATGCGCGGGTCAAGGACCGCGTAACAGATGTCAACGAGCAAATTGGCTCCCATATACGAAAACGCTGAAAAAAGGACAACGCCTTGAACTGTTGGGTAGTCTTTAGCCAGGATGCTTGAAACTGCTAATTGTCCCACACCGGGCCAGAGGAATATTGTCTCCACAACGAATGCGCCGCCGATTATCGCTCCTACTTGTAGGCCGATAACCGTAATGACCGGAATAATCGCATTGCGTAACGCATGAAGATATTGCACTTTTCTCTCCCGCAAACCTTTGGCCCCTTGCTGTGCGTATATAATCCTGGCTGAGCACTTCGATCATATTTGCACGGATCTGGCGCATGTTTACGGCAACTGTGCCCGTACCCAGCGTAATCATAGGCAGAATAAGATCGCGAATATTGCCCGCCGGGTCTTCGCTAAACGGAGTATAGCCACCTGGAGGAAAAATCCGTATATCGACGGCGAAGAAGAGAAGAAGTACCAGACCCAGGACAAAACCAGGAACCGCTGTGCTAATTAGAGTCAACACATTAATAAGCCAATCAACCCACGTATTGCGATGCGTTGCAGAGTAAATACCGAGCGGAAAGGCAAGAACCAGGGAAAAGAGCAAAGAAGTTATGCCTAATTCCGTGGTGACTGGAAGCCTTTGAATAATGGCTTCTAGCACCGGTTGCTGAAGTTGAATAGACTGCCCCAGGTTACCATGCAAGAGCTGCCAGAACCATAGCCCAAATTGCGCAAACAGTGGTTTATCTAACCCCAATTGCTGGCGTAAGGCGGCAACCGTATCGGGTGTAGCTTCCGACCCAAGAAGAACACGGGCGGGATCACCTGGAACAAGGTGGATGACCATGAAGGTAAGGAAGCATACAAGAAGTGCAACTGGAATGATGAAAAAGAGACGCTGTACAATATAGCGAGTCACGATAGTTCTCCCTTTTGCACACAACTCTTGTTTTAAGAGTGAAAGGACTGCACCCTCTGCCGGGGTCTAGGGATACCCCAGAATCCAGCAGAGGGTAACAGCCACTTGGAACCCCATTTCATAAGCTGTTTCAGAAATGTGGGTAATTGTCAGGCTTATGAACCAAGATACACATTTGTAAATTCCAGGATACCTGTTGGCAGCAACGGGAAGTTCTTGATGTTATTCGTCGAGGCCTGAATGCTCACGCCATGATTGATAAAGACATACGAGCCATCCTGCAAGATCAACGTCTCTGCTTGCTGGTAATCTGAGGTCCTGGTGGATTGATCACTGGAAGCACGTGCCGCCTCAAGCAAAGAATCTACTTGCGGGTTTGAATACTGCATGCTGTTAAATCCGCCACCGGTATGGAACCATGAGTACATATTGCCATCAGGATCAGGTCGCCCACTCCATCCCAGCAAAGCCCCCTGGAAGTTATGCGAATCGGTATCGCTGAGAAGAGTGGCAAACGTTTCTTGCTTAATGTTGACAGTGATACCGGCAGGTTGCAGTTCCGATTGAATGAACTGTGCTTCCTGGGAATTGAGCGGAGAACCGCTTGGAATGAGCAGTGTAAAGGAGACGCTACTCATTCCTGCTTGAGCGAGTTCGGACTTGGCATTGTTGATGTTATAGCTATAGGGCGCAATACTACTACTATATGCCCAACTGCTAGGCGAGATAGGACCTTGCGCTACGACACCAACGCCTTTCAGAACGCTATTGACGATCTCGTCACGGTTAACACCCCACTCGATTGCTTTGCGTACATGGACGTTACTGAGTGGAGCGACTTTTGTGTTGAGCATAACCCCAAAGAAGCTGAGCGCGGGGACTTGTTTATAGATCAAGCTAGAATTCGATTTCGCAGCCGGAATATCGTTGGGGCTGAGAACTTCGGCTGCATTGATGTTTCCTGTCTCAAGGTTTGAGAACATGACGCTCTCGTTGCTGATAGGACGATAGCGAATGGATTGCAAATAAGGCAGAGCACTCCCCCCGTTATCTTTCATCCAATAGTGGGGATTACGCTTGATTGTGAGGTGGTCGCCTTTTACCCATTCAGAAAACATGAAAGGCCCACTGCCAGC
>DMFQ01000164.1:12893-13507 GCA_003450555.1 Ktedonobacter sp.
GTCAAGTTTGCCAGAAGCGGAGCAAATGGCTTCTTGAGGTTGAATTGCACATGAGAAGAGTCTACTGCCTGCACAGATTGTACGGTTATCAGTTCACTGGATCGAGGCGATGATGGAGCTGATAATATTCGATTGATATTGAACACTACCGCATCAGCATTAAATGGCGTGCCGTCGTGAAACGTTACATCTGTACGCAGCGTAAATACGAGCTTTGTATTGTCAGAAGAAGTGTATGACCACGAGGTTGCCAGGTCTGGCAAAATGGCGTTATGCTCATCGACCCTTACCAGCGTATCATAGATATTCAGCATGACCTGGCGGTCAACCAGTGCTGTAGATTTCAGTGGATCAAGGGTTACAATGTCCGAATCCACGCCTACGCTGATATTACCGCTGTACTTTGACGCGTTATTTGCCGTGTTGTTTGACGAACCGCCTCCACACGCTATCAAGATTACTGCAAGTACGGGGAAAACGACTGATAAGAGGGTAAATGATTTCCGCTGAGTAGAACTGGAGTTGAACATCATAACCAATTCCTCCTGAAACTAACTGGATATGCCATAAAACACTGCACATGAAACATTACAAAGATGTAAAATAACTACTCT
>DMFQ01000164.1:13610-14283 GCA_003450555.1 Ktedonobacter sp.
TGGATGGTGTCTTTTAATGCTCATCTCAACCACCTGGCAAGGTGGATCTCAGTCGATGTCAGCTTCTTCAAAAGAAAGAGTATGGCTTCCATACTCTTGATAGAAAGATACAAGGAATATAAAAGATGTTACTACAGCATACGTTGCAATAGTTGTTTCGTCAAGATTTTCGCAGATTGCAGCAATGCTTCTTGAAAGACACTCTCATAAGTAATACGATCTTGTGTTACACCGTGAAATGTAACCTCGCTTGGAACGACTTTCGAAATGAACCGATACGAAACAACGATTGTCGAAACATAGGAGGGAAGGGAACTGGTAACTATGTTGCTTGCCAGACCTGCACTGTTCTATCGTTACTCGCTGATGCGATACGTGTCCCGTCGGGTGACCATGCCACAGAGGTTGTCCATGCAGCATGTTCTTGGTAGATATAGAGACAGGCGCCATTGGCAGCATCCCAAATGTGGACGGTTCTATCATTACTGGCGGTGGCAAGACGGCTGCCATCGGGAGACCAGGCAATATTGCGCACACCCTCGCGGTGCCCACGGTAGGTGAGGAGGATTCGTAGGGTGGAGGTATCAAGAATCTCTGCTGTGCAGTCCGCATTTGCCAGGGCGAGACAACGACTATCTGGGGACCAGGCAATGGCGGACACCCAATCCGAACT
>DMFQ01000164.1:14412-15966 GCA_003450555.1 Ktedonobacter sp.
GGGTTCCATCAGGTGACCACGCCAGGGATAAAACCGAGAAGTTAGGCATAAAGCCATAGGATGAGTCATAGCGCAGGATAGGGCTACCTGTTTTCGCGTTCCAGATATGGACTGTTTTATCAAAACCCGCCGTGCTGCAAGCGGAGGCAATGCGCTTCCCATCCGGGGACCATGCCAGTGCGAACACATTGGATAGCACCCCGGAATGCCCTTCATACTCGGTGATCGTTTGCCCGGTGGTAGCATCCCACACGTAGACTTTTTTGCCGTCTCCAGCGGATGCCAGGCGCAATCCTTCAGGAGACCAGGCAATCATGTAGATCTTGGGCAGCCAGTTCACTTTTTCGGAGAGCCAGGCATGACCACGATACGTCAGAAGGGTTTGGGTACTGTCGGCATCCCAGACTTGTACCACTCCGTCGCCTCCGGCAGATGCGATACGGTTGCCCTCTGGTTCCCAGGCAACTGCAAGCACCCAGCTAACATGGTCGTGATAGGTAGAAAGGATTGTCCCCATGGTTCGTTTTCGTGGAGGTGTTTCTCTAGGCGTTTGAGCAGGTGGAGATGCGCTGAGGTTGTTTGCGGCAAGTCCTCCCTGTTGGAGTGCATGGAGGAGAAAACGCGCAGCATTCTCTGCTGCCATTTTCTGGTAGGCGTCATCTTTGTTCCCATCTGCCCAATCACAGATAGCCTTAATGAGGATCCAATGGACATTATTGCGATAGGCTGCTGAGTAGACGCCAGTACCCTCCATTTCTCCGCCAATGGCTTCAGGCTCGATACCGAGGAATTTGTTGCTAAAATTTTTATGATTGACAAGTTTATCACCGGAAAGCATGAGTCCAAATTGCACTTTTGGCCCTTGCCAATCAAAGATGCTGGCCCGCAGGAGACTCAGTAAGCGAGGTGAAGCTTGAACGCGATCTCCACGATGGCTGATGATTTCTGAACCATCAGACTGTTGCGCAAGCTTTTGCAGTTCGTATCCTACGAGTTGCCGCGATACCAGGATATCACCAATGCGCTGCTTTTCTGGGATAAGCCCAAAGGCAATGCCAACCATGATCACCGCTGAAGGCGACAAAGCTTCGATGCCTTCATAAACCACGAGACTGGCTCCAGCTGGACCACCGGCACCCATCTCGGATTGTACCAGAAAGGTTCTCGCTCCCCCAATTACTCCAAGATCAATATAGCTGTTATTACCAATGTGTCTGCGTTCAAGAGTGCTATCCTGTCGGGGGAACACGTTTAGCACTGCCCTTGCCTCAACTTCAGTAGCAGTCACAAGCAGTAGGTCGGCTTTGTCACGCCGATCCATGGTTTCATCTTTTGCTACCATATATGATAGAGTATCCTTCCTGGTGCTGTTAATTTAGTATACTATAAAAACTGTGCATTTTGTGGCCCTTCTGAAGATGCTTAAAAGAAGTTGCATGCTGGCTGCTTAGGCTGGAGCAACTTTATTCCTATATATGAACAAGAATATCTCATGGTTACGTTTTTATTCTTGTAGTGACTCTGCTTAGTAGTAGATTGCCTAAAGTAGTACTT
>DMFQ01000405.1:0-2663 GCA_003450555.1 Ktedonobacter sp.
CGCACCTGTTCAGCGTAACAACATGACCGGAGTACCTGCACAACGTCCTACCCAGTCAGGTGCACCTGTTCAGCGTTCCGCTCCCATGGGTGCTCCTACGTATCGTCCTGGCGGACCAGCTGGGGCTCCCGGACAAAGGCAGCCCTACGGAACACCACAGCAGCGCTCCAATGTACTTGGTAACGCGCCAGCACAGCAATCACACCCTTATCCCGCCACGCAGAACCGGCCCGGTATGAGGCCAGGAAGCCCACCGGCCCCTGGCGTTCGTCCTGGAACTCCCACTCGTCCTGGCGCTCCCGTCCGTCCTGGAGCACCTCGCCCCGGCGGTCAAGGAGGTGCCAGCCGTCCTGGTGGCCGACCCGGCGGCGCTCCGGCACAGAGACCTCAAGAGCGACGAGCAGCCGCTGTGAAGGAAAAGGTTACGGGACCAGTCGCGATTCCGCCACAAATCGTGGTCAAAGATCTGGCCGAACTATTGCACACGACGCCGAACGAAATCATTCGCGGTCTCATCAAACATAGCATTTTTGCCAACATCAACCAGATTGTTGAATACGAAAAGGCCGCCCTGGTCGCGCAAGAACTAGGCTTTGAACCAGCCCTGAGCACCATCGCGGCTACACCGGCCGTCCAGAGCGACAGGGGCTTATCGGCCAATGAAGCCATGATGGCAACGCGCAACGATGATAACATGGTCGTTATTCCGCCGGTCGTCACCATCATGGGTCACGTGGACCATGGCAAAACATCGCTACTCGACATGATACGCAAAACAAAAGTCGCGGCAGGTGAAGCAGGGGGCATCACCCAGCACATCGGCGCCTATCAGGTTGAAATCAATGGTAAGAAAATCACCTTCCTGGATACTCCAGGTCACGAGGCATTTACCGCCATGCGCGCCCGCGGCGCGCAGGTAACGCACATCGCGATCATCGTCGTCGCCGCCGATGACGGCGTCATGCCTCAAACACGCGAAGCCATCGATCACGCCAGGGCCGCCAAGGTACCAATTATCATCGCCTTGAACAAGATCGACAAGGCCAATGCCAATCCCGATCATGTCAAACAGCAATTAGCTGAGATAGGTGTGGTAATTGAAGAATATGGCGGCGATGTCGTCTGTGTGCCCGTCTCGGCACGCAGAGGTACCGGCATCGATGAGTTGTTGGAGATGATCTTGCTGGTGGCCGAGGTGCAGGACATCAAGGCCAATCCAAATCGCCTGGCAACCGGTGTCATTATCGAAGCCAAATTAGAGAAGAACATAGGCCCAACCGCTACCGTGCTGATCCAGCAGGGCACGCTCAAAATGGGCGACAACGTCGTCGTCGGCCCCATGTCCGGCAAAGTACGTGCCATGTTCAACGACCGTGGCAAGCGCATCCAGAAGGCGCCGCCCAGCACGCCGGTCAGTCTTCTCGGCTTGCCCGAAGTACCCAACGCCGGGGATCGCCTCGAGGTCGTAGCCAACGATCGCACTGCCAAAATGCAGGCGACAAAGGTTGCGGAACAGCGTCGTAGCGATAGTATGCCGCTCGGCCAGGTCAGCCTTGACACCCTCTACATGCAGATGCAGGAAGGCAAAGTCAAAGAATTGGATGTCGTCCTCAAGTGTGACGTCCAGGGCTCGGCTGAGGCCATCAAAAATGCACTGACAAAAGTCGGCGAGGAGAATATTAAGGTACGCCTTATTCATGAAGGCATCGGCAACATCAACGAAACCGACGTTCATCTCGCTTCCGCCTCTGGAGCCGTCATTATCGGCTTTAACGTCAAAGCCGACGGGGCAGCACAGCGCCAGGCGCAAAAAGAAGGCGTCGATATCCGTTACTACAACGTCATCTATAAGCTGATCGACGATATTCAAGCTGCTCTCACAGGCATGTTGGAACCGACCTACCGCGAGGTAATTGAAGGACACGCCGAAGTAATGCAGACCTTCAAGGCCGGGAAGAATACCGTAATCGCTGGTTGTCGTATCACTGACGGCAAAATCATGCGCTCTTCACAAGCACGCATCCAACGCAAAGGCGCTACCGACAAGGTCTACGATGGTAAGATCGCTTCGCTGCGCCGTGGCAAAGACGATGTACGCGAGGTTGCCAGTGGCTACGAATGTGGTATCATCCTCGAAGATTTCACCGATTTTGAGGTCGGCGATATCATCGAAGCATATTCCCAGGAACGCGTCAAACCAGGAGCATAAGTAAGATTTTATGGGATAGAGAGCACAGGAGCCGCTGGCTCCTGTGCTCTCTATCCCATAAAAAAAGGAAATAAACATGGCTAATCCACATCGACAAGAGAAACTGGGTGAATTGTTCGCGGCAGAACTCAGCGAACTCATGCGCACGCGCATGAAAGATCCACGCATCGGATTCGCCAGCATCACCCACGTAGAGGTCAGCGGCGACCTGCGCCACGCCAAAGTTTTCGTCAGCGTCATGGGCAGTCCGGAGGAACAGGCAGCCACCATGAAAGGGCTAAAACACGCCTCTGGCTACCTTCGTCATGAACTCGCCGATCGCAGCACTCTCCGCTACATGCCCGAGCTAGTCTTCAAACTCGATACATCGATAGCAGAAGGCGCGCGTGTGCTGGAACTCATTCGACAGAATGAGCAAGAACAACAACAATAGCGACAAGTGCGACAAGTGCGA
>DMFQ01000405.1:2780-3351 GCA_003450555.1 Ktedonobacter sp.
ACAAGTGCGACAAGTGCGACAAGAATAAGAGAGGTAGAGGTGCAGAAATAACTACCAGCGATATCATCCAGGCACTGAACCAGCAATTGGACCCATCACTGGTGCAGCAGGCCCTGGCTCTCATACAGCCAGCCCAACGCATTGCTTTGATTGCTCATGAACATCCTGATGGCGATTGTCTTGGCTCCGCCCTCGGGCTAGCTCACATCTTAGCACAGATCGGCAAAACCTGCGTGTGCGCTTGCGCTGATCCCGCACCGCGCACCCTCGACTTTATGCCAGGAATCGATACACTGCAACGCACGCTGCATGACGAGGATTATGACCTTGTCATCGCCCTCGATGCCGGTGAACTGCCGCGTTTCGGTTCCCTCTACCAGCAACACCAGGCCTTCCTGGAGCGTGTGCCCATCCTCAATATCGACCATCATATCAGCAGCAGCGGCTGTGGCAAAGTCAACATCATCGACCCCACTTCGTCCGCCACCGCTGAACTTCTGGTCCTCTTTCAACAGCAAGCCGGGCTGCCCCTGAACAAAGATGCCGCTCTCTGCCTGCTCACTGGCATCAT
>DMFQ01000405.1:3427-8981 GCA_003450555.1 Ktedonobacter sp.
CCAGCGCCCTACTCTTGCGCGCCGGTGCCATCCCAGAAACAGTCGTACAGCCCATCTACCGTACGCACCCCCTTGCTCTGGAGCGCTTTAAGGCCCTTGTCATCATCAACGCGCAAACATCCTGTGGCGGGCGTCTCATCTGGTCACAGGCTACCGGTGCCACCCTTGAAGCCGCGGGCGCCACCGAAGACATGGACGACAATTTCTCTGGCGCACTGCGCGATATCGAAGGTGTAGAGGTCGCCATCTTCTTCAAAAGCTACAGCGATCCAAACATGACTCGCCTCAGTATGCGCTGCGCCGCCCCCTACAACGCCGCTGAAATCTGCCAGCGCATCGCCAATGGCGGTGGTCATGCCCGCGCGGCGGGAGGCTACCTCAACCTACCCATCGCAGCCGCCACCAAAGTAGTCATCACCGAACTAGAGCGCCTGATGAGCACATGAACACCCGTAATTCCATGATTGTAGAGCATACTATGGACGGCATACTCAACATCAACAAAGCCACCGGCATGACCTCACACGACGTCGTGGCAAAAATACGCAAAATACTCAAGCAGAAACGCGTCGGACACGCTGGCACGCTCGACCCCGCCGCTAGCGGCGTGCTCCCCATCTGTATCGGTCAAGGCACGCGCGTAGCCGAATACCTTAGCGAAAGTGGCAAAGCCTATCAAGCAGACATCGTCTTCGGCGTCGTCACCGACACCTATGATAGAGAAGGCAGCATTATCCGCACCGCCGACATCGCTGACCTCACCCTCACCAACATCGAGGAAACTCTACACAACTTTCTCGGCCCCCAGATGCAGTTTCCGCCGCGCTACTCGGCCATCAAGATTCAGGGACAGCCCGCCTACAAGCGCGCGCGCGCAGGCGAAGAACTTTCCATGGCAGCCCGTCCCATCACCATCACCTCACTGAAAATACTTTCCTGGCAACCCCCCACCCTCACCCTTGCCATCGAATGCAGCAAGGGCACCTATATCCGCTCCCTGGCCTACGACCTCGGAGAACAACTACACTGCGGCGCGCACCTTGCCGCGCTCATCCGTACACGCAGTGGCCCCTTCCTCCTCTCAGAGAGCATCACTCTCGAACAACTCGCCATAGCCGCGTCATCAGGCGCTATCGCAGAGCATCTGTACCCCTCTGACAGCGCCCTCCAAAACCTTCCCGTCCTCGTGCTCGACGCCGCTACCGTCGAACGCGTCCTTCACGGCAACTCCTTTCACTATGACCAAACTCCGCCATCAATCTCCTCCTCTAATCTTGCCCGCGTCTACGACACCGACAACCACTTCCTCGCTATCGCCGCGTGGCATCCCGACCAAAACCTCTGGCAGCCCAAAAAAGTCTTCATAGCGTGACAGGGGCAAGCCCAGCCCGTACATTTCCTATGATGACGCGAGCTAACATGTACGGGCTGGGCTTGCCCCTGCCCTGACGACGCGGTAGCCCGAAAACAATAAATTGCACCTCAAGGGTAGCTGTGGTAATATATGCCAAAGAAACAAAAAGGCAGGAACCCACGCGGGTGGTAAGGGGAGCACCTCAACATAAACATGCAATACGTAACAACGCTAACAGCAAACCAACCAATCGCAATCACCATTGGCAACTTTGATGGCGTCCATAAAGGACATCAACGACTGATGCACGAATTGCGTAAAACAGCACAAGAACTCAACTGTACACCAGTACTGGTGACCTTCTCTCCACACACGCTCATGGTCGTGCGGCCAGATATCGACGTGCGCTACCTGACTACGCTGGAAGAGAAACTGGCACTGACAACAAAATATGGAGACATCGCTGACAGCATCATCATCACATTCACACAGGCGGTCGCAGCCATGAGCGCCAGTGAATTTATGCAAGACCTCACTGCCCACTTCACTATCAAGGCCTTGGTCATCGGCACCGATTTTAGCCTTGGCCATAACAGAATGGGCAACATCACCTTTCTGCAGCAGTACGGCCAGGAAAACGGCATAGTGGTACGCCCTATCCCTCTCGCAGAAGTAGAGCGCACCCGTATCAGTAGTACCCGTATCCGCGCATTAGTCAGCGAAGGGAAAATTAGCGAAGCAAATGAACTATTAGGTCATCCAGTTACGTTATCTGATAGTGTAAGGCATGGCGCACAACGGGGCAGGCTGTTAGGATTCCCCACTGCAAACCTGATACCAGAAGCGCATAAGCTCCTACCGGCCAATGGCGTCTATGCCGTGCGCGTCAGTACAAATGACCCCTTAAGTGACGGAGCTACTGCCTCTCGCGTCTATAATGGTGTAGTCAATATTGGAGTCCGTCCAACTTTTAATGAGAAGGAACGCATCGTAGAAGTACATTTGCTTGACGTCCAACCAGATCTCTATGATAAACGTATTACTATCGAGTTCATTGCACGATTGCGCGATGAACAACGTTTTGCTACTATAGACGCACTGAAATCGCAGATTGCCGCCGATGTGCAACAAGCGCGCCAGGTATTAAATTAGGGAGTGAGCATGATGAAGGCTCGCCAGCAGCCACTTTCAAGATTGAATGCATGGATAGAGAGCACGGTGGAAAAATTTGTTGCTTTTTTTGTACGAACGCCAGTTCAACCGGCCTTCATAGCCAGTAAGCTAGTAAGTGCCATGGAGAACGGTACCTTCCTGCAAAAGGCAGGTCAGCGCCTGGCTCCCAATGTCTATGATATTTATCTCAATATCAAAGATCATCAACGTTTGTCTTCCAGCCAATACACCTTGATTAGAGATTGGCAGGAGTCTCTTATTAGCTATGCAAAAAGAAAACACTATACCTTAAAAACTGAGCCCATCCTGCGCTTGCATGGGGTTACCAATGTCCCTGTTGGTCTGGTGCGTATCGATGCCAAACAAGAAGACGCGAAAAACTTGAGTTCAGAGCTTGGCAATGATGGCGGCGGCATTATGTCCACTCAGGCACTTAGCCCGCAACAACTGGCCCTCCTGCGAGCACAACTGACGCCAGGACAGCCACTCCCTGGCATCGATAACGCCATGGCACCGCACCAGGTGAAACCACCAGTAATGGGTAGTCAGTTCAATAGCCCTATCTCACCACCAATCCCACAGGTCCCTTCACCACCTTTACCATGGGCGCGACTCTCTATTCGTCTGCCGCAGTCTGGACAGCAAGTCTACCAGATTGAAAAACCAATTATCAACATCGGCCGTCAACTCAGCAACGACATTATCGTCGAAGACAAACGCGTCTCACGCAATCATGCCCAGATCAAGTATCAGCCTGATGGCCAGTTCGCCATCTTTGACCTTGGTAGCACCAACGGTATCACTATCAACAATACACCCAGTATGCGCCAACATGTCCTGCGCAGTGGTGATCAGTTCACCATTGGTAGTTACGATTTCTACTTTGAACGAAGGTGAGATCTCTTTATGCCCCTTTCGCTCGATGTCTTTTTATTGATATTGCGTCTCTTGCTTATCATTTTGCTCTATCTCTTTCTCATGCAAGTTGTCATCGCTATTACACGCGATTTGAAGAGATCAGCAGCAGTAGGTTCCGACGAATACAAGGGAACCCCCATCGTCGGCCACTTGATCGTGGTCGATAGCGGCCCCAGCAGCCTCCTTCCAGGCACGCGTTTCGACCTTGAGCCTAAAACAACTATCGGGCGCGCACCAACCAGTACCATCCGCCTGACCGACAACTTCATCTCAAGCGCCCATGCTTTTATCGAAAATCGTCATGGCACCTGGTTCGTGCGCGATATCGGTAGTATGTATGGCACCTACGTCAATAATCAGCCTGCCAAGGAAGCCATTCCCGCTCGCCCAGGTGACATCGTAAAAATCGGCTTTATCAGCTTTAAACTAGCTCAATAAGAAGCGCTAGAAACAAGAGGACAATACATGGCACGTCAAACGCCTTTCAACACAATCAAAAGGTATCGCTGGCAAGAATTCGGCCTTTTCATCATCCCCTTCATGATCCTCCTGCTCGCCATGACCCAACTACTACTCGCCAGATCAGTACGAGCAGGACTGATCCCAACCTCTTCTTTGAGCACTAAAAACCTGCCGACTATCCAGGGCCTTATTCCCGTCCTCGGTATCATCATCTTCTTCTTCGCCATCAACTTCTTATTAAGCTTCACTTTCCCCAGGGCTGATCAAGTCTTGCTACCCCTTGTCGGACTCCTCAGTGGCATTGGCGTCTTAATGGCCCTGCGCATAGGGCCCAATCTTTTCCCGCCAGATCCTACATTGGGAACCCGCCAGCTCTTCTGGGTCGTCCTTGGTCTTGTCACCTTCCTCGTTACCCTCTTTGGCTTGCGCAGAATTGAATGGCTCAAAAATACCTATTATATCTGGGCCATTCTTGGCATCTTCATGGTTGGTATCACCCTCGCCCATTCGTTGCGTGCCAACCTGAATAGCCCCACGCACGACCAGTTGAATATAGGACCACTCAACCTCCAGCCTTCAGAATTACTGAAAATCTTTCTCGTCATCTACTTTGCTGCCTATTTGAGCAAAAATTTAGATGAATTTGCGGGAGACGACTTCCGTATTGGATCGATACATCTCCCCCTACCTCCAGCAAAGATACTCATAAACTTGTTGATTATGCTTGGCCTCGCTCTACTCCTCTTCCTGGGTATTCGTGAACTCGGCCTTGCTCTCCTCATCTATGGTATCTTTCTCTGCATGATCTACCTTGGCAGCGGCAAGCTTCGCTATGTTCTTAGCGGTTTGGTCATCTTCTTCATCCTTGGCTTTATCGGATATGCGCTCTTTGGCTACGTCCGGGCGCGCTTCGACGTCCTTGGTTTCGACGTCGTGAACTGGCAAAAATGGTCAGCAGCCGATCAGGATTTTGCTCAAAACAGTGGGCTACAAATTGTCCAGGGCTTGCTCGCCCTCTCGAGCGGAGGCATCATTGGCGCGGGCATTGGCTTGGGTCACCCGACCTTTGTCCCTGTCGTCCAATCTGATATGATCTTTACCGCCTTAGGTGAAGAGCTAGGTCTGGCTGGTCTTTTCGCCATCCTCGGCATCTACCTGCTGCTCATCTATCGCGGCTTTCGTATTGCCATGGAGACAACCGATACCTTCAGTAAATTGCTGGCCTCTGGTCTGACCTCGATTTTCGCCATCCAGACCATCATCATTATCGCGGGCAATATGAAAATTCTTCCCTTGACCGGCATCCCCTTGCCCTTCTTGAGCTACGGTGGCAGTTCCATTATTGCCAACTACATTATCGTCGGCATTCTGCTCCGTATCTCCCATAATACCGTCATGGAACGCGAAGGACTAGCCTGATTGGTGTATCTTCGCGTTTCTGCTTGTCTCTTTACGTAACACATGCTATACTTGCACCCGATATAATTGTGAATTTCAGCGCCAACCTGGAACAGACTACATGGGTCAATATCAACAATGGTTGCACTATCGCGAAGTTGACCATCAGCTCCGATCTCAGCTAGAGACCTTCGAACGAGAGCTGGCTCAACTCCAATACCGTGCACAATCCGCATCACAACCTGAGCA
>DMFQ01000254.1:0-5184 GCA_003450555.1 Ktedonobacter sp.
ATACAGCGGTATGCCATACATCGTGTGTTCTTGCTCGTTCCATCCTGCTCCAATACCGAAGTCTAGACGGCCATTTGAGATGATATCGACGGTAGTTGCAATGTTGGCAAGAATAGCGGGATGGCGGTACGTGTTGCCAGTTACCATCAATCCAAGGCGCAGACGCTCGGTGCGAGCTGCTAAAGCGCCGAGCAGTGTCCAGCCCTCCAGCTGTGGACCTGTGGGATCAGGTCCGAGGGGGATGAAGTGGTCAAAGGCCCAGGCGTGTTCAATCTCTGGAATGCTATCTGCCTCAAGCCAGACTCGTAGGATATCCTCGTATGTTGTAAATTGGGGAGCCGTCTTGATACCGAAGCGAAGCTGCTTTTTTGTTGACATATGCTCTATTTCCCTCTTTTCTTGTGGCAATTACATGCTCTCCAATGGTACAAAACCAAGTACCCTGAGCGCGTTACCCATCGTCTGTACGGTGGCGCTGACCAGCCAGGCACGGAAGGCCTTCACACGCTCGTCCGTCTCTTTGAGTATCGGCGGTGTATGCTCGTAAAAATCGCTGAAGTGCGAAGCTAGATCGTAGGCGTACGTGGCAAGCATATTCGGAGCAAGTTTCGCGCTGGCCTCTGCCAGGTTGCGCGGGTAGGCGTCGATGTGGCGCAGCAGTTCCCACTCGCTCTGTTCGAGCTGTTCGGGGAGAAGCTCCAACTTTTCAGGCAGCTTATAGCCCGTCTTATCCAGCTTGCGCAGGATGCTGTTAGCCCTGGCGTAAGCATATTGCAGGTAGACGCCGGTATCCCCGTTGGAGCGCAGCGCCTCGTCCATATCCAGTGCGATGACCTGCTGTAGATTGTAGCGAATCATAAAGTAGCGGATAGCGGATGCTGCTGCCACAGCCGCTGTTTCTGCTGACAATTCTGGCTTTGTCTCAAGCATTCTCTTGATGGAGGCGTTGATCAGGTCATCAGCTTTGATCTCGATGCCTTTGCGCCCGCTCATGGCGTAGAAGTCATGTCCAGCTGAAGTGTCTATTCCCATACGTTCAGCTGTTGCGGCAGAGAGGGTGACTACCTCGTAGGCAAGATGTGTCGAATTGTCGGCCTGATCCGTAAACCCTAACCTGCGCAGGCTTTCGTAGAGCACCTGTTGCAGATATGATTGGCGCACGTCGATCACATTGATGACCCGTTTGGCGTGGCCGAAACGCCTGGGATCGACCTCCTCACCAATTCTGCTCTCGTTCTCTTGCTCCGATGTCTGCATACTCCATAGCAGGCGTCCATCGTGCTGCCGTCCCCATGGAGTGAAATTGAACTGAACTCCTATCTGCGGGTCATCGGTGAGACCGAATTTCCAGAGCTGGTAGGCGATATCTTTTGCTGTGTAGGTAGCCGTGCCGTCGCTCCTGACAAGTATCTTATCGCTTGAGTGGTCACCCTCTTCAACCTGCTCCTCTTCGTTACCAAAAGGCAGTATCCAGCATCCAGCCGCCTTGCCTGTCTCAGGCTTCTCCAACAATCCTCTATCTCTGAGCATAGCAAAGGTGCGTTTCCAGAGACCTGAGCGTAGCACGGTAGATTCCCATGTCAACAGGTCATAGGAGACGTTCAGTCGGGACATCGTTGTCAGGTGCGCCTGGACAATCTGGCGGGAAATGTCGCTCGCCAGTAGTGGATAATCCGGTCCTGCCTCTGGTTCGCTCCCGTGTTCGATCGCGTGCAGCACGGCCTTGCGCATCTCTTTGAGCCTGTCCAGCTTTTCGGGCTGGCTCTCTTTCACTTGCTCGGCTTCGTCAAAGGCTTTCCCCACCGCGACATAGACTCGTGAACAGTAGTAATCAAAAGATTCGCCCGGCATTTCTTCGTTGCCGCCGGGAAGTTGTAGCTCGCCCTTTTGCAGCAAGGTGAAACCCATCACGACATCCGCCACTTGCACTCCCGAATCATCGATATAGTTCTGTGCTTCGACGTGGTAACCCTGCGAGCGTAACATGCGTACAACGCTATCACCAATACACGAGTTACGCAGGTGGCCAACATGGGCGGCTTTATTGCTATTGATATTCGTATGCTCTACGACGATTTTCGTTTCAACACCGGTGTCGTTCTGCCCAAAATCGGCGCCCGCATCCAGGACGCGCTCGATAATGACCTGACCGATAAAGGGGCGGTTCAAACGAAAATTGAGGAAGCCTGGCGCTGTGACGGTGATCTCTTGTATGGCCGGGATCTGCATATTTCGCAGTATTGTTGCCAATGCCTCGGCCAGGGAGAGCGGCTTGCGGGCCAATTTATTCTTGCCTCCCCACGGCATTACAGGCATTGAATAGTCGCCAAAGCTCGCTTGTGCCGAGAAACGGAGATCTATGGGTAACTGCTCAATAGCAAAATCTATCTGCTCCTGCGCGAGATATGTTGACAGTGCTTGTTTAATAAATGTTGTGAGATATTCGTGGAGATCTCTTGGCGTCGCCTCGGCCATGTGTAGTGCCTCGCTTGTTGTCATCTTCCCTCTTCTCTTCAAACCATAGCGTATGTGGTATATATTTCTGCTTACTATATGGATATTTATTCACTATAGCGTAGCTTTGGTGAATGGTCAAGTCGAAAACGAGAGGCTACCTTGTGCTCTGAGGGATATCAGAGCACAAGGTAGCCTCTTTTGGTATGAACTGTCAGGTGCTTAACTTCTTGGATAAACGGGTAATCCAATGATGCCCGCGAGCGCAGCGTACCATGCTGCAATTGCTGTAAGAATACCGAGCCAGCCGCCAATCTGGCCAAGGGCGCTGCCTAGACCAAATTCGGCAAGGGCCAGCGCGAGGAAAGTCAAGAATAGGAGCGCGAATACTGCAATAAGGGCCATGTTGATCCTCAACGAACCGAGGAGCATTAATCCGGTGAAAATCGTCCAACCGAGCAGGAAGAAGGCAAAGGCAGTGTGGCTGGGTATCAAGTTATTCTGGACGCTGTAACCAACGGCAAGCCAGAAGGCTCCGTAGGAAGTAAAGGCTGTAGCGCCAAAGGTATTTCCTGACCTGAATTCCCACATTCCCGCCAAAAGCTGGGCAATACCACCGTAGAAGAGAGCCAGGCCGATAACCATCTTAATATCGGTAGCTCCTGTTAATAAACCTGCGTTGACACTGCTGAGGACGAAGGTAGTGAGTGCGAAGCCACAGAGGCCGAGAGGACCGGGATTGGCTACTGTTGCTACGGATGCTGGGCGATCTGTTGCGATTTGGGCCATTAAGTGTCCCACCTTTCATGAAGAGACTAGCAATACAATGTACTTTACTCTGTACAAATCGGTCAAAAACGTTGTCGAGACCTTGCATCTGCTTGTCGCAGGCTCCGCTGCCTGCCGAGTAGGTAGGATAGGTCATCCACAAGCCGTCGTGGATGGCTTCATGCTCGCCTGATAGGTGAGGCGAAAACGATATACAGTGTTGAGAAAACCAGGATGAAGGAAATCTAATCGAGGTATGCTTTGTTCAGCCCCCTTTCTTCTATTAGGAGTGTTGCATTTTAACACGGTATGTTGGCGTTGGGAGTGCACTTACTCAATGATTATAGCATATGTTATACAGTTTGCAAGCTTCTTCCATGACGAAATTCTGCTGATAACCAACTTGCGGAATCCAGTCGACAGGTGCTAGACTGAGAGAGCATTTCAGGTTGGCTTGCTAACACAGGAGGTAGCTATTCATGCCAGAACGAGAACGGCAGCGGGAAGTTTATATTCTTGCCGGGGCGAGGACAGCAGTAGGCGTGTTACAGGGTTCGTTCTCCGATGTGAGCGCGATAGAGCTTGGCGTCGTCGCGGCCAAAGGAGCATTAGAACGCAGTGGAGTTGATCCCCAATTAGTCGATCAAGTCGTTATGGGTAATGTCATACAGTCGAGTAAGGACGCGATCTATTTCGCGCGACACGTTGCATTGAAAGCAGGTTTGCCGATCGATACGCCCGCCCTGACCGTCAATCGCTTGTGTGGCTCGGGCCTGCAAGCGATCGTGAGCGCGGCGCAGATGCTTCTGCTTGGTGAGGGTCAGATTGCTCTGGTCGGTGGAGCCGAAAATATGACCCAGTCTCCTCACGTACTGCGTGGAGCGCGCGCGGGCTATAAGTTGGGCCAGGCCCCGCAATTGGAAGATAGCCTCTGGGAAGCTCTCATAGATAGTTATATCGGTTGTGGCATGGCTATCACCGCCGAGAATCTGGCTGAAAAGTATGATCTTTCCCGCGAGCAAGTGGATGAATATGCTCTCCGCAGTCAAACCGCGGCACGTCACGCTCAGATGTCTGGATTGCTAGCTGAAGAGATCGTGCCTGTTACCATCAAAGACCGCAAGGGCAATCCCGTCGAAATCACGCTGGATGAAGGTATTCGCGATACATCAATGGAGGCGCTGGCAAAGCTTCCTGCGCGCTTCCGCAAGGGCGGCGTAGTCACACCTGGCAATGCTAGCGGCATTAATGATGCCGGTGCCTGTGTTGTCCTCGCGACAGGTGACGCTGTTCGTCAACATGGCTTCAAGCCACTGGCACGTCTTGTCTCCTGGGGCGTGGTTGGAGTACCTCCCGAGATTATGGGTATAGGTCCTGCGCCCGCTATTCGCCAGGCCCTTAAACGGGCCGACCTGAGCCTGGGCGATCTCGACCGCGTAGAGGTCAATGAAGCGTTTGCCGCACAATACCTGGCCGTGGAGAAGGAATTAGGTCTGGACCGCGCAAAGACGAATGTTAATGGCGGCGCAATCTCTATTGGACACCCCCTGGCAGCCAGCGGCGCTCGCATCACTCTTGCTCTGATGAATGAACTTCGACGCAACAACCTGAAGTACGGCGCTGCCTCCCTCTGTATCGGAGGCGGTCAGGGCATCGCTGCGATTATAGAAAACGTATCGTAGAGGCGCCATTGATTGGCGCCCGCCTGGCGTGTCGATCCCGGCACCTTTTGATGCGACGAAGAGGATCGAACACGCTCACTTCTTTTGAGAACGGTGCTTGCGGTTTGTCGCACTTGTCACATATGTAGCAGATGTGCTCGTGGAGCAGAGGAGGCAAGTTCGAAAGAGCGGGGGCGAGCCTCGTAGGAGCGAACTTCAGCTTCCCCACCTGGATGTGGCTACGCCTGCGCTCAGGGCAGGGGCAACCCCAAATACATCTCACTGAAGGATTTGAATCTCA
>DMFQ01000254.1:5289-5410 GCA_003450555.1 Ktedonobacter sp.
GATGTGGCTACGCACGCTCACATGCTATCCAATGATGGGCTGTTGCTGGTGCGTGTATCAGGCTTACATGAGATGTATTGGGGAAAGTTGGGCAGGGACAAGCCCTGCCCGTACATGTTAG
>DMFQ01000433.1 GCA_003450555.1 Ktedonobacter sp.
TAAGATCAAGAGGGTAATAAAAAAAGTCAACACGGCAAACCAAAAGATCGTGAAAGCGAGGGCACTTTTAACCGCCTGGTCTTTTGCTATGTCGAATGCGTGATACGTGGAAGCATTCGCCTGCGTAATAGCCAGGCTTTGTGCAATGCAGAATACGCTAGCCAGGGCTCCGATAATCACTGCATTGCGAAAACGATGCCGTGGAAGTGCGGAAGAGGTGGCTTCCTCAGAGTCTCGCATATGGCGACTCCCTTCAGTGACTTACCTTAATCTGAGTGTAAATATTCGAATAGGTGTTGATGAGTTGCCAATTATTGAATGGCCAGTAGATCAGAACGGCCTTGCCTACAAGATCATCTTGCGGGACAAATCCCCAGTAGCGCGAATCATCACTATATGGGCGGTTATCCCCTAACACGAAATAGTCATTCGCCGGTACTTTAATGGTTTTTCCGGCAGGGTTATAGGCCTGGCTTATATACGGTTCTTTTAGCGCAACGCCATCAACTTGCACTGTCGAACTATCCAGAGTTACAGTGTCTCCTGGCAGGCCAATCACCCTTTTAATGAAATCTTCAGAAGTATCGAGCGGATAATGAAAGACGATGACATCTCCGCGCTCAGGTTCGTGGAAAAGGTAGGCCATTTTGTTCACCAGCACATATTCTTCGCTCTGGAGCCCTGGTAGCATACTAACACCAGATATGCGATAGCTTTGAATTGCAAAGCGAATTACTAGAAAAATGATCAGCGTCAATGCAACTGTTTCAACGATTTCTCGTGCCAAGTGTGAGCGTTGTTTCAAGTCAAACCTCGTCTATGTTATTTACTGGGGCGGACAGCAGCATATACTGAAGGGTATGTATTGATCAGCCCCAAATCATTGAATGGCCAGTAGGCTACAATTACTTTCCCTATAATATAACTTCTGTCTAGCGGTTCCCACCGGTAAGCCTCACAGCAGTACTGATCGCTCTATTCCTGTGTATATTATAGCCGATAGATGAGATTGCATCCACGGCTTGTTGCGATGGATAAACGAATCTGTCTGAAGGTACTACGTATTGTCAATTTGAAAGTTGCTGTTTCGCATAGGTTGATAAACGACATAGCCGTCAAAGATGTAACGACGGAAATGCTGATGATAGAAAGCCATGATCCTCGGGAAGTGGAAAGCGGGCGATGAACCAAGCGGAAAGACAAAGGAAGCGTGGGGATCCTTCGTAACAATAGTATAGTAAGGCTTATAGCGGTTAAAACCTGGCTCGATGTGATTCGTGACAACTGCGCAGATGATGCGCTCGTCGCTCTGGAAAATAATATTATCGCAGGTCCAGTATTCTGAGTAGATATGCGTTACACGAAGGCGCAGCAGGTCGGGTGATCAATGCCTCCTGCTGCCGATTGAGCGCTTGCGTGGATGGAATGGCCTGTATTATAGAGATATAACCCATCAGCCAGATCACGGCGATATAGATCAGGATCGGACCATTGATGAACGCCAGCAATTTGACTCTCCATGGCGAGGATAGGTCGACGGTGCTTATCTGTTCCCAGAGAGGCGCAATAATGGCAGGAGTAGCGACCAATAGACAGAATAAGTAGCGCGAGTTTGTCCAGGGATCCAAAGCTGAAACAGGACTGTTGGCAAAGAGTAAAATTGTCAAGCAGGCACTCCCCAGGAGCATCAGTCGCGCGAAATAGCGAATAGCGGACTGACGCTCGTGTCGCTGTTTCCAGAGAGCTTTACTGTTTAAGAAGGCTGCAATGGCCAAAAGCAAGAGGTAGCAGAGAGACCAACCGCCCTGGTAAAGTGTGCAATCAAGATTACTGTGACTGAATAGGCTAAAAAGTGGCAAATTGTGGTTGGGGCAGATGGGATTAGCACCTGTAGCATTAGGGATTCCCAACAGCAGCGTGCCAGCAATCTTCTGGACAAGGGGAATATGATTTATATAGTTCCCTGCGGCATCCGAACGGTAGACGCGTAAAAAATAGGATAACGAACTCTCTTGACTTGGAACTGTGAAATTATAAATGATTAAAGGTAGTATGCCAAGAAGAAAGCTCCCTATAATGCAAATCGGTGCCCATGTGCGCCAATCACGCCAGCAGAACACAAGTAGCAACAGACCAGTGGTCAGGATAAATGGTAGGACGAGCAGGTCTGTCCAGATGCTAAATCCCACCAAGAACCCCCAGCATCCATACATTACGAGGCGTATCCAACCCTTGTGAGTGGAATTATCGCGATTGAACGAGAGTGCTAGCCAGGTGGCAATAAGTAACTCGAGCGTGCCAAAGAGTAATGTTTCAGGGTAACCGCCAATAGCTCTCAGTTGTATCGACAGCATGCCATTGGAGCCTAGACTGAGCAAGAAGAGTGTAATAAGGGCCAGGTTTTTGCTGAATAGCTGGCTTATAAGTAGATAGATACTGACGAGAAAGAGAGTAAACACGAGAATCAAGCCCAGGCGCAGCACAAACAATGAAGGGCCAAAGAGGTGGAAGAGCACAGCGGCAAGATATGCCTCGAAGGGTCCCATATAGCCCTGGCCGTAAAAGAAAATAGGAAACTCATTCCGATAGGCTATATGGAGCGCCATCAGACCTAATGTGCCTT
Source organism: Ktedonobacter sp. (assembly GCA_003450555.1). GTDB lineage: Bacteria > Chloroflexota > Ktedonobacteria > Ktedonobacterales > Ktedonobacteraceae > UBA11361. Next base: position 2,624 of record DMFQ01000433.1, read on the forward strand.
CATCACTGTTCGTTTCTGGCCAACCCTGGCTTATAAGGATGATGCGTAGTATTATTGCAAAGAGTATGATGAAGAAAGCACATAACCCACGCCTATTGATTGTGAGATGTTTTAAGAACATGCCAATCTATTATTACCTATGTAAAGAACCAGCTTCAGCTCATGCTAGCATAGCATACCTTCACACGTAAACACGTAGATTGTGCAATAGAAGTTACCAGGGACGAATAATCAGATGTCCCTGCGCCACAGCATGTACAATGTCCGCTCGGCTCACAATGCCAACGAGCTTGTCGTCTTGCACGACTGGAACTCGTTTGATCTTGCGTTGGGTGAGGAGCAAGGCAATCTCGCTGACAGGAGTCTCTTCGCTGACCGAAATGATTTCATGGCTCATAATGTCAGAGACGTGGAGCCCTTCCCTGTCAACCTTGCTGATAATATCGGCTTCTGTGATAATACCTATAATATTGCCATTTTCATTGACAACGGGCAAGCCGCTAATGCGCTTTTCATCAAGCAGTTGTGCTGCTTCTTGCGCGCTTGCCTCAGGCCGAATAGTGCAAACTTTGTGGGTCATGATATCTCGTGCGATCATATTGGCTTGCTCCTTTGGGCGTTGAGAAGGGATGGTAAAGCAACAACGTTTATCTTGCTACTAATGATACCATATCCACTGCCTTTTTTGATGCCCAAAAGATGGCCTACTACAAGGCCCTAAGCCGCTGAAGTCGCGAGACCGCTGATGCTTGATATGGCTGAATTGGAAGCGTACATATCGTCTATATCGCTTGCACGTAGTGTGCGTCGTAGATTAGCCAATGCTGCCTGTATACGTTTTTTAAGGGTATTTTCCGATGTCTTTAATGTCCGCGTCATCTCAGGAAGCGTCATACCGTTGTAATAGTGGAGAACAATTACCGTTCTTTGTTTTATAGGCAGGTTCTTGATTGCCTGGGCGAGGTCCCAATCGCGTTCCATCCGACCCTTGTGATCATCGGCTACCTGGGCAAGCAAGTCTGTTTCTTGATCAGCCATTGACTGGCGTATAAACGCTGTGGAGCGCGCTACTCTGCGCTTAAAACTGATACACTGGTTGACGACGATGCGCATGAGCCAGGACCGCAGCGCTCCTGCATCGCGCAGATCGGGAAGGTGGTGCCATATCTGGATCAGAGCATCCTGTACGACATCCTCTGCTATATCGCGGTCACCCACGATCATAGTTGCTGTTCGCAACATCAGTGAGCTGTACTGATCAACAATATCGTTAAAAGCTTCTTGTTCGCCACGCAACGCTCGCGCTACAAGGAGCTGCTGCTCACTTCTCCCTGGTTTTTCGTCGACGAAAACCGTGCTCTCCGTTTCATGTTCTTCAGAGAAGCTGCTAAATAGCGTATCTCCTGTAACTTCAGCCCTACTTGTTTGAGGCTTCTCAGTAGTGAGTACTGCCATGAGTAAATATCCCTTCCTGTATGTTGTACAAACTATGTACATAGTTATAACATACAGTGAACGTTAATGCAAGGTGTGCGTGCTCATGCTTTTTGTAATGGATATAGTTTGTTCATAGTTTGGTTTGAAAGATGGAGTGTTTTGAGAAGATGACAGACTGACTTCAGGCATCCAATTTGGAGAAAACAAAAACGGAGAGGTAAATAAACCCTCTCCGTGGCTGGGGTGCAGGGATTCGAACCCCAATCGGCCGATCCAGAGTCGGCAGTCCTACCGTTGAACGACACCCCATCAGTGCAAGGCAACAATCTTGTTGCCTGTCGTTTGTGTGGTGTATGATACC
>DMFQ01000265.1:0-2439 GCA_003450555.1 Ktedonobacter sp.
GCCACCAGTGCAATAATGATGATGGTAGGAGCTACCAGGAAATACGGCAGCATACCACTGCCCAGATCAAAGCGCTCTCGCAGGCTTGATTTACGTGCAGGGAGAGCAGCCGTTTGTGTCGTCGTCGCCATGACGCTTTTCCCCTTCCCTATTGCTACTTCAAACATAACAGGGTAGCAAGAAGTGAGCCACCTGAGTTTCAGGCCAATGAGGCAGCCTATGATCAGGCTGCCTCACGGTTTCACTCCACTGATACAAAGCTACGAAACATTACTTCGATACGAGCGCTTGCAATTCAGTTTGAAGAGCAGTAAGCGCGTCAGTAGGGCTGGCCGCCTTGGTAAGCGCCTGGTGTACATGGTTCTGAATGATATTCGAGAGGTCCGGGTACACTGGAGAGACCGGGCGTGGCAAGGTATTTTGCAGGATGGGCTGCAATTTTTGGAAGAGCGGCTGCGCAGACTGCACCTGAGGATCGCTGTAGACACTCTGTAAGGCAGGTGTAAACGAGCCCTTAATTGCCAACTGTTTCTGCGCATCTGGACCGAGCATGTACTTCATAAAACTCCATGATGCATCAGGATTCTTGGAGAAGGCGTTGATGGCCATATTCCAGCCACCAGTGGTAGAGTGGCCTACTGTGCCGCTTCCGCCATAGGGCAAGGATACGATATCAAATTTGCCAGCGACCTTTGACTTGGCGGCATCATTGCCCAAAGAGTAGGCATACGGCCAGTTGCGCATGAAGATGGCGTCACCGTTCTGGAAGGCCTGGCGGCATGGTTCCTCTGTAAACGTGGTGATAGAAGTAGGGGAGATCGTCCCGACCCAGCTGACCATCTCGGTGAGGGCCTGCACTCCTTGCGCGCTATTGACGATCACTTTCTTTGGATCGGTGGGGTCGAGCACATCGCCACCATAGCCATGCAAGACCTCACTAAAGTCGCACACCAATCCCTCGTACTGTGAGCCCTGCCAGACATACCCATACTTGGCCTTGGATGCGTGACTCTTGGCCATGCTCGTCATCTCTTCATAGGTCTTCGGAGCTGTCGAGACGATGTCTTTGCGGTAGTAGAGCACTCCCAGGTCGGTACGCATTGGCGCAGCCACGATGTGGCCATTATAAGTACAGGACTTAATTGGTCCTTGCAGGTAGTTTGCGCGGTCGCTGGCAGGCCATTTGCTGTCGAGTGGCGCTATCCATCCGTTGGAGAAAAATTCGGCAGGCCAGACAACATCTATTTGTATCACATCAGAAGAGCTACTACGGGCCCTCAGCGAAGTAGCATAGAGGGTAAGGAGACTATTGGCGTCGGATGGACCATTGTGCCAGATAACATGGACATTGTCCTTGTTGGTCTTGTTGTAGTTATCTACAAGTGCTGGGTAGGTACCAGAGTTATCATTCTCAGTCTGCCAGACAATATTTGTCGTCTGACCACTGCTACCGCCACCGCCACAGGCTTCGAGCAATGAACCAGCTACACTGCTGGTCAGGCCAATTGCAACTGCACGTTCGAGGAATGTGCGGCGTGTCATGCGTCCAGCGCGTATTTTGACAATAATTTCGTCGAGAGCTTCACGTTGTTTAGGAACCATGGGGAAACCTCCTTTGGAGCAATGATGACACCTGTCAATGTAAATAGAAAGAACGGGGTCTAAGTAGCAACGGAACCATGCCTGTATGAGGAATTACACCCTTAGAGTGAATCGCCTACATCTCTAAGGAGGTAACTCAACACCGGCGTATACACGACAAGACAACAACGAGATGCAGCAACGCGTACTCTGAGCCTACCTGAATACGAGGTGCCATTAGTTTTTGAACCGGTTCAAATTGTTTCTTCAACTATAGCATAAAAATATGCATTTGTAAAGAGAAATCCTTCTCACGTTTCGGATCATTGCATCTCCATTTTCCGGTGCCTGGAATGCGCTTGCACAGTAGCACTATGTTAGTCAGATTGTACTGAAACAGCTTGCAAAGCCAATTCCAAAGACGAGACATGATGGCCCTGTTCTCAAGTTGTGGAGGCTTGTTCCCGTTCTAAGCGTGGGAAACGCAGGGAGAGTCTTTACAGGCGTGGTAGGATATGGTATACTCAAAGTAATCTGAAGAATGGAATCGTTTCAAATATTATGTATGAACAGAAACAGAAAAAGCTACCAACGATCCAGGATGTCGCACGTTGTGCCGATGTCGCTGTTGGAACCGTTTCACGAGTGATTAATAATAATCCGGGCGTTAAGCCAGCGACACGCCAACGTGTGTTGGCCGTTATTGATGAGTTGGGCTACAGCCCAAATCTCATTGCACGCAGTATGACATCCAAGCGTACCGGTTCTATTGGCGTCATTGTGCCATTCTTCACTCGCCCATTCTTTATGGAAGTATTACGTGCTGTGGAAGTAGCAATGACCCAGGCCGGCAGAGAG
>DMFQ01000265.1:2563-5501 GCA_003450555.1 Ktedonobacter sp.
TGTAGGAGGCATGGGCAATCGCCCACGGCACGGTGTTGTCGTGCTCGCCCGAGATGATCAACAATGACCCAGGCCGGCAGAGAGTTCGTGCTTTACAATGTGCAGAGCAATGACCAGTGTGACTCATACTTTCACAAGCTGCCCAAACAACGAAGGGTCGATGGTCTGTTGGTGATCTCCATCTTTCCCGACGACGCCGCTGCTGCAGGTTTCAAGCATGCGGGCATGTCCGTCGTGCTGGTAGATGCCTATCATCCACTGCTTACCTCGCTGGTGGTTAACAATGTAGAAGGTGCGTACCAGGCAGTCAAGTGTTTAATTGAGCATGGTCATCGCCGCATCGGCTTTATTAATGGCATTATTGATAGCGCCTTCCGATTTAATCCTTCCAATGATCGACTCATCGGACTGCATCGTGCCATTGGCGAGGCAGGCCTGCCGTTTGAGCCAGAGCTTGTTCTCACGGCCGATTGGGATCGCCAGGGAGGGAGAAAAGCAGCCTTGCAACTGCTGACGCGCGAGGATCGTCCCACGGCGATCTTCGCAGCCAGTGATGTCCAGGCTATTGGCGTGCTGGAGGCAGCCAGATCTCTGAATATTTCTGTGCCTGGTGATCTCTCTTTGATTGGCTTCGATGGCATTGAACTCTCGGAAATCATGGAACTAAGCACCGTCCAACAGCCAATGAAGTACATGGGTGAGCTAGGAGTACAGAAATTGATCGCGCAGATCGAAGGTTCTGTGGATGGTGGGTCGCCGCCTGAACTTATTCGCTTGCAGCCCAGCCTGATGGTACGCAGCACTATCACCACGGTTGCCCCTCTCATTAAAGCAACTCATACCTGAGAGGCAGATGTACCTGATTATCGCGTGATAGAAAAGGGAAAAGTCTTCTCCCCAGACTCTCGGCGCTGTTTCTTGACAGAGCCATTTTTTCTCAGTATAGTGAATCCAGGACAGAAATTTTGTCACCTTGTGCAAGAAAGAAACTGGATGATGTCTCAAATCGCTCAGGTCAACATCGCCCGTATGCTGGCTCCTCTCGCTGATCCATTGATGGCCGAGTTCGTCGCACAGTTGGATACCATCAACGCCCTCGCCGACAACAGCCCAGGCTTTCTCTGGCGATTGCAAACAGCAGAAGGAAACGCCACGTCCTTGCAACCCTACGAGGATGCCCTCATTATCGTGAATCTCTCATTGTGGGTCTCTCTGGCCGATCTCACCGCCTTCGTCTACAAGAGTCGCCACCGTTCTGTGTTGCAGCAACGTCACCTGTGGTTTCAGCGATTCGATGGTCCATACACAGCTCTCTGGTGGGTCCCGCCTGGTCACATTCCCGACGTAGCAGAGGCGAAGCAACGCCTGGCCTCCCTGCGGACTCAGGGTGAGACACCGTACGCCTTTTCCTTCAAAAAGCCATTCCCAGCGCCAGAAGAAGGCAGCGATCTGCGAACTCAAGTCGTCGTGGAATAAGGAGAAAGACAGTGGAGATGAAAGGAAAAGTGGCACTGATAACAGGTGGAGGCACGGGTCTCGGTCGGATCATCGCCCAGCAATTGGCCCGCGAAGGGATGCACATCGCGATCCATTACTCTCGTTCCGAAGACGATGCACGTGATACTGTCAAGGTATTGCAGGAGATGGGAGTGCAGGCGCAGACAGTGCAGGCTGATTTGAACGCACCCACAGCCGTCGCCGATAGCAAACGCATGGTTGAATATGTAGCAGGCCACTTTGGGCGGCTCGACCTGCTTATTAATAATGCAGGCACCACCAGGTCCGTGCCGTTTCCTGATATTGGTGAGCTTGACGAAGCGGATTGGGACGCCGTTTTGAATGTGAATACCAAAGCTCCATTTTTTACGACACAAGCAGCAGTGCCGATCATGCGACAACATGGCGGAGGTCACATTATTAATACGGCCTCCATTGCTGGGATCCGCGCAAGCGGAAGTAGTATTGCCTACGCCGTCTCCAAAGCGGGAACGATCCATCTCACCAAATGTTTGGCAGCGGCTCTCGCACCAGATATTCGTGTCAATGCAGTGGCACCAGGCTTCCTGCACACACGTTGGGTTGCCAACTTTACTGATGAACAAATCCAGCTTGTCACCCAACAGGCCTCGCTCAAGAAAGCGGCTGATCTGGAGGACGTTGCTGCTGCATATGTGATGCTGGCTCGTAACGAGAGTATGACGGGTCAGGTGATTATTGTTGATGCGGGAGTTACGTTGTAAAGGCTAACCTCCAAAGGAAAGATTGACGGAGCACGAAAGATTGGCGGTGAATGGTTAATACCTCGCACCACAATAGACCCACCAGCTCCCCAACAAAAACCAGCTATCCTCCCGGTGCAAAAGGAGCAAACCACATGACCAATGAACCAGAGCAACTTCATACATCACCATTTGATGCTACGCGGCAGACAACAACAGAAGGCGGCGAATATTGGAGTGCCCGCGACTTGGCGAAGCTGTTAAGCTATTCAACATGGCAAAAGTTCCAGAAAGTCATATTACAAGCACAAAAAGCATGTGAACAAAGCGGCCAAGCCGTCGCAGACCATTTTAACCACCAGGTTAAAATGGTTCCCATCGGCTCAGGAGCACAGCGTAACAGAGAAGATTATCAGCTTTCCCGGTATGCCTGTTACTTGTTGGTGCAGAGCAAAACGTATTTCACCCATTTCATTTCATCCTAACATTTATAGTTCCTACGATTCGTCATGTTCATGAGTGGGTGGTTTGCCTGTTATGCCTTGTTTTTTCAGGTATTCTTCGCGTGCCTTTTCTTCGGCTACGATATCGGCTACTTCGTCTGCTACGGTTCGTCCTTCTCCACCGCCATTGTTGCCGCGCCTTTCGTAGCCATTGCCACCCTCCAGTACTTCGCGAGAACGACCACCTGACTCAAATTGGCCGATAATGCCGCGCTC
>DMFQ01000265.1:5586-12460 GCA_003450555.1 Ktedonobacter sp.
TGCAAAAGCGAGATTGAGGCGCGTTCATACTCGCGCACTACCTCTTCCGCACGTTCTAACAGGTCGTCCTCTAGCTCAAAATCATCAGAGACATGTTCCTTGATTTCCCAGCCCGGTTCTACTTGCTGGGGTTGCGCAGTTGCTGCTGGCCGTCCGACATTTCCGGCATTGTGCGCTGCATTGATATGTTCTACAGCCTGCATGCGCCAGTAGGCTACCAGTTTTTCGGCCTCGTCATCGGCCAGGAATGAACCTTGAATACGCTCTGGCCGACCGGCATCCGCCGGTAGGTAGAGCATATCGCCCTTACCGAGGAGGCGCTCGGCACCACCCATGTCTATGATGGTGCGCGAATCAACTGCTGAACTGACCATAAATGAGATACGCGTGGGGATATTCGCCTTGATCAGGCCCGTGATGACATCGACTGAAGGACGCTGAGTAGCGACCACCAGGTGTATACCAGTTGCACGCGCCAGTTGCGCCAGGCGGCAAATCATGCCTTCTACCTCTTCAGGCGCTGCCATCATCAAGTCGGCCAGTTCATCGATAATGATGACTATGGCGGGAAGGCTCTTCAACGAGAGATCGCCGCGCGCAATCTTTTCCGCACGGAGTTTGCGATAGCCGTCAAGGTTGCGTACACCCAATTGAGAGAATTGGCGATAGCGTTTCTCCATTTCGGAGATGGCATTTCTGAGTAGAGGCACGACGCGCTCAACCTCAGTCACCACAGGAAACAGCAAGTGTGGAATGCCGCTGTACATGTTCAATTCGACCATCTTGGGGTCGACCATCAACAGGCGCACATCTTCTGGGCCTGCCTGTGTCAGGATACTCGCAATGATGGTGTTAATGCAAACCGACTTGCCGGCGCCTGTGGCTCCCGCTATTAATAGGTGAGGCATGCGAGCAAGGTCACCAACGCGCACAGCACCTGCGACATCTTTGCCGAGGGCAATCGTCAGTTTGGACTTTACCTTTGCCGCCTGGTACTCTTTACTTTCCAGGACTTCACGCAGCGTGACGAGGCGGCTATTCTTGTTAGGAATCTCAACGCCGATATATGGGCGTCCTGGAACAGGCGCTTCCATACGGATGGTTTTGGCCTCCAGCACCAGGGCAAGGTCATTTTGGAGCGCCATGACACGGCTCACCCGTGTACGAGACTCATAGACGATATTGCCGCCCGCGTCTTTGACAGGGACATACTTGCCCTGCGCATCCTGTTTCAATTCGGGTTTCCCAGTTGGACGGATACCAAAGCGAATCACCGTTGGCCCAATACTAATATCTTCCTGCTTCACCTCGGCATCGACACGGAAACTGCGGAGAGTATCCTGGATGGTCTTTGCCAGCGTGGAAGTATCGTCGCCCAGCATCTGCATTTTGACTTCTACAGGGTTATTGAGCAATGCTGTATCAGGGAGCTTCCACGATGACTCATTTTCGGCATCTCCCCCTGGATTGTACACTCTGGATTGGTTCTTCTGTAGAGGATTGGGGGCCAGTGGTTCCAGTGTGGGAAACTTTTTCTCACCATTCCTGCCAGCGGCCTTTTCTGCCTTGTTAAAAGGCAATGGCTGCTGGTTCACCCCTTGTATAGCATCGCTGTGCTCCGCGAGATCGAGTGGAGGCGCAGGGCGCGGTCCACGTGGAATACGGCTGATCTGCTGCTTATGGATGTTGATATCATTGAGCGGGTCATCTTCGTCGCCAAAGTCTGCTTCAAATTCAATGATACCTTCGTCATCTTCCTCTTCTTCACCGGCAGCAGACGCGGAAGTTAGTCGGCTATCCTGGGGTGGAGACGCTCCTGGTGCACTGCTATAACGGCTGAAGCGCGGACGCTGGCCTAAAAATGGTGATGGCCCGGAGGCATTATTGGCGGGAACTTTCTTTTGCACAGAATTTGTTATGCTGCTAAAGGCATGGGCAACGTACAGGACATGTCCCAGTGTAATCTGGAAAGTTATGATGGTAACAATACCGAACAGGCCGATCAGCAAGATATGGCCAGCCAGGGGAGGCCAGCCTAAGAGCGGACGAACGAGTAAGGAAGCAAGAACTCCACCAGTTTTAGGTCCCAAAAGTAAACGGCTTTCGACGAGGAGAAGCAGCCAGAGGATCACCAGTCCGATCACTGTCGTCCAACGAATGATTTTTTTATTACGTATACCTTCGATCAAATGAGCCAGTGCGAAAGCGATGAGTCCAAGCGAGAGGAGGTAGGCTGACCAACCGAATAAGGCTGTAAAAGCTCCGTAAAATGCAGAGAAGAGTGGGACGGTACGAAATACTGTGAGAGCTGCAAATAGGAAGAGCGCCAGCACAAACAATACGATCCCGAGCAAGCGCTGCTGATGATGTGGCTGCATATTGCCCCAGGCATTGCGCGCTTTAGCGATAACTCGTGAGTCTGCTGTTCCTTTGGAGGGAGGTGAAGAGACATTGGCAGGTCGATTTGCACGCGGTGATGACTTTTTTCTCGCCCTCTGTTTATTGCCCTGTGCGCGTTTTTGAGATGACTGTTCGTGGCGATGAACTTCTTGTTTGTTGTTGGTTTGCTGTCCGCTACGAGCGCTATGAGTACTTGGAGACCCCATGCTGCCCACGACATTACTGACACGAGAAGAACTCTGTGCTACATGTGCTGCGCCCTGGCGTTCATGCTGTCTACTGGATTTCTTGCTCTGACCACTGCCTGCCATGCTGATTCCCTCCTTTTTAGAGACTTCAGAGACACCAGTATCATAGCGCATATGTTCCAGAGAAGCAATAGGCTCAAGGATGTTGTGAGCGGGTACGGGTTTCGCAAACTGTGTCTACGAAACCCGTACCCGCTCACAAGCAAGCTTATACTTCCATGACGACGGGCAGGATCATTGGGCGGCGATGTGTTTTCTCATAGAGAAACTCGCTGAGCGTATGCTTGATTTTGTCTTTGACAAAAGACCAGTCTGAAGCATGGCCATTCAAGCCGATGAAGGATTCCAGGACGCGCTCACGCGCACTTTGCAGCAATTCTTCGGAGTCGCGCATATAGACAAACCCGCGCGAGACTATATCAGGGCCGGCTAATGGTTGCCCCGTCTCTTTGTCAACCGTGAGTATCATCAGCAAGATACCGTCTTGTGCCAGGACCTGGCGGTCACGCAAGACGATCTGTCCTACATCACCAACGCCAAGGCCGTCTACAAAAACGTTACCGCAGGCAGCATGATCCTTTACACGAATAGCATCAGAGGTAACCTCAATAATATCACCATCTTCAGCTACGACGATACGATCCGCCGCTATATCCATCGAATGTGCCAACTTCGCATGAAGAACGAGTTGGCGATATTCGCCGTGAACTGGCATGAAGAACTGGGGCCGGATCAGGGCCAGCATGAGCTTCAACTCTTCCTGGGCGCCATGGCCTGAAACATGGACATTGGAGATGGCCTGGTAGAAGACATCAGCTCCCTGGCGAAACAGGTTATTTATGGTACGATTGACCATTTTTTCATTGCCTGGCACAGGAGTCGCTGAGAGGATCACGGTATCATTGGGCTGGATACGAACCAGGCGATGATCCTGGTTGGCAATGCGGGTCAGTGCCGACGTAGGTTCTCCCTGGCTGCCAGTACAGATAATGACTACCCTCTCTGGCGGGAACTTGTTGATATCTTCAGCACGAATAAGCGTACTCTTGGGTATGTTCAAGTAGCCAAGCTCCACAGCCATCTGAACGTTGTTGACCATACTGCGTCCCACCAGGGCGACCTGGCGTTCGTAGCGAACGGCGGTATCGACTACCTGTTGCACCCGTGAAAGGAGCGACGCAAAGGTAGCAATGAGGATACGTCCAGAAGCATTGGCAAAGATCTTGTCGAGCGAGTCATTGATAACGCGTTCAGATGGAGTGTATCCTGGCGATTCGACACGCGTACTATCACCCATCATGAGCAGTACGCCTTCGTTGCCGATACGGCCAAGAGTACCAAGGTCAGCGGGTTTTCCATCGACAGGAGTGTGATCAAACTTGTAATCGCCCGTGTGTACGATTGTGCCTAATGGAGTATGAATGACAATCCCTACCGCATCGGGAATACTGTGATTCACACGGAAAAATTCAACAAGGCACTCTCCCAGCGCCACCTGGTCACCTGGGGTAATCACGTTGACAGTAGCTTTTTCAAGGAGCTTATGCTCTTTTAGCTTTACATTAATCAAACCATGGGTGAGACGAGTCGCGAAGATGGGAGGGAAACCAAGCATGGGTAAAACGTAAGGAATAGCTCCGACATGGTCTTCGTGGCCATGGGTAATGAGGATACCGCGTATACGGTCTTTCTTGTCGTTGAGGTAACTCGTATCGGGGATAACCAGGTCCACGCCAAACATTTCATCATCGGGGAACATGACCCCGGCGTCAATAATGATGATGTCGTTCCCATATTCGACGACCATCATGTTCTTTCCGACTTCCCCTAGCCCTCCTAGAGGAACAAGTCGAACTTTTTCTGTTGTCAAGGTAATAAAGACCTCCTAACTACACCGAAATGTGTAGCCGTTTGGGACATGAGACATGTCTCATGCCTCTACTCTGTGTTTTTCTGTTTTATATATCTCTACTTCTGTCTTCACTACAGAAGTTAAAGCCAAATCGATTAAAATCTATTATGCCATTAAAAGTGTACCATATGGGTACATAAAAGGCAAGCGGGGTAATCAGCACATCACGTCAGTAAGCACGTTGATGGCAATAGAAAAACCGCCTATGTGGGCGGGTGAAACGGCGATGTCCTAGTTTCCCATAGGGCTGCCCCTACAGTATCATCGGAGCTGAAGAGCTTAACGACCGTGTTCGGGATGGGAACGGGTGGACCCTCTTCGCTGTAATCACCGGTTCACCTGCACATACAGGCGGTTCTCTTGACATGATGTATATTACTACATATGTGAAGGGTTGTCAATACTCAATTTTCCGTCTAAGAATATAAGGAGCTTTTTTCTTACATGACATTTTTACAAGGGTTTATTCTCTTTTGCGCGGCAATACTTGGTGGTACGCTCAATTCAGTGGCGGGCGGAGGAAGTTTTATCACGCTTCCTTCCCTGATATTCGTTGGAATCCCTCCTATCAATGCCAATGCTACCAGCACTGTAGCTATCTGGCCTGGCTCTGTGGCGGGCATGGGAGCCTACCGAAAGGAACTGGCCAAGCAGAGGCGTTTGGTGGTCATCCTGCTCAGCATCACAAGCCTGATTGGAGGTGTACTTGGCGCAGAACTATTATTGAGCACATCACAAGCAACTTTCGTGAAGCTCTTGCCCTATCTTCTTTTGATAGCAACGGTGCTTTTTGCTTTGAGTGGTCCCATTACAGCACGGATGCATAGAAAAACAACATTGCAAAATCGCCTGCCCTGGCTCACGCTGGCTGGAATCTCGGTATTACAACTGATCATTGCGATTTACGGAGGGTATTTCGGTGGGGGGATTGGTATTCTCATGCTCGCGTCGTTGGGACTGATGGGTATGGAAAATATTCACGAAATGAACGCAATGAAAACGCTGCTGGCAACGCTTATCAATGGGGTCGCTGTTATCATTTTCATCCTGAGAGGTGTAGTGGCATGGCCACAAACGATTGTGATGGTGGTCGGGGCGATCATTGGAGGGTACGCGGGGGCTTATTATGCACGCAAGATCGATCAACGCTGGATACGCGGTTTTGTGATTTTGGTTGGCGTTGGTATGACGATTTATTTTTTTGTTAGGGGGTAGAAGGGGTTTTTGGGGTGAGCGTAAGGGATTTATCGAATTCAGAGGCAGGGGGGCGCGTAGGGCTGGGGCATGCAGAGATCATCGCCGAANNAGGGCTGGAGCGCGCAGGGCTGGGGCAAGCCCAGCCCGTACATTTTACCGACGAATGAATTATGGGGCATTATCATGTTGGTGGTTAATGGCGGAAGTGCCTTTTGCCGGTAAAGATCATGGCGATGGCGTAGTGATTTGCCATGCGGATTGCTTCGTCGTCGCGTATGGAGCCACCGGGTTGGATGATAGCTGTGACGCCGGCTTTGGCGGCTGCTTCGACGCCGTCTGCAAAGGGAAAGTAGGCGTCTGATGCTAGCACTGAGCCACGCGCGCGCTCCGCGGCTTTTTCGACCGCGAGTTGCACGCTGGCGACCCGGTTCATCTGCCCCGCACCGACACCAATTACTGCCAGTTTATGAGCCAGGACGATGGCATTTGATTTGACGTGGCGCACAACCTTCCAGGCAAACATGAGGTCGGTTACTTCTTCGAGGGTTGGCTCACGCTCGGTGACAGCTGCATAATCTGTTGCTTGCTCCCCTACAGTGTCGGGTGTCTGCAAAAGTAAACCACCGCTGACACTGCGCACATCAGGACGGCTGGCATTAAGCGCTTGTGTATTGATGCTCTTTGGCTCAATGGGGCAATGTGTCGCTAGCAGTCGCAGGTTCTTTTTCTTGCGCAGTATTTCCAATGCCTCGGGTGTGAAATCGGGCGCGATAATAGCCTCGTAGAATAACTGGGTGATCTCCTGGGCGGTTGCCGCATCGATACGTCGATTGCAGCCGATAATGCCGCCAAAAGCTGAGATAGGATCTCCCGCGTGAGCATTTTTGTAGGCGTCTACGAGAGTATCTCCACATGCCAGGCCGCAAGGATTGGTATGCTTGATAATTACTACCGTTGGTGCGGTAAAGGTGCTGACGGCGGTCAGTGCAGCATCGAGATCAAGTAAATTGTTAAATGAGAGTTCTTTACCGTGCAGAATGTCTGCTCCCGCCACGGTAGGGATCGTAGGGGTTGGCGAGGTTTCGGCCCAACGATAAAAAGCTGCTCGTTGATGGGG